>CAZQLE010000047.1:0-22403 GCA_964593905.1 uncultured Anaerolineaceae bacterium | reverse complement strand
GCCCTATCTGGACGAAGGAATGTAATCCGACCGGTATCCGTACCCGCCTTGAGCGGGTGGGTTAACCCGACCCACCCGCTCAAGCCCGCCAAAACCACAGCGCTTGCACCTGCCATTCTTTCGCAATCAAAAGGACCCGCCATGTTTGAAAACGCCCTCACCTCCTTCAGCCTGGGCCTGCTGGCCGTCACCAGCCCGTGCGTTTTTCCGCTCTACCCTGGTTTTCTGGCTTATTTAAGCGGCCAGAGCGAAGCGCTGCCCGGCCGCTTCGCCCGTTATCTGCTGGGGTTCTTTGTTCTGGCCGGTGTGCTGACCATGATGCTGCTGCTCGGGGCGCTGTTTGCGCTGCTGGCGGTGCCGGTGGGGCAGGCGCTGGCTTACATCATCCCCGCCGCCGATCTGATTCTGATCACGCTCGGGGTGCTGCTGTTATTCAATGTCAATGTCTTTAAGAAACTGCCCACCCTGCAGATTCCGGCGCTGCGCCACCCGTTTGCCAACGCCTTTGTCTACGGCCTGCTTTACGGACCCATTGCGCTGCCCTGCTCGGGGCCGCTGATTGTGGGTGCATTTGCCCTGTCGCTCAGCGCGGCAGAGACCGCGGGCCGGCTGTTGACCTTTTTATGGTTTGGGCTGGGTTTTGGAATGCCGCTGCTGGTACTGTCGCTGGTTGCCGGGGCGACCCAGCGCAATTTAACCCGCTGGTTTGCGCAGCACAGCCGGGCGGTTAACCTGGCTGGCGGGCTGCTGCTGGTGGGCGTGGGCGTCTACGACCTGGCGGTGAACTGGCAGTCGCTGCGGCTGATCTTCGGCTAAAAGGCCCGCCGCCGCGCGCCCTCACGCATCCTGCACATATACCCGCGGGATGCGGCTGTTGATCAGGGCGGTCACATCGGCCTGCGAGATCTTCCAGCGGATGGCAAGATCTTCGATCTCAATCGCTTCATTACCCTGGCGGCCCAGCAGCACCACTTCGGTTCCTTCGGGATAGTGCTTTGGCAAACGCACCATGCAGGCATCGCCGCACACCCGCCCCACCACCGGCACACGCTGGCCGTCGATGAGCACCTCGTTATGCTCCACACGCCGAAAGCCGTCGGCATAGCCCACCGGCAGCACGCCAATGATCTCGGTGCCGCGGGTGTGATAGGTTTGCCCATAGCTCAACCCCCAGCCGTCTGGCAAAGTGCGGCAAGAGGCCAGGCGCACCTTCCAGCTTAACACCCGGTGCAGCTCGGGCGGGAAGGGCAGAAAATAAAACGGGCGAATGCCCACCAGCACCGAACCGGCGCGGGTCATGTTCATATAAGAAGCCGGGCAGCCCATCGCTGCCGCCGAATTGGCGGTATGCAGCCAGCGCGGATGAATACCCAGCGCATTCACCGCCGCCACGGCGCGCTGAAAACGTTCCAATTGCTGCGGCGCCAGGGGGTCATCGGGGAGCTCATCGATCATGGCAAAGTGGGTGTAGAGTCCCTCAATCTCCAGGCCGCCCAGCCCGGTGGCATACGCAGCCAGCCCGGCCGCCTCTTCGGCCAACACCCCCAGGCGGCCCATGCCGGTATCGACCTTAAGGTGCACCCGCAGGGTCTTGCCCAGCGCCAGCGCCCGGCGGCTGAACAGCTCGGCGCTCTCGCGGCTGTGCAGGGTCAACCAGATCCCCTGTTCAATGGCCGCATCCACCTCGGGCGGGGTGAGCATTCCAAACACCAGAATGGGAGCAGCAATGCCCGCGGCGCGCAGCGCCGCCGCCTCGCTGTAACGCGCCACGGCCAAGGCCGTGGCGCCGGTGTTTAAAATGACCTTCGCAATCGGCGCAGCGCCCATGCCATAGGCATTGGCCTTCACAACGGCCATCAGCGCCACCCCGGTGCGTTCCAACAACACGCGGGTATTATGCGCGACCGACGACAAATTAATCTCCAGCCAGTTTGGGTATAACAGGTTACCCGATGCAGTGTTTTCCATTGTTTTCACCCGCAGAGATCAAGTTTTATGAGAAAAATGAATACATAACTTTTGACACATAGAGGGGTTCAAAATATCATACTTGACAGCCCCTTAAAACCATCTATAATGCAGTATATCAAGTATGGTGTATGATGTATCATATTATAAATATAAACACACCTGCCTGACAACACCTTTTACCGCTTTATTTTCAAACCAACCGATCCATTTCAAAACGTGGAACTCCGAAGGTCAATTCGCCTGTTCGTGTGGGTTTTGGCGCTGCCCCGGCAGCAATCATCCAGCGCAGTTATGCGCTTACGAGGGTAAGATATTGTCCTGTTTGGAATGGCATTTTGTGATCGAAGCCCCCCGAATTGGGAAGTCGTTCCCTCGGGGTTGATATCATCTCAATTGTAAGTCAATACACCCAATTTTGTTTCAAGGAGAACCGTAAACCCATGAAAAGTCGCACCCTTCTCACCGTTCTGCTGGTGACCGTGCTGCTGGGCAGCCTTCTGGCAGCCTGCAAACCGGCCGAACCGCAGACCATCAAAATCGGCAATCTGGTCGCTCTGACCGGGCCCAGCGCAACCTGGGGTCAATCCGAAAACAACGCTCTGATGCTGGCTGTTGAAAAGATCAACGCCGCCGGTGGTATCGACGGCAAGAAGGTCGAAATTATCGCCTACGACAGCCGCGCCGACAAGTTGGAAGCCGTCAACGTCGTCAAGCGTATGGTCGAACAGGATAAAGTTGTGGCCATCATCGGCCCCGGACAGTCGGGCGTTGCCAATGCCGTCCGCGAAGTCAACAACTCGGTTAAAGTTCCCCTCATCGCCACCACCGCCACCAACCCCACCGTCACCGTTGCCGATGACGGCACAGTTGTGCCCTACACCTTCCGCGTGTGCTTCATCGATCCCTTCCAGGGCACCGTTGCCGGCCAGTTCGCCCTCAAAGATCTGGGCGCCAAAACTGCCGCAACCCTCTATGATGTGGGTGATGAATACTCACAATATCTGAGCAAATACTTCGTCGAAGCCTTCGAAAAAGGCGGCGGCACCATTACGGCCAGCGAAGCCTTCCGCTCGGGCGAGCTTGATTTCCGCGCTCAGTTGGGCAAAATCAAAGAAGGCAATCCCGATGTCATCTTCATCCCCACCATGCAGAAAGAAGCTGCACTGGCTGCCAAACAGGCCCGCGATCTGGGCATTACCGCCACGTTGATCGGCGGCGATGGCTGGGGCAGCCCCGATATCTTCGAGCTGTCTGGCGGCGCTGTTGAGGGTGGTTACTTTGTCAACCTGGCCGCCATGGAAGATCCGCTCATCCAGGATTTTCTGAAGGAATATCGCGCCAAATACAACGCAGACCCCGTACTGCCCAACCCGCTCATGTCTTATGATGCCATGCTCTGGCTGGCCGACGCCATCAAACGCGCCGGAACCACCGAAGGCGAAGCCCTGCGCGATGCGCTCGCCAACACCAAAGACCTGCAGGTGTTGACCGGCGTTCTGACCATGGACACCGCCACCCACAACCCGCTCAACAAACCCGCCGTGATCCAGCAGTTGAAAGACGGCAACTTCGTCTACGTCAAAACCTTCGTCACCACCGAGTAATTCTTTTGCACCGATTTAATATCCGGCGGCCCTCAAAAGCCGCCGGATATTCAAAAGCGGCCCAACCCGCCAACGGGGCAGGTCGCCAGAGTTTAAAACTCCGGGTGCGTCATTCTCAGACAGTGCGAATGTACCCCCTTTCCATTGGAGGGAACATTGATCTTACAAACCATTATCACCGGTTTATCGATCGGCAGCATCTACGCCCTGATGGCCGTAGGCTATTCTCTGGTCTTTTCGGTATTGAATTTCTCTAACTTTGCGCATGGTGCGGTGATCACTCTCGGCGCTTATGTGGCCTGGGCGGTCATGGTGAAGTTCTTGGCCATACCGTTTCTGCCAGCTTTGCTCATCTCCATGCTGGGCGCAGGGATCATCGCTTTCTTAGTGGAGCGTATCGCTTACAGCACGCTGCGGCACCGCCGCGCGCCCTCCCTTTATTTAATGATCAGCGCCATGGGCATGGCCATTGCCCTGCAAAATGTGCTCTATGCCACCATCGGCGCCAATTTATACGCCCTGCCCCCCGTGTTCGCACAAGACAGCATCGCCCTGGGCTCGGCGGTGATCAGCAAAATGGATCTGTTTGCCTTCGGCTTTTCGATCCTGGCCATTGCCCTGCTGACCTTTGTGCTCAACTTCACCAAAGTAGGCACTGCCATCCGCGCCGCTTCACATGATGCCGAAATGGTTTCGGTGCTGGGCGTCAACCTTGATATGCTGGTGGCGGTCCTCTTTTTGTTGGCCGGCGCACTGGGCGGCATGGCCGGCGTTTTCATGGGCGTTAAGTACATGGTCTACCCCAGCATGGGCTGGATCACTAACAAAGCCTATATCGGTGCTGTGATCGGCGGCCTGGGCAGCCTGCCCGGTGCCATCGTCGGCGGCATCCTGCTGGGTTTGATCGAGGCGCTGATCTCGGTCAGCACCATCGGCGGGGTCCCGCTCTCCACCTACCGCGACGTATTCAGCTTCGGGTTGCTCGCCCTTCTGCTCATCGTCCGGCCCACCGGCCTGTTCGGTCGGCACGTGGAAGAGAAACTTTAGGAGAGACCCCACATGGCATACGCGCAAGCAATTTTTACCAACGCCGCCATCTACATCATTGCCACCATGGGCCTGGCCATCTTCACCGGCTACACCGGTCTGTTCAGCCTGGGGCATGCGGCATTTATGGCCATTGGCGGCTATACCGCCGCTATTCTGACCTATTTTCTAAACGTTCCGCTCATCCCCGCCCTGCTCGCCGGGGTGGCGCTGGCGGTGCTGGTCAGCTTTATCATCGGCTATCCCACCCTGCGGGTGAAGCTGCGCTCTGATTATTTTGCCATTGCCACCCTCGGTTTTGGCGAAGCAGTGAAGGTGCTGCTCGAAAACCTGCCCCTCACCCAGGGCGCGCGCGGCCTGCCCGGCATTACCAAGCTGGCCGACCCCTTCAACACCTTTCTGTTTGTCATCCTCACCGTGTGGCTGTGCCAGAACTTTCTTAAAAGCAACTACGGGCGCAAGATCATCGCCATCGGCCAAGACCCCGTAGCCGCCGAAATGATCGGCATTCGCCTGCTGCCCAACCAGATGCTCTCACTGGCGATTAGCGCCGGGTTTGCCGGGCTGTCGGGCGGTTTGCTGGCACACTACATCACCTTCATCCAGCCGGCCATCTTCAATATGGATCTATCCAGCCTGATCACGGCCGGGGTGGTATGCGGCGGCATGGGCAGCCTGACCGGCCCGTTTGTGGCCGTGGCGCTGTTCATCGTCATCCCCGAGCTGTTCCGCGGTCTGGCGTTGTGGCGTCTGGTGCTCTACGGGGCGCTGCTGGTGGTCATCATCAACTTCCGCCCCAAGGGGTTGTTTGGGTATGAAGAGATCAACCTGAATAATGCTCCCAAACTGTTCGCCATCATCGGCGTCACGGTGGGCCTCACCATCGCCGCCAGCATCTACAACGGCTACGCCTCGTTCTGGGGTCGTTTTCCGGCGCTGCTGGCTGCCCTGGCTGCGGCGGTGGCGGTTTCGGCAGGCGTTTCTTACCTGGGCAAGTGGCTTTCAAACGCGCTCAAACCGGCCTCTTCCAGACTGGGCGCCGCGCTGGCAAAATTCTATGACCGCTATGTAAAAACCTTCGAAAAGTTCTTCACCCCCACCAGCCGGCTGCAAACGCAGTTGAAAGCGCTGAAAGAACGCATGGAAGTGGTGAAGCTGGACCCCACCGAGCCGGTAATTAAAATTAACAACCTGAGCAAGAAATTTGGCGGCGTGGTGGCGGTTGACAATTTGAGCTTTGAGGTGCGGCCGGGTGAAATTATGGGCCTCATCGGCCCCAACGGCTCGGGCAAAACCACCGTGTTCAATCTGATCTCGGGCGTCTACCCCATCGATGGCGGTGAGATTCTGTTTGATAAGAAAAATATGGTCGGAAAACCCCCCACCGCCATTGTGCTCAGCGGCATCTCACGCACCTTCCAGAACATCCGCCTGTTTGGCTCGATGACCGTGCTTGAAAATGTGCAAACCGCGCTGCACACGGCCAGCAACTACTCGCTGTTCGAGGCCTTCATCCGCTGGCCGTGGTCGGTAAACCCCATGGAAGCCCGTCAGCGCGAACAGGCGCACGAACTGCTCAAGCTGGTCGATCTGGAAGATTATGCCGACCGGGTTGCCAAAACCCTGCCCTACGGTTTGCAGCGCAAGCTGGAAATTGCCCGCGCGCTGGCGCTGAACCCGCGCCTGCTGCTGTTGGACGAACCGGCCGCCGGGATGAACCCCAAAGAATCGCTGGAGCTGGTTGACCTGATCGACCGGATTCATAAGCTGCGCAATCTGACCATCATTCTGATCGAGCATCACATGGATGTGGTCATGAACATCTGCGAGCGCATCGTGGTGATTAACTTCGGCAGCAAAATCGCCGAGGGCACGCCCGAAGAAATTCAAAACAACCCTGCCGTTCTGGAAGCGTATCTGGGCGACAAGGTGGAGGTGGAAGAATATGCTCCTCTCGGTTGAAAACCTGAATGTGTTTTACGGTGAAGCGGTTCATGCCCTGCGAGACGTATCCTTCCAGGTGGAACAGGGAGAGATTGTTTCAATTATTGGCGCCAACGGGGCCGGAAAAACCACGCTGATGTGGACCCTGATCGGCCTCTTAAAGCCAAAATCGGGCAAAATCACCTTCGCCGACAAAGTGATGAACGCCGTCCCCCACCAGGCTGTGGCCGCCGGCATGGCCCTGGTGCCCGAACGCCGCCGCCTGTTCCCCAATTTAACGGTGCGCGAAAACCTGCTGCTGGGGGCCTATCTGCGCAACGACCGTGACAAAATTGCCGAAGACGAAGCCTACATCTTTTCGCTCTTCCCAATTCTCAAAGAGCGCCTGGGGCAATATGCCGGAACGCTCTCGGGCGGTCAACAACAAATGGTTGCCATCGCGCGCGGGCTAATGTCGCGCCCGCGGCTGCTGCTGCTGGATGAACCCTCGCTGGGGCTTGCGCCGGTGCTGGTCAACCAGATGTTTCAATCCATTCAACAAATTGCCAGCCAGGGCACGACCATTTTGCTGGTGGAACAAAACGCACTGCAATCTTTAAAAATTGCCAACCGCGCCTATGTTCTGGAAGTGGGGCATGTGATGCGCGGGGGCGATGCAAAAGCACTGCTGCACGATCCATCGGTGCAGGCCGCTTACCTTGGCGTGCGTCAGAACAAAGAAGTGGTCATCGAAGCCGCTGAAAAAGCGGCCAGAGAATAAAAATTGAAGAAAGCCGGTGGTTTGAAACCCACCGGCTTTCCTGCCTTACCCGGTCAGAGCCCCCCGCGCTACAAGTTTTCGCTTCATCAGCGTCGATACCTTCACTTGACAAACCTCGCCGCCAGACTTACAATAAATATGTATCATATACGATATATGATATGACAAGGAACCAACACCCGATGAACCTGCCCCTGACCCCCGTTGCATCACCCACCTCGCTTGAAAAGCTCGCTTACGATGCCATCAAAGAGGCAATTTTGACCTTCCGCTTTAAACCGGGGGAAAGTCTGGTGGAAAACGACCTGGCGCGCCAGCTTAGCATCAGCAAGACCCCCGTGCGCGACGCGCTTTCACGGCTTGAAAAAGAAGATTTCATCATCAAAATCCCTTACAAGGGCTACTATATCGCCGATATCTCGCACCAGTCGGTGATTGATATTTTTGAAATTCGCGCCGTGCTCGAAGGGCTGGCGCTGCGGCTGGCGGCCACCCGCTGCACCGGGCAAGATATTGAAACCGCGCGCAGTCTGATTAACGAACACGGCGCCGCTGCCGAATCTTGCAATATTCAACTGGCCTCACAATTGAACCGCCAGTTTCACAACCTGCTCATCGAGCGGTCAGATAACGACCGCCTGATTCACCTGCTCGAAAACCTCGACGATCATCTGGCCCGCTACCGAATGCTTTCCAACTTTCAGAGCGGACGCCTGAAAAAATCGATCAGCGAACACATTCAAATTTTGGAAGCGATCATCGACCGCAACCCCGATGCCGCCGAAAAGGCCGCCCGCGAACACATGCTCAGTGTTTCTGCCGACCTGGCGCAGCAAGACTTTGACGAGCTGGTCAACCGCATCAAACTACAGCAACAACCGTAACCTATCGGATATTCAAGGAGATCATCAAAAATGGCAAAGAAATTCCAGTTCAAGTATCAGATGTACAAACACCTGCAGGCCAACCAGGCCAACATCTACGCCGAATGCCGCAAAGCTGCCGAAGAAATCGGCATTACCGGCGAGTTGAAAGGCGCTGTGGGTTTAACCGGGGCCGTTTCGGGCTGCCACGGCTTGCTCAGCCGCGCCGTGGAAGATGCCATGCATGAGGTGTCGCGCAAAGTGCTGCCCAGCGCCGTGCTCGATGAAAAGATCCGCGACCTGGTGAAGGAACATTACGGCGACGATTATGACGCCGCCCTGGTCAACACCTGCGAAGCCGGCCTGAACACCTCGTTCGACGTGCTGTGCATGCCCCCCACCCTGGGCCGCGGCGACCCCTACCGCGCGCGCTACCTGGCCCCCTACGAACGCCACACCCACCATCAGGCTGCCTACGGCCGCCCCTTCCCGCCCAAATATAAAGAAGTGAACGCCGAGCGCGGCGAAGCCGCCGGCGAATATGGCGTGCAGGGCAAACGCGCCTTCAATCTCGATACGGTCTATATCAAGCCCGAAGGCGCCGAATATCCGTGCCACGGCATCAAATACAACCCCATCATCCACCTCTCCAATGTGGATGGCGGCAAATCGGTTGAGCTGTTCGACACAGTAGCCACCCGCCATATCGACACCCTGGCCGGGTTCGCTTCGGTCGGCTACGACACCCCCGGCTATGGCTATGGCGATGTAGACGAAGACGGCGTATCGGTCTTTCAGAAGGGCCTGGGCGAGCTGGCGATGAAATATGATGTGCCCTACATCGTCGACAATGCCTGGGGCGTGCCCTTTGTCGGCACCGACATCCGCAAGATCGGCGCAGATGTGGTCATCTACTCGATGGATAAAGCCTCTGGCGCCCCCACCTGCGGCCTGATCATCGGTAAAGAAGAACCGATGGTGTTAATGCGTCGCGCGCTGGGCATTCACGGCGCACGCTACGGCACGCTTTCTTCACACGGCAAGGCCGCCTATGTGGGGTTTGACCCCGGCAAAGAAGCCCTGGCGGGCGCCCTGGCTGCCATGCGCATTCTCAAAAACACCCCCGAAATCGCCCTGCAGGCCACCGAAGGCCTCTACAACATCACCCTCGAAGAGTTCGATCTGCTGCCCGCCGCGTTGAAAAAAGGCTGGAAGATCTGCAAATCGGTCAACTCGCTGGCCGTCGAACTCAACTACTTCGACACCTGGGCCAACGGTGAGGCTGGCATTCCCATCTTCTCCATCGAAGATATGTACGCCGGCAGCCATGTTCTGCAGAACGCCATGTCGCAAATGGGCATGGTCCCCACCATCGCCTACGACGCCAACATCTTCGTTTCCAACGGCATCGGCAATATCGACGAAGAAGGCCGCCTGTTGGAAATGCCCACCCGCATGTCGGTGCGCGCCATGTTCAAGGCCATCGAGATCATCAGCCGCTACGGCGGAATCATCAGCTAAATTCCGGCTCAATCCTCTTGACCGCAGAGACGCCCCTCCGGGGGCGTCTCTCACTCCCGGAGGGGATGCTTTTTCTCCATCGCTTCAGAAAGGAGCACCGTATGCCCAAAGCCATCGACCAGGTGGTAGATGCCCTGGATATTGAGACGTATCTGTATTGCAAGAGTGAAGAAGAAGCCAAAGAGCTCGCTGAAGCGCTGGCCGCCGAAATGAACCTGCCCCACGCCGACATTGTGTTTCTGGAGCACCGCGGCTGGGGTGCGCGGGTGCGCATTCGCACCTACGTGCACCACCCCGGCGATCATTACCGCTGGCTGGAAGCCGCAGGAGGAAAAGAATGAGCAAAAAGGTCCTGCTCGCTCCATTGGATCCCGTACACGATAACGCCATCAAGCTGCTTAAGCGCCGGCTGGATGAAGCCGGTTTTAACGCCGTCAGTATGCGGCCCGGCACTACGGTTGAAGAGGTGATCGAAGCCGCGCTGGTCGAACCCCCCGCGGCCATTCTGGTCAGCCGCACCCTGGGCTACAAAGTGGCCGAAACGCTGGGCCAGTTGATCGACCTGGCCGAAGCCTCGGGCCTGCGCGAGAACACCCGCATCGGCGTGGGCGGCATGGCCATCACCCGCGAGGTGGGCGCCGAACTGGGCTTTGACGCCACGTTTGTGGGTGCGCTCAACCTTAAAGAGGTCATCGCCTTCATCGAAGGCCGTCAGGGCGCGGTGGAAGATGATTTTGCGGCCCAGGTGCAGCGCCCCAAGCCCAGTGTGGTGGCAGGGCACAGCTACGCCTGGAAAGACGCCCGAATTGCCGGGCTGCTGGATGTGATCAGCGACCAGATTCTGGAATGGGTGAAAGGCAAAACCAGCGACGGCATTCAGCGCGCCGAGATCCGCAAAGAGATGCTCGCCGCCGGTGTGGCCCGCCGCGATGCCCCAAACAGCCCCACCCGCCGGCATCTGCTGGAGAAATATCTGGGCTTTTGCGACGAAGAAATTCAGGCCGCCTACCGCGCCGGCAAACTGCCCTCTGGGGTGCGCTGGCTGGGCCAGACCGAGGTGGAACGCCTGCCCGAGCTGCTGGCCGGTGCACGGTATGAATATCAATCGCTGCGCCATGTGGGCGAAAAACCGCTCTTTTTTGTGCAATATGGCACCGGCTGCCCGGTGATGGATGTGGTACACATTAAGACCGCCGAAGCCTGGGGCGCCGATGGGGTGCTCCATTTTGACCCCTCCTGGGGCGCACAGCGCGAAGGCCTGCTGGAAGGCTACCTGACCCACGAACACGACGGCACCATTCTGACCCTCGAAAACCTGAGCTTTATCCGCCAGAATATGGAAGCCCCCACGTTGTGGAATGTGCGCGGTCACCGCGGGTTAAACACCCCCGAGACCCAGGTGTTGGCCCACGCGGCCGGCGCCGATCTGCTCAAGATTAACATCCCCTACGGCGGCACAGCCGGCGGCACCGACCCCGAACGGCTGACCGTGGACGGGGTCTATTCGCTGCGTCTGGCGGCTGAATATGGCCTGCCGTTTGATATCCCCGGCAACGACGAGCTGAGCGGTGTGCCGCCCCACAAGACCTTCGCCGGTCTGCTGATTATGATGATGCTGGGTCTCAAACTGGGGGCCAAGCCCATTCCCAAGCCGCTGCTGTGCTACTCACCCTACATGACCATCTACGGCCATATGGATGACAATATGGTCGATATGAATATCGCCAAACTGGCCGTCTGGCGCGAGATTGTGGATACCCCGGTCTGGCCCGGCGAGCCGGTGGGCTTTATGACCCACACCCCCGACCGGGTGCAGTCGGCCATGACCACCGCCAACCACGCCGTGCTGGCTTCCAGCATGGGCGTTTCGGCCATGACCTTTGCCTCATCCGATGAGGCCTATTCCAAAGGCCCCATCTCGGTCCCGGCGCGGGTCGATACCCTGCGCGCCGTGCGCGACAGCCTGCGCTTTATGGGCAGCGCGCATTTTCAGCCCACCCCGGCCGCGCAGCACATGCAGGCCGAACTGCACGCGGGCATCACCGCCGTGCTCGAGCAAATTGCGCAGCGCGCCGATTTTGTGGCCGCCATTTATGAAGGGCTGCTGGGCAACCAGGAAGACGGTTTATACCCCGGCCGCACCGGTCAGGGATCGATCCGCAGGGCTTAAGCTCAATAGAGGTTTTTGTGTACAGCATCAGTTTTGCAGGCACCGCCAAGAACACCGGCAAAACCACCACGGCCTTATATGTGGTGGAGGCCTGCCACGCCCGCGAGCTGCGCCTGGCGCTGACCAGCATCGGCTATGACGGCGAACTGAAAGATAACGTCACCGGGCTGCCCAAGCCGCGCTATGTCTTGCAAGCCGGCGACCTGGCTGCCACGGCCGAAAAATGTCTCAAAATGGGCACCGCCGGCTATCGGGTGCAGCAGCGCAGCGGCATTCAAACCGTGCTGGGCGAAATTCTGCTCATCGAAATCACCACCCCCGGCCTGGTGGTGCTGGCCGGGCCCAACCGCCGCCGCGATCTAGAGCAGGTGAAAACCCGCTTTGAACAGTTGGGGGTCGAAATTTTGCTGGTGGATGGCGCACTCAACCGTCTGGTGCCCATGATCTGCACCGACGGGCTGGTGCTTTCAACCGGGGCCGCCTTTAATGATGACATCCCCTCCATCGCCGCCCATGCCCGGGCCCTGTGTGCAATGTTCAACTTTGCCGCCCCGCCCTCACCCCGGCACGGCGCCGGCATTGCCATTCACTTTGCCGACAGCCCGCAGCCGCTGCTGCTGGATGCCGCCTCGCTGCTCAGCCCGGCCGTGCGCAGTGCGCTGCGCCAGGCCGCCGACCGGCCGGTCGAGTCGGTGTTCATCCCCAACGCCTGCGACCCGCGCCAGTTAAAAATTCTGCTGCAAGAAAAACCGGGGCTCGAGATTGCGCGCTGGGTCTTTGGCAACCCGCTTAAGCTGATCGCCAGCGGCAGCCCGCTCGACTGGCAGATGATCTGGAAGCGGTTGAGCGTTCCGCCGCAATACCTCGAAACCCTCCCGCTGCGCTGTCTGACGGTGAACCCGTTTTACCCGGTTTTTGAACCGGCCGCCTGGACCTATTCTTCGGGCAGCGTAAACCCGCCAGCGCTGTTAAACGCCGTCCGCAGCCGGGTGAACCACACCCCGGTGATCGACCTGCGCCAGCCGCCGGTGCCCGATATTCTCGAAGTGCTTGCAATTCAATAACCCGCTGCCACCACCTTGCAAAGGAGGCTTATGAGCCCGGACCCGTACGCCAACAAATTATTCAGCACCTCAGGCACGCCCTGCGTCGAAAAACCTCCCGTGGTCGGGGTCATCAACTGCACCCTGCACGCCCGTTCAGACCGGCGCGGGCTGGAACTGGCGCCCTTCCCCTCGCGGGCGCTGTGCAAATATGAGATCCACGAATTGATTCTGACCAATGAAGACGCCGCCCCCGGCAAAACCGTCAACCAGATCGCCTATCTCGGCTTTTTTGAAATTGAACAGGGCGGCATTTTGTGGGCCGGCGACCAGGTGACCCTGAACGGCAAACCCCTCGGCAGCCTGGCCGGCTATGACCTGACCCACTACCCCAATCACTTCAACATCATCATCAAAGCCGCTCTGCCGCTCAAAACCGGGCTTGAAGCCGGTGTGCATCCCGGCGACAAAGTGGCCTTCATTTTCCATCCAACTGAAACCCAATCGTGAGGAGCGTGCGCTGTGGAATCGAAGATTAAAGCGACCATCATGGGCTGTGGCCATATCGGCCAATATTCAGCCCGCGCTGTAGAGCTGGCCCCCGACATGACTTTAAGCGGCATTATTGAAATGGGCTGCCGGGTGGAGGAAATTCGCCGCCACTTTCCCGGTGTGCCGGTGGTGGAAGCGGTGGAAGAGCTGCCCGAAAAACCCGATGTGGTGATTCTGGGTGTGCCCACCCGCGCCGTCATCGAGCTGGCCCCCCGGCTGCTGGCAGCCGGCATTCACACCGTTGACGCCTTTGACATGCACGGCGAGCCGTTTATGAACCTGCGCCAGACGCTCGACCCCATTGCCCGCCAGAACAACGCCGCCGCCATCATGGGCGCGGGGGTAGACCCCGGCGTGAGCACCATCATCCGCACCATCTTTGAAACCTGGGCCCCCACCGGGCTGACCTATGTGACCTACGGGCCTGGCATGAGCATGGGCCACACCGTGGCGGCCAAATCATACGCAGGCGTGCACGATGCGCTCTCCATCACCCGCCCCGGCGACCCCGGCTGTCACAAACGCGATCTGTATCTGGTGATTGCCCCAGGCTTTGAATTTGAAGAAGTGAAACAGCGCATTCTGGCCGATTCTTACTTCTGCCATGACGATGTGCGCGTGTTTCAGGTGGCCGATGTCAGCCCGCTGGTCGATATGGGCCACGCCATTCAGATTCAGCGCAAAGGCGGGGCATCGGGCATCGACAACCAGTTGCTGCGCTTCGAGACCACCTTCCACAACCCGGCCTCCACCGCCCAGGTGATGGTCTCGGCGGCCCGCGCGGTCACACGCATGTCGCCCGGCGCCTACACCATGCTGGAGGTTCCCCCGCTCTACTACCTGAGCCACGGCGAACAGATGTTGCAGCGCCTGTTCTAAGACCACGCCTTAAAAGAGAATCAAACCGGCCGCGGGCAATAATGTCCGCGGCCGGGGTGGTTGTTAACCCTCATTCACCCCCCCGAAGCGGCGGGCGGGGTATCGGTACAGTTGTTTTGCTCAAATTCAGGGCGAAAGAGCACCGAGCAGTTGCGCCCGCGCTGTTTGGCAACATACAGGGCGCAGTCGGCCTGGTTCACCATCTCATCCAGACGCGGCGGCAGGTTTTGAGCAGCCGCCACCACCACCCCCAGGCTGAGGGTGATCAGCAAACTGTGGGTATGAATTTGCATCGGCTGGGCGGCCACCGCGCAGCGCAGCCGTTCGGCCGAAACCAGGGCCTGCTCAGAATCGAGGCCGGGCAGCAAGACAATAAACTCTTCGCCCCCATAGCGGCCCAGCAAATCGCTGTTGCGAATATGGCGGCGCATCCGTTCGGCGGTCAGGGTTAAGGCGCGGTCGCCGGTCTGGTGACCAAAGTTGTCATTCACCTGCTTAAAATGGTCCACATCAATCAAGATCATCGCCAGCGGCTGTTCATCGGCATGGGCCTGGGCCAAAATCTGTTCGGCCTGTTCAAAAAACGCGCGGCGGTTCAAAATCTCGGTCAGCGGATCGATGCGCGCCATAAGCTCCAGGACTTCGGCGCTGCGTTTGCGTTCATCCACCTCTTTTTGCAGCGTCTGGGCGCGCAACTGATAAATTTCGGCCTCGCGCTGCGCGTTTTCAAGCTGGTAAAGCACCTGCAAATTCTTCATGCGCTGATCGGCTTCTTCATTGTAGATGGCGCGGTCGGCCTGATGAAAACGCTCATGAAAATCGAGGGCGCGCTCAAAATCGCCCTTCATCTTATAAGCGCGGGCCAACAGGCGAAAGCACTCGCGCAGCAGGGGCAGCGCTTCGATTTCGCCTGAAATGGAAAGCGCCCCTTGCAACAGCGTCAGCGCCTCGTCGATGCGCCCGGTTTCCAACAACAGGTCGGCTTTGGAATATAACGCGCTGCACTGCTCGGCCGGGTAATTAAAACGCCGGGCAAAGATCAGCTCCTGCTCAAACATCTCCAGCGCATGGTCAAAATCACCCAGGGCATGATACATCTCACCCGCGCTTTGTTTAAACCGAATGACATCAAACCAGACCTCATTCTTCTCGGCCAGCGCCATGCCTTCCAACACGCAGATCAACCCCTCCTGCGGAATGCCGATCATTCCCTTGGCCCGCCCCAGGGTTTCGAGCGCCCAGGCCAGCCGCAGTTCGTCGCCAATCTGGCGAAATTCAACGATGCTCTTTTGCACCAGGTTCAGCGCCAGCCGGGGCTCGCCGGCCTGAAGATAAACATAGCTGAGATCATTGCAGATTTCGGCGGTCAGAAGGAGATCGCCAATGGCATCTGCCTCGCGCAGGGCACGGCGCAACACCTCGGCCGAGTTGGAATAATCACCCATCTGACACCACACCACCCCGATATACGAGCGGCACACCGCCGTCTCGCGCTGCAACGGGTTCTCCCGTTCAAAGATCTCCAGCGCGTCTTCAAAATAACACAGCGCGTTCTGGTTGTCATTGCGCGCCATAAAATGCCGGCCCAGGGTTTGCAGCGCCAGCGCGGCCCCGGCCGGGTAGCGCGGCTGCGCCAGCCCGTCGGGGGCGGCCAGCTCCAACGCATGGCGGGCCAGGCGCTCCACCTGGTCTTGCAGCCGCAGGTGCGATTCTTCGGCCCGGCGGTTCAGGTCATCGACCTGCTGTCTGAGTTGAAGATCCGTGCTGAGATCGGGGCTATGGCTGATGTGCAGAGTGTGGGGTGTCAAAGCAGAATGTTATCCTTTAATCGAGCAACATTCTTAATATTCTACGCCTCTTTTTGATTTAAATGTCAAGAATTTGGAACAACCTGGGGCGGAGTTTATTTCATTGCAAACCCGCGTTCGATGAGAATTTCACGCAGGGCCTGCCGGTCGCCTTCGCGGGGCCCGCGAGAAGTGGAAACCGCCATCACCTCGGTCCAACTGCGCAGGCTGCCGTCTTTGCGCGGGTAGACCCTCGCCGCCAGGATGGTGCGGTCATATTCGGCCAGGCGCTCCATGCGCCCGGTCTTGTCATAGGTCTCCCAGTGCAACACTTCATCCAGCGGCAGACGCGGGCGCTGTTCCGGAACCTGTTCCGGCCAGCCCAGGCACATTCCACACACGGCCACCACCCCGTGGGGCAGTTCGAGCAGTTCGGCCACCTGGCGCGGATGGTCGCGCAGACCACCGATCATGACCATCCCCAGGCCATATGCCTCGGCGGCCAGGGCCGCGTTTTGCATCACCAGGGCCGCATCCAGGGCAGCCATCAAAAAGGTTTCGGTATGTTCCAGGTTCACTTGCAGGTCATGCGCCCGACAGACATCCTCCAGGCGGTTCATATCGGCGCAAAAAGCCAGAAAAACCGGCGCCTGTTCCACCCAGGGCTGCCCGCCGCACAGCTCGCGCAGGCGCTGTTTGCGCCCGGGCGCGCGCACGGCGATGACGCTGTAGACCTGCCGGAAGGAGGACGAACCGGCCCACTGCCCCGCTTCCACCACTGCACGCACCAGGTCATCGGAGACGGGTTCGGGTTTAAAGGCGCGCACCGAACGGTGGGCGCGGATATGGCGCACAACTGCGGGTTCGAGGTCTTCATCCATGACAGGCTCCTGTATCGGTTAACTGAAAAATACGGCCCCCGCTAGCGCACCCGCCGCGCGATGACGATGTAATTGGAGGCGAAGCGCGGCTGACCGTTCAATTCCCATTCGTGTTCGTCCAGCGCCAGCGATTCGATCTCAAACCCGGCCAGCAACTCGCGCAGGTCGGCTTCATCGGTGAAGTAGTGCATATCGCCGGGGGTGATCGAGTTGGGGCTAAGGTAGGTGTGCGGCGCCACCTGTTGGCCTTCGCCATATTTTTGATCGCGGCGGGTGTGGGCGGTGAGAAAGAACAACCCGCCCATGCGCAGCAGTTCGCGGATATGCTGGATGCGCGCAGAAAACACCTCGCGGTAACCGTGATAAATGACATTGTAGCTGAGCACCACATCAAACGACGCGGGGGCAAAATCATCCTGCAGGGCATCGCACACGCGGGTGTCAATCTGAAGCCCGGCCCGCTGCGCCCAGTCTTGCACATGCGCCACCGCGGTTGCCGAGGCATCGCTGGCGGTGACCGTGAACCCCAGCGCAGCAAACAAAATGGCGTGCCGCCCCAGGCCGCAGCCCTGGTCGAGCACGCGCGGCATTGCAACGGGCGAAAGGGTTTCAGAAAACGCAACCACCTCGGGCGCGGGGCGCTCCCAAAAATCATGGTTGCCCTCCAGCGACCAGAACTGCTCCCAGTGTTCGGGTTGCATGCTTTCAGAGCGCACCTCATGCTCTTCAGCGTGCCCGCGAATCTCCATGCGCAGCCGGGCGACCAGCGCCGGGTTATCCCACGCCGCGCAGGGCAGCCCGCGCAGCAGGGCCGCCAGGCTGTTCAGCCCGGCCAGATAGGCCGCCCGCACCGCGGTTTCGCTGTCGGCCGCCCGGCGCGCCACCGCCGCCGCGTTAAACCGGTCCACATCCACATTCAGGCTGGGCACGTCCTCGCCGGCCGCCATACGCTCCAGCGCCGGGCGGGCTGCCTCCCACCAGGCCAACACATGCGCCAGCAGATCGCCCAGCCGGGCGTATCCCTGACGCTGCAAATAGGCCGCCTGTTCGGCCGGGGTTAGCGCGTCAAACCGGGCCGGAAGCTGCGCCCAGCCGGTCTCTAAAATGCGCAAAAGCTGCGCCTGTTCTGTGTTGTGCATGTTCGCCTCCATGAAAGCATAAGATCTTCTGACAGCCCGCCCAACCCCACCGAACCTGATTTCAGCCCGAAACTTCAAAACCCAGCCCGGCCAACACCAGCCCCAGCGCCGCCTCGGGCGGGGCTTCCACCGGCACCACCAGCGCATCGGTAGGCTCTTCCAGCGCCGCAAACTGGCTGACCAGCAGACCGGGGGGCATAAAATGCCCGCGCCGCGCCATCAGCCGGGGGTGAATCACCCCGTAACTGCCGCGCAAATAAACCAGCGCCACGCGCGGGTCGCCGCAGCGCAGCCCGGCGCGATAAGACGCCTTCAGCGCCGAACAGGCCAGCACCGCCGGGGCGTTGGCCGCCAGCCGGTCGTCCACCAGCGCGGCCAGCGCAGCCAGCCAGCCGCGCCGGTCTTCATCGCTCAGCGGCTCACCGCGCGCCATTCTGGCCACATTCTGCGGCGGGTGAAAATCATCTCCGTCAAAGAACGCCCAACCCAGCCGCGCCGCAAGCAGCCGCCCCAGGGTGGTCTTGCCGCAGCCCGATACACCCATCAGCAGAATCACCAGCGGAAGTTGAGGCATGGCTTAATTATCGCATAAGTGTGCCTATTTTCCGCCCCCACTCCACCCTGTTAATCCACCCGGCGGCCGATCCGCCTCCACCCGCCGGGCGGGTATGCTGGGGACGAAACCAACCCACAGGAGCCGCTGATGACCACCCTCACCCCTTATCACCCGGTGAAAATTTATTTTGAACTGACCCGCTACTGCAACTTCCACTGCGATTTCTGCCCCATCCGCGTTTCGCACCGCCCCAACCAGCACATGGATTTTTCGCTCTACCAGCGCGGCATTGCGGATATTGCCGCCCACGGGCTGGCCCCCACGGTGGGCTTTCATGTGCTGGGCGAGCCGATGCTTTCACCACACCTGTACGATGCCATCGCCCATGCGCGCAGCCGCGGGTTATCCACCGAGCTGAGCACCAACGGCTCAATGCTCACCCCCGCCAACACACAGCGCCTGATCGAGGCCGGGCTTAGTTCGCTGTCCATCTCGGTGCAGGTGCTGGATGAAACCGAACACCGTTCGCGCGGCAGCAGTTTGACCTTTGCCGAATATTATCAGCGCGTGCTGGCCGCCCTGCGCCAGATCCGCCGCGCCGGAGCGCCCATGCAGCTCACCCTGTGCTATATGAACAAATCCAGCCTGCGGCTGTTTGAGATCGACCATCCCATGCGCCTCACCCGCGAACGGCACGCCGACCGCCAGAAGCTGGCCCGCTACATTGTGGATATTGCCGCCGCGGTTGAGCAGCCGCTGGAGCCGGGCGCGGTTGAGGCCGCGCTGCGCCGCTTGAACCTGACCCTGCCGCGCACCCTGGCCCTGGGCGAACAGACCCGCGTTTATGTGCAGCCCTTTGCCGACTGGGGCAACGCCTTCAACCGGCGCGCAGTGCACCCGGCCCGCTTTGGAAGCTGCAACTATGCGCTCAACAACCTGGGGGTGCTGGCCGACGGCACAATCACCCTGTGCTGCGCCGACTACGACGGCCACACCGCGCTGGGCAACCTGAACCACACCCTGCTCAGCGAGGCGTTGGCTGCGGCGCAGGTGTGGGAGGTGAAACGCGGTTTTGAACGCGGCCGGGTGGTGCACCCCCACTGCCGTCACTGCCTGGGCGCCAGCAGCCCGACGCGGATGTGGCTTAAAAGCCTGGTCAGTTTGTATCTGTTTCGTGTCAGCCGCTTTCAGCCGGCCAGGGTGGGAGAGGTGAGGTTATAATAGCCCCTATCCACCCATCCTCTGACCCCGAGGCCCCCCATGCCCATTCGTCCCATCACCCTCAGCGATTCTGATGCCTTTCTGGAGCTGCGCCGCGCACTGGACGGCGAAACACAGTTTATGATGCTCGAACCGGGCGAACGCACCACCCTTCCGGCCGGGCAGCGCAGTTGGCTGGAAGAGCGCCTGGCCCGGGGGGGCGATGCGCTGTTTGTGGCCGAGGTGGATGGCGCGCTGGCCGGCTATATCAGCCTGGACCGCGGCGCCTGGCAGCGCAGCGCACACAGCGGGTATATCGTCATGGGCATCCGCCAGGCCCACACCGGGCGGGGCCTGGGCCGCGCCCTGTTTGAGGCCCTGCTGGCCTGGGCCGCCGAACAGCCGGGGCTGCACCGCCTGGAGCTGACCGTGATGACCCACAACGAGCGCGCCGTCGCGCTCTATCAGAAAATGGGGTTCGAGATCGAGGGCCGGCGCAAACATTCACTGCGCGTTAACAACGCCTGGGTGGATGAATATGAAATGGCAAAATTAATCTAACCATTCTCTCTCCACCCCAAACGCAGTAAAATGGAGCCCATGACCAAACACCGCGGCGCACCGCTCATCACCCTTCTGCTCGCCCTCTATGCCCCGCTCACCCTGTGGGCCGCCAACATCACCCAGGCCCCCGGTTATGCCATCAGCCGCCCGCTGGTGTTCACCCTGCTGCTGGGTGCGCTGGCCCTGCTGGCCGGTTGGGCGCTGACCCGTTCGCTGGTTAAGGGCAGTCTGCTGGCCGCCTTTTTTTTGTTTTTGTTCATCACCTACGGCCATTTTTACAACCTGGTTGAGGGAATGAACCTGGCCGGGCTGGCCGTGGGCCGTCACCGCTATCTCTTCCCGCTCTGGCTGCTGCTGCTGGCCGCGGGGTCGTTCTTCATCCTGCGCGCCCGCTCCATCGCGCCCGGTCTGATCAACGCCCTGCTGGCGGTGAGCGGTTTTCTCACCCTGTGGGCGCTGGCCCAGGTGGGGCTGCAAGGGCTGCGCAGCGGCTGGGATACGCTGGATATCATCCCGCGCCAACCGCGGCCGGTTCAGGCTGCCGCCGCCGTCCCCGCCCCCGCCGATGCGCCCGATATCTACTACATCCTCATCGATGCCTACAGCCGCCCCGATTATCTGCGCGAGAATCTAAATCTGGATGTTGCGCCGTTTATCGACGAACTGAAAGAGATCGGTTTCACTGTTCCCGAATGCGCGGTGAGCAATTACGCCCACACCTGGCTGGCCATCCCTTCGGTGTTGAATATGGAATATCTCGAACCGCTGGGGATGAAGATCGAAAAGCAGCCCAAACAATCTGTCTTCAACCAGTCCAGCGTGTATATCAAAGACAACCGCCTGATGAGCTATCTGGGCGAGCACGGCTACCGCAGTTACACCTTCGACACGGTCTACCCCTGGCTGGATATCCCCGACAGCAGCGTCTACTACAGCTTTGACGACGCCGTGCCGGTGATGAACCGCACCACCACATTAAATTTTTACCATCTCTACCTGCGCACCTCCCTGCTGCGCCCGGTGGTCGAGATGCAAGAGCAGTCGCCCGAGAAGTTTGAGGCGCGCTTTCCCTGGCTGGCCGGGCTGATCGAGCCCAACCCGCTCGAAAAGAATCGCAGCTACCAGATCTACCGCAGCAGTCTGTTCATGCTCGAAGAGCTGCCGCGCATTGCCGCCCAGCCCGGCCCCAAATTTACCTATGCGCATATTCTGGCCGCGCACCAGCCCTATGTCTTCAACCCCGATGGGTCGTTCCATGTTCCATCCACCGAGCGCGAGACCGACGAAAGTTATAAAGACCAGATCGTCTACCTCAACACCCGCCTGCCCCAGATGCTGCGCCAGATCATCGCCAATTCGGCCCGTCCGCCGGTCATTATTTTGCAATCAGACCACGGGTTTCCGGCCGACGATCAAAAAATCAAAATTCTGGATGCCTTCTACCTGCCCGGCGGCGACCCCAGCGCGATCTACCCCTCCATCTCGGCCGTCAACACCTTTCGCGTGGTGCTCGACCAGTATTTCAACGCCGGCCTGGGTCTGCTCGAAGACCGCTCTTACCGCCTGCTCAGCGACAGCCCGCACCGCCTGAAAGCGGTGGAGAACCTGTGCCCGTAGGCTGTAAAAGACGGGTTTTATAAAACGAGTTACCCGCCCGGCCCGATTTTCTCCTCACACAGAGAGGTGTCATGCAACCCTTCATCGCGTTGCTGCGCGGCATCAATGTCAGCGGACAAAAACCGGTGCACATGGCTGCATTGAAGGCGCTGTTTGAATCGCTGGGGCATACGCAGGTCGAAACCTATGTGCAGAGCGGCAACGTGGTCTTTAACTGCGCTGCTTCCAACCCGGCCGCCGCCGCCGCACAGATCGAAGCCGGGATCTTGCGTGAATTTGGTTTTGCAGTGCCGGTGCTGCTACGC
>CAZQLE010000046.1:0-22482 GCA_964593905.1 uncultured Anaerolineaceae bacterium | reverse complement strand
GCCCAACGCCGTTGCCCACCGAACCACCCCCGCCAGACGAAGAAGGGCTGCCTTCTTCCGCGTCCATCGAAGGCGTTACCGGCCAGGCGCAGCGCTATACACTGTCTTGTGAGGCTCGTTCGGCTGTAGACCTGGCGGGGTTTTGGCGGGTCTGGATCGACGAAACCGAATTTCTTAACGGCCTGCCCCGTTCAGATGATCCCAATGAAGGCTTTGTGGGAAATTACTGGGACCCGCGCGGACAACTGCCGCCCGCATCTTACGGGGTATACGAACAGCCCGTAGCTGCGCTGCTGCGCGATTACACGCTAAACGCCGAAGGCTGGCACGGCATGAGCTGGGATACGCTGCGCGCCGAGATCGCAGCCGGCCGGCCGGTAATGGTCTGGGTCGCCGGCAATACCGAACCCGGCACCCCGGTTCTTTACACACCTTCCAACGGAAATATCACGGTGGTCACCAGCTTTGAACACACTGTGCTGGTGGTTGCCTATGACGAGACCTATGTCTCAGTTGTGGATGGCGACCTGCTTTATTTGCGCACCGTGGATCAATTTTTGAATTCGTGGGCGGTTCTTGAAAACCGGGCCGTTACAATTCGATAAAATAAAACGGCTCAATTCCGGCTGTAATTGACAAACAGTGTCATTCTTCAGATAGGCGAGGAATCAAAGACCTGATATAATACCCGATCAGGTCAACCGGAGAAGCCCGCTTTGACAAGATTGCTATCCTAACTTAAAATCAATCCGTTGACGAAAATCAGGAAGTAAAGAAGGGTTCTCATCCATGAAAGAATATTCAACCGAGTTCATTCGCAACGTCGCACTTGCCTCCCACAGCAGTGCGGGAAAGTCCACGCTTGCCGAGGCGCTTCTTCATTTCACCGGTGCAACCACTCGCCTGGGACGAATTGAAGATGGTACAACCGCATCAGATTATGATGAAGAAGAAGTGCGCCGTGGTATTTCTTTATATACTTCAGTAATTCCAGTGGAGTATCGTGACGTTAAAGTCAACCTGCTCGACACTCCGGGTTACAATGATTTCATCGGTGAAGAAATTTCGGCCCTGCGTGTGGCAGATGCTGCACTGGTCCTGATGGATTCGGTTTCCGGTCGCGAAGTGGGTACCGAATTGGCCTGGAAATATTGTGACACCTTCAATCTGCCGCGCCTGTTGTTGATTAACAAAATGAACCGCGACAACGCGAACTTTCAGAAGGCGTTGGCGAGCATGCAAGAATATTCTGAAATCCGCCTGGTGCCCATTCAAATTCCCTGGGGCGAAAAAGCAGAATTTCAGGGCGTCATTGACCTGTTGACCATGAAAGCCTACAAGGCCGATGGCAAGACGGTTGTTGAAATTCCAGCCGAATACAAAGCGGCCGCCGAAGAAGCTCAAATGTCTCTCATCGAAGCCGCCGCCGAAGGCGAAGATTCGCTGATGGAGAAGTACTTCGAATCAGGCGAACTCTCTCCCGAAGAAACCGTCCGTGGTTTGCGCATGGGCGTTTTGAACCGCAGCTTTGTGCCGGTGCTGGTGGCTGCCAGCTCTGCCGAAATCGGCATGCGTTTGCTGGCCGATGCAATTGTAGATCTGCTGCCCAGCCCGAAGGATGTTGTGGGGATCAAAGCGCAGGGAAAATCAGGCGAGCTTGAACTCTCTGCCACAGACAGCGGCCCACTGGCCGCCTATGTCTGGAAGACCACTGCCGATCCATTTGTCGGAAAACAGACTTTCTTCCGCATTTATTCCGGTTCTGTAGCCGCAGATAGCCGCGTCTGGAATCAGACCAAGGCTGTTGAAGAACGCATCGGCACATTGTATGTGCCGCGCGGCAAAGAGACCCTCACAGTCAAAACTCTTCATGCCGGCGATATCGGCATGGTCGCCAAATTGAGCGAAACTGTCACCGGCAATACCCTGTGTGACAAAGCAACCCCGCTGACGCTGCCCACCCCGGTTTACCCGTCTGCGCTCTTCCGTGTGGCCGTCTTCCCCAAGACCCAGGCCGATTCGACCAAGATCAGCCCCACGCTGACCCGTCTGTGCGAAGAAGACATGACCCTTACCTGGGAAAATGTTGGCGCCACCGGCCAGGTTGTGCTGCAGGGTATGGGCGATCAACACATCGAAGTTGCCATTCGCCGCGCCGAATCCAAGTTCCAGGTGGGCCTGATGGCCCAGGAACCCAAGGTCCCCTTCCAGGAAGCCATCACCCGCAAAGCTCAGGCCATGTACCGCCACAAGAAACAGACCGGCGGCTCAGGCCAGTTTGGTGAGGTTCATCTCCGCGTTGAACCGCTGAACGAAGGCGAATTTGAAATCGTCAACGACATCTTCGGTGGCGCCATCTCGGCCAGCTACATCCCCGCCATTGAAAAAGGGATCCGGGCGGTGATGAAAGAAGGCATTCTGGCCGGGTTCCCCATCCACAGCGTGCGCGTTTCGGTCTTCGACGGCAAGGAACACCCCGTCGATTCCAAACCAATTGCCTTTGAAATCGCCGGCCGCGAAGCCTTCAAACTGGCCTTCCAGGATGCCGGACCGATCCTCGAAGAACCGATTATGATGGTCAAAATCGTCGTTCCCGAAAACCACATGGGTGACGTGCTGGGCGACTTAAACACCCGCCGTGCCCGTGTAATGGGTATGGAAAGCGAAAAAGGCACCTCAACCATCAACGCCACTGTGCCATTGGCCGAAATGCTGCGTTATACCACACAACTGCGCTCGATCACCGGCGGTCGTGGGTATTTCACCATGGAATTCAGCAGCTACGAAATGGTCCCGGCGCATATCACCGCCGAGGTTGTCGCTGCCCGCCAGAAAGAAAACAAAGAAGCATAAATTGCTTTTGGATGAAACAAAACACACCGGCCAAAAAACCGGTGTGTTTTTTGTTATCCCAGCTGAAGGGCCAGTTCTTTGCCCTTTTGCCAGAAAACCAAGGCGATCAGCACCCCTGCCAGCGCCAACCCGATGCCAAACTCGTCGATAATATAGGGAGTAACCGCTGTCTTGATCGTTAATGGGGTAAAAACAGCCTGCACAAACAGATTATGACTGGCGTGCAGCATGGCTGCCGGCCAAAAACTGTTGGATTTCAGCCGCAGCCAGGCAAAAGCAAAACTGATCCCAATGACGGTCAGGGCGAACATCAGGCCCGCATACCATTTGGGCGCCCCGGTCATGTTGTAATCGGCGAAAAACAACAGCGGAAAATGCCACAGTGTCCAGATGATGCCGCTGATCAACGCTGTTTTACCAAACGAGGTAACTTTGGCCAGTTCGGGCACCAGCAGCCCCCGCCAGCCAATCTCTTCACCCATCCCCGAGATCAAACCGGCCGGCAGCCCAAACAGGGTGGTGAGCCCCACCGTGATCAGAATTTGCAGCGCCGGTGACGCGGTTAAACTGCCCCAGCGCCCCTGAATGGCGCTCATCATTTCAGGTTCCGGGAACCCCCCCAGCCCGGTCAGCCAGGTAAGGCCATACACCACCAGACAATAAAACAGCGGGATTAGAAAAGCCAGTAGCAAATATTTGAATGGGCCGAATTTCCAACCCATGCCGCGCAGCGTACGGTCGTAGATCAACCGGGTGAGCATCCCGGCGATGCCCGGCGACCACATCAACCCCAGCACCAGCAAACCGCCCGCAATATCCAGTGTTCCGGCCCGAATAATCGGGACGTAAAAAATCAAAGAGAGCGCCAGGGTAATCCCCAAAAACGTAATGATCTTCTTCTTTGCCAATGGGCTCATCCTTATTAAGGCTGAAATATGTTGTACACATCCTATCTACGCAGGATGCCATACCCCGTTGCTAAAAAATTTAACCGAAAACGGGGCCCGGTCTTGAGCTTATTCCCGGGGTCCTTTGCATAACCCACATTTTTATAAGCCCGCCAGGCTGAAATTATCAGGTTTTTCCGATAAAATGAAGGCGTATCAAAAATATTTTTCCAGGCAGAAGATCTTATGACCGACCCGCTTGAAACTTTTTGGGATGCGATCCTTTCGCGTGAACCCGCAAAAATCTGTGCGGCTTACCGCACCACCACTGCCCAGGAGCGCAAAGACACCTGGCGCCATTTGCAAAAAATGAGATCTGAAACCGGCTGGCACCCACAACAGCAGGTTTCTGCCCAGCTGGCCCTGGAAACCATTCAAAAATTCTTTGGTCTGCCAGACGAACACGCATGACAATGCCGGCGAAAACGTTAACCCATACCGGAGAAGCTTCGCGCACGGCGCTTCTGATCGTCTTTCTGCTCGTGCTGTGGGGCATCCTGAGTTTCGGCATTTATACCACCACGCGCGGCAACGCCATTGGCTCAGATTTTTTCATTTTCTATCAGGCCGGCAAAGCCGCCGCCTGGGAAAATGCCAACCCCTACAGCGAAGAAGTAGCCCGCTCGGTTCAGATGGCTGTGTTGAAGCGCCCGGCCCGGCCCGATGAAGACCAGATCGGGTTTGCCTACCCCCCTTATGCCCTGTTCCCCATTTTGCCGCTGCTGAAACTTAACTTCGATCTGGCTCAGTCCATCTGGAGCGCTTTTCTGATGACAATGCTGATCGCAGCGCTGCTGCTGCGCCAGCCCCCGGCCCCGCTGTGGCTGCCTTTCTTGCTGCTGGCCGCCTACCCGGTCTTTTTTGGAACCCTGCTGGGAAATTTTGTCATCCTGTTAACTGCCATTTTAATCCTGGCCTGCACCGTCATCTTTCTGACCGAAAAGCCCCACCCGGCGGTTCAGATCCTGTGCGGATTTTTGCTGGCCTGGAGCACCTGCAAACCCCAGGCTGTAGGTATAGTGCTGGCATTTCTGATCTGCGCTGCTTTGAGCAAAAAGCTGTGGCCACTGCTGATCACTTTCGGTCTCTCTCTGGCAGGATGGATCGGGGCGTCATTCTGGCTGGTCCCCGCCTGGCCGGCGCTGTGGTTGGAACGGCTGACCAGTTATGTGGGTTATACCAGATCGATGCCGAATCTGGTGTTCTTTTTGCGAGCGCTGCTAAACCAGCCGGCCCTCACCCTGCCGGGGTTGTGGGTCTATGCTGGCTGCGCATTGCTCACCCTGGCCGGGCTAGGGCTGTGGCAGCGCGGCAAACTGGCCCCTTTAACCGCCCTGACGCTGCTCGCTGCGCTCAATTACCTGGTCTACCCGCGCGGCGTATCCTATACCCAGTTGATCTTCCTGCTGCCCATGATTTTATGGAGCGCGGGTTTTCCCCGGCGACCTGCAGCTGTTGGCTCGCTGCTCACCTGGCTGGCGATGGCGGTGCTTTCCTGGGTCGGGTTTTTCCTGTCGCAGCAGATGAAGGTCAACAATGGCCTGCCGGTTGAAATTCCCTTCGGCGTTTTCATCCTCTGGCTGATGGTGATGCTCATCTCACGCAGGCAAACAACCCCTTCGCCGGCAAATTGACAGAAGTTGTGATTGAAAAAACTGCTTTAAAACAGCGCTTCTTGCGCTATATAGGTTTATTCTTGAATTGTGCAGCTTAAGCGGCTGGACAGCTCTTTTTCGACCTCAAGCCGTTCGGCCGGGCTAACTTTGCGGTCTTCCTGCCAGACCTGGCAAACATACTGTTCATAGCGCCGGTCCGCAGCGGCAATCTCCAGGGTCAGGTCTTTCGCCTCGTTCCACTGTTCTTCATGGATCAGAGTGCGCAAAAACGGCAGCCACTCATGCCCGATATTGGCCGCATTTTCTGCCGGTGAATAACCGGCATCCCGCGCCTGCCGCAGCAGATCTTCTGCCTGCTGCCATTCGCCAAATTGCACCGCCAGAGACGCTTTCTCAAAGAAATAACACCACTCCTGCTGCGGCGGCTCTGCGCCAAACAAATCACGCGGCGGGTAGCCGGGGGTGACCTGCCGGCCGATCCGGTTCAAGTCAGAACTTTGCAGCGTCTGACGCATCAACTGTGGAATCCCGGGATCGTTTTGATCTTGCGCGCCCAGTACCCAGACGCAATTGGTCTGTGCGGGGTCCCAGTAAATCATGACCGTGGCAGGTGTGCCGCCCTTAAAATTCAATGAGCGAAAGCGGGTGGAATACTGAACCTCAAAAGGCTGGGGGATATTGCCGCTGTGATAGCGCGATTCAACGGTATACATCCAGTAACCCAGCGGTTTAACCCCAAATTCTTGCGGATAGAGCAAGTTAACAGCCGATGAGGTGGCAAACAGGGCCGAAAAAGGAAACGGTTCTCGATAGGCTACCAGCGCAGTACCCGGTTGCAAAGCGGGCATGCGCCAGTGCATCTGCCAGAAATAGTCCTGCTGCTCATGCCAGTCCCAGCGGAAGGAGTTGGTCACCCGGATATTGCCCGCCACGCTGAAAAACACCACGACCGCGGTTAACAGCGACCATTTCAACCGGTTGGGGGTCAACCATTCCAGCAAGACGGCTATCAACAAGCTTAGCCCCAGCATGGCCGGCAGTGCGATGCGGTCGGAATGTTCATCAGTGAGGATGTTCAACCCGATATACCAGCCCGGCGCCAGCCCCAGCAGAATGGCCGCCCCGGCCAACAACAGCGCGCCAAACCGCCCATTAAAACCATCCTGGTGCTTATCGGCTTCTTTTTGCCAGCAGACGGCAGCAATAGTCAGCGCCCCCGCCGCCCCGCCGGCCAGCCAGGAGAGCTTATCGCCCGCGGTCAACAGGCGGGTCAGATGGTCCAACGGGAGCAGTTTACCCCAGTAGAACACCACCAGATACATCACATCCCGCCAGCCCCGGTCCCAGAGCGATTTAAGCGCCCCAACCGGTCCTTCTTTAAGCTGGCTTAAAAATGCACCGGCAAAGGGGTCGGCTTCGGCCAGTTGCAAAAAGAACAGGCGGTAAACCACATAGACGCAAATCACCGCCAGATAGGGCGCAAAGCGGCGCAGCACCCGCCAGAAGTATTTTCGGCCCTTTTCATCTTCGCCCCGGCAGAGCAGAAACAGCAGCGGCAGACGCAGCAATTCAATGCCGATAAAATATTCGGTCACGGTCAATTCCAAAACCATGCCCACCAGCGCAAGCAGCACCCACAGCGCGCGCCTTTGCGGGCTGCGCACTGCTTTTGCCATCGCCGCCAGCGAGAAGGTTACCAGGGCATACTGCAACCACTGTTGATGAAAAGTCACCGCTGCGGCTTGCTGCTCAAACACCGGCAGCACGGCAAAAATGGCCGCCGTCACCGCAGCGCGGGTGGGCGCCGCGGGCCAGACCAACCGCAGCAGCCACCACAGGTTTACCGCGCTCAGCCAGCGCAAAACCAGCATCAAACCGTGCCAGTAAATGGGTTTGTCGCCAAAAATGGAGAGAAAAAGAATATGCGTCCAGCCCGAAAGCGGCCGGTCATAAGCGTAATAATCCTGATAGCCCGAAAAACCATACAGCCGGTTGACCAGTGTTTTGGCCCAGTCATCCCAGTAGAACCCCATTTTGGGTAAAAAGAGGCCAAAGCTGACGGCGGTTAATATCAGCAACAAAAGAGGGATCACCCACGCGGGCAGGGATTTTTTGGTTAGCCAATCTCTCAACATTTCTTCAATCCACTGATGAATATGGTTTGGCGGGAAAGGTCATTTTTTTCAGCCGGTCAAAAAATTACCCCACCGGGGTCATCGCCCTGATTATAACATTCAATGCCGGTATAATATTCGGGGGCAACCCTGACCGATTGGCAAAATCAGTTTAGCCGCACCTTTATTCAAAAGGCGCCGGCAAAAACAGAATTGTGAGGAAAATTTGGATTTAAAAGACCTCAGCCGGGCCATGCAGCAATTTGTTGATTCAAAAGGATGGTATCATCCCCTTAGTCCGCGCCCGCAAACCGGCCGTAATATGGCTATTTCGCTCTGTCTCGAGGCGGCCGAGGTATTGGAGCATTTCCAATGGGCAGAAGAGTGTCACGACCGCAGCGCGCTGGCCGAAGAGCTGGCCGATGTGCAGCTTTATTTGTTACAGCTCGCGGCTGTGCACCAGATCGATCTTGAAACCGCGGTGTTAAACAAGCTACAAAAGAACCAGGGCCGAACTTGGGATCAAACCAATCAAGAATGAGGTAAATTGTTATGAAGGTGGCAGTATTTGGCGGGGCTTCACCCAGGCCAGGACATCCTGTTTATCAGGATGCGATTCGGCTGGGCGCGCTGCTGGCGCAGGCCGGCTGCACAGTGATAACGGGCGGTTATGCCGGGTTGATGGAAGCCGTGTCGCGCGGCGCCGGTGAGGCTGGCGGGCATGTCATCGGTGTGACCTGCGCCGAAATCGAAACCTGGCGCGGATCGACAAAAAACGGCTGGGTGGCCGAAGAATGGCGCAGCGCCACCCTGATGGACCGCCTGACCTGTCTGATGGATGGCTGCGATGCGGCCATTGCCCTGCCCGGCGGGCCTGGCACCCTGGTCGAAATCTCTTTATTGTGGAACCGCATGTTGATCGAATCGCTGCCCTGCAAACCGTTAATTCTGGTTGGGGCGCAGTGGCAAGCGGTTATGGGCGCCTTTCTGAAGGAACTGGGCGAGTTTATTCCCCCGGCCGAGCACAACCGCCTGACCCTGGTGAAAGATATCGACCAGGCCACCGCACAGATTCGCCAGGCCAGCCAGACCCTCTAACCTGAAAGATCTGTCACTGTCTTGCCCTGCCACAGTTTTCACAAGCCTGCGTGCCTTCTGTAAGGTTTTCGCTCTCTGCATGACGGCGTTTTTTGCCGCCAGGAGAGGGCAAAGGTGGGTTTTCAGCCGCCCACACGCCAGAGCTTGCGACTTTGTGAAAGTCCTCCAGTTTCGCCAATTTTTTGGCGGAACAGGTATAATTTAGCCACCTTTTTCACCACCACCCGGTGGGCAGGGTACGAAACCCAAGATCACGCCTTTTAAGGAAAGCATCTCATGAGCGAAGAAAAACTTACTCCCCGCAGTGAAAATTATTCCGATTGGTACAACCAGGTCGTTCAACGGGCCGAGATGGCCGATTATGCACCTGTGCGCGGCTGCATGATCGTGCGCCCTTACGGCTGGTCGCTGTGGGAAAACATTCAACAGGCGTTGGACCGCCGTTTCAAAGAAACCGGCCATGTCAACGCGGCCTTCCCGCTCTTCATTCCCAAGTCATTTATGGAAAAAGAAAAAGAGCATGTGGAAGGGTTTTCGCCTGAGCTGGCAGTGGTGACCATTGGCGGCGGCCAGGAACTGGAAGAACCCCTGGTGGTCCGTCCGACCTCTGAAACGATTATCGGCTACATGTACTCCAAATGGATTAAATCTTACCGTGATCTGCCGGTATTGATTAACCAGTGGGGGAATGTCGTCCGCTGGGAAATGCGCACCCGTTTGTTCTTGCGCACACTGGAATTCTACTGGCAGGAAGGCCATACCGCCCACGCCACCGCCGCCGAAGCGCAGGAAGAAACGCTGCGCATGTTGGATGTCTACACCGACTTCGCCGTCAATGAGGCTGCTGTGCCGGTTTTCCCCGGCCAAAAAAGTGAAAAAGAAAAATTCGCCGGCGCACTGCGCACCTACAGTATCGAGGCCATGATGGGTGATACCAAAGCCTTGCAGGCCGGCACATCGCACAACCTGGCGCAAAATTTTGCCAAAGCTTTTGACATTAAATATCTCGATCAAAGTAACGAATTGCAATATTGTTGGACCACCTCCTGGGGGCTTTCCACCCGTTTCATCGGCGCCATTATTATGACACATGGTGACGATAATGGTCTGGTCATGCCGCCGCGTCTGGCGCCCATTCAAGTGGTTATCATCCCCATCTTCAAGAATGACGAAGAACGCTCGCTGGTCATGCCGGTGGTCGAGAAGCTGCGTAAAGAGCTGGCGGGTTTCCGCATCAAAGTGGACGACCGCACCGAGGTAACCCCCGGCTTCAAGTTCCATGACTGGGAACTGCGCGGTGTGCCGCTGCGCCTGGAAATTGGCCCCAAAGATGTGCAGAATAACAGTGTAATGGCAGCCCGCCGCGATATGCCGGGTAAACCGGGTAAAACCCTGATCAGTCAAGATCAGATCGCGGCCCATGTGGCTGAACTGCTCGATACAATTCAAAAGGCCATGCTAGACAAAGCCACCGCCTTCCGCGACAGCCATATCTTTGAGCCCAAAGATTATGAAGATCTGAAGCAAATTGTCGAAACCGGTTGGGCATATGCCCACTGGTGCGGCGACGCACGCTGCGAGGCGAAGGTTAAAGAAGACACCAAGGCCACCGCTCGCAACATGCCGCTCAGCCAACCTGAGAGCAAAGGACATTGCATTGTCTGTGGTGAACCTGCCACGCAGAAAATCTTTTTTGCCAAGGCATATTAGTCTTTTGCTTTGCATAAACATTCATGGAGGGACAGAATGAACTGCCCCTCCAATTTCATAACATCGGGGGGAAATCTTATGCCGGCGGTCTTGCTGCCTCGTCTAAAGAAACAAATCAATGATTTGACCTGGAAGTTCACCCGTCCAGTTGAGTTTCAAGCTGCACTGCGCGAGCTTTTTTCATATTATGCCTCGCGGGTCTATAAACCGGGCAAGGCCACCCCGTCTTCCCGGCTGGTTGACTCATACCGGGTGCCGCCATTGGTGATGAAGCAGTTAGAGTTGGAAATCACCCCTTTTATAATGGAAAATCCCGAGGCGGCGCTAGCCATTGCCGAAGTGCTATGGGCAGAAGAAATTCTGGAACCGCGCCAGTTGGCCGCCATCATCATCGGCACCGTGCCTGCGGCGCTGTCTGAGCGCGTCATCCAATATCTGCGCGCCTGGTGCCGCATCGATGTGGAGGGCGTCTCACTGCTCTCGCTGCTCGAACGCGGAGCGCAGCGCCTGCGGCGTGAAAAGCCCGAAGCCTGGTTGCAGACCGTTGAAAATTGGTTGAACAGTTCAGAAGCGCTTCAACAGGCAATGGGGGTGCGGGCATTGTTGACCTTTGTAAACGATCGTGAATTTATAAATCTGCCTGCCATTTTTAGCCTGACCGGCCGGCCGTTGCAGTCTGGCGCCAGCGCTGTGCAGGCTGAAATGTATGATTTGATCACCGCCCTGAGCAAACGTTCACCGGCTGAAACCGCCCATTTCTTGCGCCAGGTGCTCAGCAGCGGGGCCAACCCGGCCACCATTCGCGTCATCCGCAAAGTGCTGCCCAACCTGCCCGTAGCCGTGCAGGGCCCGCTCCGTTCAGCGTTGTTTAATTTGCCCACCATTCCGCTCCCGCCGAGGGAAGAACTGTAAACATTCAACCCTCAAAATTTGTTCTGCTTCCTTCTGTGTGGGGCCAACAGCGCAGCCGCAGGGATGAGATCAAAAGAATTGAAAGATTGCCCGGAATCGAATCTTCTGGTATAATCCTGCTCGTTGACTGGTCCTCCCGGCGGCGAAAACTTCTGGTGAGGAGACTTTGCAAAAAAGGAGAAAGCAAGCGTCATGCCCTTAACACAAGAAATTAAGTCCAAGGTCATTGAGACCTACCGCGCCCACGATACCGACACCGGTTCACCTGAGGTTCAGATCGCCCTGTTGACCACGCGCATTAACCAGCTCACCGAGCACCTGCGCGCCAACAAACACGATGAATCCTCCCGCCGCGGTTTGTTAAAACTGGTCGGCCAGCGCCGCAGACTGCTGGCATACTTGAAGCGAAAAGATTTCACCCGCTACGCAGCAGTTTCCGAGCGGTTGAGCCTTCGCCAAAAGTAGAAGGTTCGCTGATAAAAAGAGTAGATGGCGTTCCGGTCATCTACTCTTTTTTTTGGTACAATATAAATACTGTAACACTCAGACAAAATGTCTCCAAAATAACTGAGGTGTTACCCAATACTATTTTGCAGCCCGCCGGTTAGGAATTGAAAGAAAAGGCGAAATTAGTTTCGCCATTGCTCTCAGTCCCTGACCAGGTGGGGAAAGAAAAAGGGATACAACATAATGAAACCAGAAATAAAAAATTCAACCGCGCTGGTTGGCGGTCGTGAAATCGTGTTTGAAACCGGCAAACTGGCCGGTCAAGCCGGTGGCGCATTGACCGTTCGATTGGGCGATTCGTTGGTCTTCTGTTCGGCCACGATGAGCAATCAACCCCGCGAAGGGCAAGATTTCTTCCCCCTTACGGTGGATTATGAAGAGCGCATGTACGCCGGCGGCCGCATTCCGGGCTCGTTCTTCCGCCGCGAAGGCCGCCCCAGCGGAGACGTTGTGCTCGTTTCACGTCTGATCGACCGCCCGCTGCGCCCGCTGTTTGACAAAGACATACGCAATGAGGTGCAGGTGATCCTGTACTCCTTCTCAGCCGATATCGAAAACCCGCTGGATATCCTGGCTCTTAACGCCGCCTCGGCAGCGTTGATGATCTCTGATATCCCCTGGAACGGCCCCGTGGGCGCGGTGCGCATTGCACGCATCAATGGCGAATTGATTGTCAACCCGACCTATGCACAGATGGAAGAATCTGATCTGGACCTGCGGTTGGCCGGTACGCGCGACGCAATTTTGATGGTCGAATGCGGCGCCACCGAAATCACCGAAGAGGTCATGGTCGAAGCCTTAATGTTCGGTCACGAGGCCCTTCAGCCGCTGATCGATGCCCAGTTGAGCCTGGCTGAAGCAGCCGGCAAAGCCAAACGCGATGTGCCGCGTTTCTCAAAAGACCCCGCGCTGGTCGAATCGGTGTACAAACGTGCTGCCGCAGAGATCACCGCCAAACTGGACGCCCCCCACTCCAAAGCCGAGCTGAACGCCGCCCTGGATACACTGGAAGAGCAGGTCGTTGCCGAGCTTTCTGCCGAAGATGAAGCGCTGCGCGAAGGCCTGAAAGCCGCCTTTGAAGAAGCAGTCAAAACCGTCGTCCGCAACCGCATCCTTAACCAGCACATTCGCCCCGATGGCCGTTCACTGACTGAAATTCGCCCCATATGGTGCGAGGTCGATTTCAGCCCCCGCGCGCATGGCTCGGGCCTGTTTACCCGCGGCGAAACCCAGGTGCTCACCCTGGCCACGCTGGGCACCCCCCGCGACGCCCAGGAGCTGGATAACCTCAGCCCGCAGGATTCAAAACGCTATATGCATCATTACAACTTCCCGCCCTTCAGCACCGGTGAGACCAAACGTCTGGGCGGTCAATCGCGCCGTGAAATTGGTCACGGAGCGCTGGCAGAGCGTGCACTGATCCCAGTCATTCCCCCGGTGGATGAATTCCCCTATACCCTGCGCCTGGTATCAGAAGTATTGGCCTCCAATGGCTCTTCATCCATGGCCTCGGTTTGCGGCTCCACCCTGGCGCTGATGGATACCGGCGTGCCGATCAAGGCCCCGGTGGCTGGCGTGGCAATGGGCCTGATTAAAGAAGGCGACCGCTATGCAATTTTGACGGATATTCAGGGCGCCGAAGACCATCTGGGCGACATGGATTTCAAAGTCGCTGGCACCGAAGCTGGGATCACGGCCCTGCAAATGGATATCAAGATCAAAGGCATCACAGCCCAGATCATGCGCGAAGCCCTGGCCCAGGCCAAAGCGGCCCGCACCTCGATCTTAAATGAGATGCTGGCGGTAATCCCCGCCCCCAACACCGAACTGAAGCCGCATGTGCCGCGCATCGTCACGGTTAAAGTACCGGTTGAAAAAATCGGCGCCATCATCGGCCCCGGTGGCAAGAACATCCGCGCCCTGCAGGAAGAGACCAAGACCAAGATCGATATCGATGAAGACGGCACCGTCTTCATTGCCTCGGCCAACAGCGTGGATGCCAATACCGCCATGGAACGGATTTCGTCGATGATTGAAATCCCGCAAATTGGCCGCATCTATACCGGCAAGGTTGTTCGCACCGCAGATTTTGGCGCCTTTGTTGAAATTCTGCCCAATATCGACGGCATGGTCCACATTTCGCAGCTCGACAGCGAACGCGTAAACCGCGTGGAAGATGTGGTTCAGGTTGGCGACGAACTGACCGTCATGGTAACCAACATCGACGATAACGGTAAAATCCGCCTTTCGCGCCAGGCTGTGCTGGAAGGCTGGACCCCCGAGGAAGCCCGCGAGCATGATGCTGGTGGCCGTTCGGGCGGCGGACGCCCTGGCGGCGACCGCGGTGGCCGTCCCGGTGGAGATCGGGGTGGCCGGCCCGGTGGTGACCGTGGTGGTCGCCCCGGTGGAGATCGCGGTGGTGACCGCGGCGGACGCCGGTTCTAATCAAAAACAGCGGGGTGGGCCTTGCAGCCCACCCCGTTTTGCTTTAAAGATGGCTGCGAATCAACATCAGCCGGTCTTTTAACTCTGGCGCCTGAATAAAGAAGGTATGCAGGGTGGCGCAAATGAACTGGTCGCAATAGGCGCAATTGATCACCCCCCGTTCACTGGCACAGGCCCGCACAGGGCACTGCGCGCAATATCCTCCCAGCCGCCCTGTGGAAGTGCACCCGTCACAGGTCACAGCCGCCAATGACATCTCAGGGTTGTGATAAGTCACCCGCCATTCTTCCAAAACCATTTGCTTCAGCCCCTCATCCTCTGCCTGGGTAGCCAGATAGGCCGCGCACCCCGCACAATCAAGGCCGCAAAATGCAATCGTTGGTGTCATTTGATTCCCTTTTCTGAGTAGATTGAAAACCTGACTCTATTATAGTACAAAAATTCTATTAAATGATCGGTCAATTTGCCTTTTTGCACAAATTCTCAAACATTGATTCGCTCATTTTCTTGGGAGATTAAACCCGCTGCGGCGATGTAAAATGAAACCAGCAGCCCATCCCGCACAGGTTCGCTCATTAAATACCCACGCTCAGCGCGCCCATCGCCAGCAGGAAAAGGGCCGTTACAGTGATGGGTCAGGCCGCGCTGCTTCACGCTTCACACGCCCCAACCGGGCAGAATAAAAGATTTTTGCACATCGGTAAAAAAACCGGGGTAAATGCTGCATCCCGATAAAATCTCTTTCTTCCAGGAGTGCTATTCCATGTCTGAGAACACTGTTGCTTTTGCCGTAATCGGCGCCGGAATGATGGGCAAAGAATTTGCCAGCGCAGCCGCGCGCTGGTGCCATCTTAACACCAGCGGATTAAAACCGCAGATTATCGCCGCTGCCAGCCGCAGCGATGCCTCATTGGACTGGTTCCGCAACCAGGTTCCCACCCTGGAACAAACCTCCACCGATTATCGTGAGCTTCTCGCCAACCCCCGTGTCGAGGCCGTTTACTGTGCAGCCCCCCACCAGTTGCATGAAGAGATGTACACCGCCATCTTGCGCTCGGGCAAGCACCTGATGGGTGAAAAACCCTTTGGCATCCATCAGACAGCCTTCAATAATATCAACGCCGAGGCACACAAACACCCCGACCTGCTGGTGCGCTGCGCTTCCCAGTTCATTTATTTTCCCGGCATGATGCGCATCATCGGCATGGCGCGGGAAAAAGCCTTTGGCAAAATCATTTCAGTGGAAGCCGGGTTTCTGCACAGCTCAGATCTCAACCCCGAAAAACCCATCAACTGGAAACGCCAGGTGGCAACCTGTGGTGAATATGGCTGCATGGGCGATCTGGGGATGCACGTCTTGATGATTTTACTGCGAGCCGGCTGGCAGCCCCGCAATGTGTACGCCGCGCTGACCAAAATCATCACCACCCGGCCCGGTCCGGGCGGCCAACCGGCAATCTGCGACACCTGGGATAACGCATTGCTCACCTGCGCTGCGGCAGATGAAGACGGGCAGGAATTCCCTCTTTTGATCAAAACCTGCCGCATCGCTCCAGGGCATCAAAACACACTCTATCTGCGCGTCGAAGGCACCCGCTGTTCGGCCGAGTTCTCCACCCAGAACCCCAAAATGTTTGCCTATCTGCCCTACACCCCTGGCGGCGAACAGGCCTGGCGGCAGGTGGAGATTGGCAACCAGTCGGCCTATCCCACCATCAGCGGGTCGATTTTTGAATTTGGCTTTTCAGATGCCATTATGCAGCTCTGGGCCGCTTATCTGGATGAACTCTCAGGAAACCGCCCCGCCTTTCCGGCCCCAGACCTGAAAGAAACCGCCGCAGGACATGCACTACTCACAGCGGCGTTGAAATCGCATTCAGAAAAAGCCGTGATCCAACTTTCTTAAGGAGATTGCAGCAGCCCGTGCCGGACCGCCAGCAGCGCCGCCTGGGTGCGGTCGGCCACCCCCAGGCGCGCAAATATCGCGCTGACATAATTCCGCACCGTGCCTTCTGAAAGGAACAGGGTGGAGGCAATTTCTCCATTGCTGTACCCGCGGGCAATTAAGGTCAACACCTGGCGTTCGCGCTCGCTCAACAAATGAAGCAAATTAGATTCCGGCGTCGGCGCCTGGCGGGCAACCGCAGAAAGCAGCTTGCCTGCCACACTGGGGTCCACCGGTGATTTCCCTTCAGCGGTATCTTTGACCGCCTGAATCAAGGCCTCGCGGGGTGAATCTTTTAACAAATACCCCGCCGCTCCCGCCCGCACAGCATCAAACACCCAGTCATCTGCGTCAAAGGTGGTCAACACCAGCACCCGGGTGGGGCTAAAGCGCTCACAAATCAGGCGAGTTGCCTGCACGCCGTTCATCACCGGCATTTTCAGATCCATCAACACCACATCCGGCCGATGCTTTTCGGTCAGTTCAACCGCCTGTGCGCCGTCAAAAGCGGTGGCCACAACCGATAACTCTGGATCGGTGCTCAAAATCACCCGCAGCCCTTCACAAACCACATCCTGATCGTCGCAAATCATCACCCGAATCACCTTCACATACCTCCAATCGTCAAACGGACCCTGGTGCCCTGCCCCGGGAGCGTTTCAAGAACACAGCGCCCCCCCACACTTTCGGCCCATTCCTGCATCCCCGAAACCCCAAAATGCCGCTGGGTGTCTACATTCCCTTTTTCAAAACCTTTCCCATCATCTGCCACCAGCAGTTCAATCTGGGGCACGGCAACAAATTTAAGCCGCAACTGGCCTGCGCCGGCATGGCGCAGCACGTTCTCTACGGCCTCTTGCGCAACCCGATAAACACACTGCTCCACATCGGGTGAAAGCGCCGGAATGGTGTCGGGAAGATCCAGCAAAATTTGAAGATTTCCCCGGTTCGCAGCTTTTTCCACCAGATCGCGCAGGCTGAGCAGCAGCCCCAGGTCTTCCAGGGGGGCCGCGCGCAGCGAACGGATGGCGCGCCGAGTTTCATCAAGACCTTTGCGAGCCGATTGAACCGCTTGATCCAACAGGGTATAGGCGTGTTCCGGGTTTTGCTTCCACAGCGCTTTTACCGCCTCCAGTTGAACAGCCTGACCAGAAAGGGTGTGCGCCAGCGTGTCGTGCAGCTCGCGCGCCATGCGGTTTCGTTCACGGCTGATGGTCAATTCTTCCAATGCGGCCGAGTAGTGTATCAACTGCGCATTCGCTGCCCGCAGTTGTTCGCGCTGCAGCCGTTGACTGAACATCAAACGTGTAATCATATACCCCACCAACGCCAGAACCAGGGTACGGATGCCCAGCACGGATAAGAACGCCAACATACCATAACCTTGTACACCTGGGCTAAAACTCACCAGAAACAAACTGGCAAAACTGGTGAGAAAACAATACAATAAGACTGTTCGATATGAGTATTGCCAGGCGGTAATGATCAGCGGGATAAGAAGAATTAATACCGACTGCCAGGCAGTGGTGGATATATCGTTCAGGTAAGGGGAAGCAATCTTCGAGTTTAATAAAAGCACCTGCGTGATAATTGGGCCAATGGAAGCGAGAACCAGCGCTACAGGAAGATAATGCTGTTTTAATTTGTTGCGCAGCCACGACCAGGAGAGATAAATCAACATCAATGCCGCCGGCGCCATTAACATTGCCCGGATCAGGGCCAGTGTTTTACTCAACGGCTCATTCATTGCCTGCGCTTGAAAATGAAAAACCAGCGCCAGCAAGATCAGCTCAAACGCTGATAACATGCGAAACACCGGAATTAAGCCAGGTTCGATTTCAATTCGTTCCATATTAATAAGATCATAACACGGAGAGGGACAAAGATAAGATGGGCAGGATCAACATTTTTTGATGACTTGGGTCATGATCTTGAATGACGCCTGTCATCTGCCCAGGTGATCGCTTCCACTACTCCAGTTTGGCAAAATCGGTTAATGTTTCTACGCAGACCGCAATATGGCATTAACCAGTTGGCACGGAGTGTAATTTCATCTTAGAAATGGAGTAAATCGCATGAATTCCCCAATCTTCCGCGCAAAAACTTGGAATCTGCTATTTTGTTGTTTTGTAATGTTAGCTCTGGCTGCCGGCTGCGCCGGTCAGTCTTCTGCTACCCCCACGGTAGACCCGGCCGAACTCCCCGCGGTGCGCAAAAGCCAGGGTGTCACAGCCGAGGCTCAGGTGGTGCCGGCCACCAGCGCGGTACTCAGCTTCACAATCCCCGGGGTTGTTGAAGAGGTTTTGATCGCCGAAGGAAAAACCGCCCAAAAGGGAGATATCATCGCCCGCCTTTCAGGGAAAGAGAAACTGGAAGCGGCGCTGGCCCAGGCAGACCTGGGTGTGCTTCAGGCGCAGCAAAATCTGAAAGACCTGGATGACACCGCTGCGCTGGCGCGCTCCAACATCGGGCTGGAACTGGCACAGGCCGAGATCGCGCTGAAGGATATTCTGGAAGATCGCGAAAAATTGGGCTACCAGCGGGCCAGCCAGAATACGCTGGACGAATTACGGGCAAACTACCTGCTGGCGCAGCAGGCCGTGGAAGATGCCGAAGAGACTTTCAGCTTTGTGCAGGATCGGGATGAAGAAGACCTGGAACGCGCTCAGGTAATGATCCTGCTTTCACGCACCCGCAAGGCACGCGACCGCGCGCTGGAGAATTTGAATTACGCGCTTGGAAAACCCGATCCTGAAGATATCGCCGAAGCCGATGCCAAAGTTCAGGTGGCACGTGAGCGCGTGGAAGATGCAAAACGGAAGCTGGACAACCTTAAAGACGGGCCGGATGAGGATGACCTGGCGATTGCCCGGGCGCAGCTTAATAACAGCCAGCTTCAACTGGCCTCGGCCAGAGCCGCACTGGAAGATATTGAACTTAAAGCGCCTTTCACCGGCATGATCGCCACCAGCAACTTGAAAAATGGGCAGTATATTACCCCCGGACAGGCCGCGGTTGAAATTGGCGATATCACCAATTGGCAGGTCGAAACCACTGACCTGACCGAGCTGGATGTGGTCGGCATTGCCCCCGGCGACCGGGTGGAAGTGGAATTCGACGCAATTCCAGACCTTGTTTTGGGCGGCACGGTAGCGCAGGTGAAACCCCGCGGACAAAATACACGCGGCGATATCACGTATGTCGTCGTAATTACGCTGGATGAACAGGATGAGCGGCTGCTGTGGGCAATGTCTGCCGTTGTCCGGTTCATTCAGAATTAAGCAGCGGATCAAAAGATGATGAACCGCACAGTATGGATCAAACAATCAAGAATGGGATATGGAATCTGGGCGTTAATTTTGGCATTCACCCTGCTGCCGCTCCAGCCAGTATATGCAATGCCCGAACCGCCCTCCTATGGAGAAGCCGAAGCCATCACCTCCACCGATCCGGTGCCCTATCTGGACCCGCAAGAACTGGTTGCCATTAACGATGCCGTTTTTTTCACCGCAGAAGATGATGCTGGTTATGAAATCTGGTGGAGCCTGCCGCCTTACAACGACGCCACCACCGGCCGGTTAACCGATATTAACCCCAACGGCGACGCCAACCCCCACAACCTCACCGTCATCGACAATACGCTGATGTTTGCCGCAAATGACGGCGTGCACGGGGTCGAGTTATGGAAACTGGAACCACCCTACACCCAACCGATCATGGTGGCCGATATCAACCCCTACGGCGATTCCAACCCCAACTACATGACCGGTCTGGGCAACCTGGTATTCTTCCAGGCCAACAATGGCGCCGATGGTCTGGAACTGTGGAAAACACAGCTCCCGTTTTTATCGGCCCAGGAGGTGATCGATCTGTTCCCCGGATCTCCGGATGGAGACCCGCGGTATATGAAAGTCATCGGCTGGACATTATTTTTCACCGGTTATGACAGCATTGGCCGTGAACTGTTTAAGCTGCTCCCGCCCTATGATCACAGCTCGGTCAGCCGGGTCACCGATCTTAACCCGGGGGGCAGCGCCGACCCGATTTATCTGGTCAACATCGATGATCTGTTGTTCTTCAGCGCGGTGAACAGTGATCAAGACCGCCAGTTATTTAAATCTGCTCCGCCTTACACCCCCGCCACCATCGAACGGGTGGATGAAATTGACGAGCAACCGGCACCAGAAAGCCCCTATGATCTCGCCGTCATTGGCGATGTATTGTTTTATTCAGGATATTATGTGACCAGCGGGTATGAACTGCGCATGGTGCGTCCGCCTTATACCGCCACCCAGATCTCACGGGTGAAAGACCTGAACAAAACTCAGAACCCGTTTCTGCCCGGGGTTAGAGCCACGCTGAGTTCAAACCCCGATTTTAAAACCATCATCGGTTCAACCCTGTTCTTTGTGGCAGATGACAACGTGACCGGCATGGAACTCTGGAAGGTTAACGCCCCTTATGATGAAGATTCGGTTGAACAGGTGCTCGATATTCGTAAAGGCAGCGGCAGTTCCAACCCGCAGTTTTTGACTGTGGTGGGTTCAACCCTGTTTTTCCGCGCCAGCAATGATTTTGGCACCGAATTATGGAAGAGCGAACCGCCCTATGATGTCGATTCCACACAGAGGGTCACAGATATTCTGCGCGGCGGCGGAAGCTCTGCCCCCATTCGGTTCACACCGGTCAATCGCCACATTCTATTTACCTCGGCCAGCCCCAATGGCGGGCGTGAGGTTTATCATTTATTGCGCAGCTACTGGCTGCCCGATACTGGTTTTGCGCCGGGCGTCATCACTGCCCGCCCCGAAAAGCCTGCGCGCGCGCCCATGCAGCAAATGGACCAGATGATATTATCGGCGCCAAAAATCAAGCTTTCTGCCCCGATCGTTGGCATCCCTGACCAGGGAGATGGCTGGGACCTGACCTGGCTGGAAAACCAGGCCGGCTATCTTGCCGGAACAGCCTTCCCCACCTGGCCGGGGAATACCGTATTAAGCGGGCATGCCTATCTTTCCAATGGTCAACCGGGGCCGTTCGCCCTGCTGGGTTCACTGCAATGGGGCGATCCAATCCATATCGACAGCGGAGGGCAACGGTTTATCTATGAGGTCCGTGAGGTTAAAACGGTTTCACCCGACGACCAGACCGCTTTTAAACATGAAGACCTCGACTGGATTACGCTGGTGACCTGCAAAAACTTTGATGAAGCTGCAAACCAGTATCGTGCACGGCTGCTGGTGCGCGCGGTGTTGATCAACGTGACCACGCCCAATGACTAGAGCGCATTGGTGGTATGATTCTTTTTCAATCTGTGCCTTTACCAATGGTGATGAAAGAAAGCGATCAGGATTATTAAAGTTATGGCCAATAACGGTTTCGCCGCCCCCAAGACGGATGCCCAATCGGTTGCAAAAGAGACAGAACCGATCATCCGCATCCATGATCTGGTAAAAACGTACCGCGCAGCCGCGGGCGATTTTACCGCACTGCATGGCATTAATGCAGTCTTTCAGACCGGAGAATTTACCGCGATCATGGGTAAATCGGGCGCCGGAAAATCGACCCTGGTCAATATGATCACCGGAGTGGATAGCATCACTTCGGGCGAAGTATGGGTTGCCGGAACACCACTGCACCAACTGGACGAAGACCGCATGGCACTCTGGCGCGGCCAGACAGTGGGTGTGGTGTATCAATCTTTTCAATTAATGCCTGCTTTGTCACTGCTGGATAATGTCATGCTGCCCATGGATTTTTGCGGTCTTTATCGTCCTGGTGAAAGCGAAGAGCGGGCCATGGAATTGCTGCGCATGGTTGAAATGGAAGATCAGGCGCTCAAACTTCCCTCGGCAATTTCTGGCGGCCAAAAACAACGCGCGGCCATTGCCAGGGCGCTGGCCAATGACCCCGCGGTTATTGTGGCCGATGAACCCACCGGCAACCTCGATACGGTAACGGCCGATATTGTTTTTGATATGTTCATCCACCTGGCCGAAATGGGAAAAACCATTGTCATGGTCACCCACGATCACAGCATATCGTCCCGCGTTCATCGTGTGTTACAAATAGCTGACGGCCGCCTGATGGAAGCATGACAGGGTGGCTCTGATGACAATCCGATTCTTTAATCGATCGCCTGAAACAAATTCGGCTCCTGCTGTTTCGAATCAATGCAATAGCAGCGGAATTGAGCTGCGCAATATCGTAAAAATATTCAAAACACCAGCCGGTGATTTTACCGCCTTGAAAAGCATCAACATCAACCTGCGTGAAGGCGAGTTTGTGGGTGTTACGGGCAAATCGGGCAGCGGCAAATCGACCCTGATCAACAT
>CAZQLE010000045.1:0-22628 GCA_964593905.1 uncultured Anaerolineaceae bacterium | reverse complement strand
CCTACAATCCGCTCTTCCTGGTTTACACAGCCCTGTTCAGCCTGAGTTTGTTTGCATTCATTCTGAGCATGATGTCTTTTGATATCAAAAACCTGCCCGCCCACTTTTCCGAAGGTTTGCCCCGCCGGGTGTTTGCCGGGTTATTCTTTTTCATCAGCGCTTTTCTGCTGTTGGCCTGGCTGTCGCGCATCATTCCCACCATCTCACCAGACCGTATTCCCGCGCTGGAGAATGTCACCAGCATGTTTATCCAGGCAATGGATCTGGGGTTGGTGGTCCCAATGAGCATTGTATCTGCGGTCCTTCTGCTGCGCAAAAATGCTTACGGCTATTTGCTAACTTCAGTCGCAACACTTAAGTTCGCAACCCTGGGTGTGGCAATCAGCGTCATGGTCATCAATATGTCCCGGGCCGGTGTTCCTGCCAGTGCGGTGGAACTGGCGATTTTTCCCATCATCACATTGATCAACCTGGTATTGACCGTGGTTCTGCTCAAAAACATCAAACCCGAAAAACCTTCCACGCCCGCCGTTTTAACCCACCCGGCAGCGTGATCATGGCCCTGAGCGTGTGATTAAAAACAACCGGTTTGTGAGCGATAATTGAATATCGCCACAAACCGGTTGTTCATCTCGGTATGGGAAGAATTTTTCCGCAACCGCTTAATCATGGTCTGATTTACGGACCCTTCCAGACAAGCAGAAATTCCTCCACCACCCTGGCGGCGTTTTCAGCAGCCAGATTTCCAAAAACCAGCAGCTCGTTTTTCCCAGCCGACCCGCCCGCCAGATCAGACAGAGACCGAAAACCAAGAAAAGGCACTTGATTTACATAGGCTGCCTGGGCAACCGCCGCTGTTTCCATATCCACCGCATCTGCCTGAAAGTTGGCATACAGCCAGGTGCGGTAATCTGCGTTATCCACAAAGGCCGGGCCGCTTAATCCGCGCCCGCCGGTCACAATTCTCGGCTCGTGCGGCAGACAGTTCACCACCAGCCAGCATTTTTCAAGCCGCACACCGGCAGAGATTGTCTCTGCGGTTCGCAGCATATCCGGGTCTGCTTTAAACCAGAAGACAGAATCATACGCCCCACCTTCAGAGCCGGGTCGCGGCACGGTCACCGGTTGTGGGAAGATCATCCCAAAATTTCCATAATCCGCTTTAAACAGACCGGGCTCCCAGTCCTTTCCCTGTTGGCGGGCCAGCACGCTTTCCATATGCTGACCCCACTCAGCCGGGATAACCACATCCCCAATATTCAATTCCGGGTTCACCCCTCCGGCAATACCGGAAAAGATGATCGCCGTGATATTAAAATGATCGACTGCCGTCTGGGTTGTGATGGCCGCATTCACCATGCTGACCCCGCTTTCAACAATCACCACTTTTTTGCCCCCCAACCGTGCAGTTGTAAAGTGGTGGTTCGCGGCATTAAAAGGCGTTTTTTCTTCGGCCCGCTTTAACAGGGCCTCAGTTTCTGGGCCAAAGGCGCTCATCACCAGAATGCGGGGTGAATCGATGAGCGCCTTTGGCTGAATGGCTATTTCAGACGGGCGGCATCCGCCCATCAGCAGCATGAGCGCCACAGCCAGATAAAAAATTCTTGTTTTCATGGCTGCGCTCCTCCAACTTTATTCTCAGGCCAGTGCCTGATCCAGATCAGCAATCAGGTCTTTCACATCTTCCACCCCCACCGAGAGCCGCACCAGGCCATCGGTGATGCCGGCCTGCAAACGCTCTTCCCGCGGGACCTTGCCGTGCGTCATGCTGGCCGGGTGCTCGATCAGCGTATCCACAATCCCCAGGCTGACAGCGCGGCTGATCAGCTCCAACCGGTTCATCAGTTCAACCCCGGCCTGCAAACCGCCTTTCAACTCAAACGAAACCATTCCGCCAAACCCATTTTGCATCTGCCGGGCGGCCACTTCATAGCCGGGGTGATCTTCCAACCCGGGGTAATATACCCGTTCAATTTTGGGGTGGTTCTTGATGTAATCGACCACCGGGATGATATTTTCGTTGTGGGCCTTCATCCGCAGGTGGAAAGTCTTCAACCCCAGGTTGACCAACCAGCAATCGAAGGGGCTGGGCGAGCCGCCCATTTTCAACCAGCGGCCCATTCCTTTTCCACGCGGGTCCATGTAATCGAGGTGATGGCTGACCAGCGCACCGCCGATTACAACCCCATGACCGCATAAATATTTGGTGGTGGAGTGAACAACCGCATCACACCCCAGCGTAAGCGGCCGCTGGTGATATGGAGTGGCAAAAGTATTATCCACAATCACCCAGGCATTATGGGCATGCGCAATCGCAGCCACCGCTTGCAGATCGACAATATCCAGGGTGGGGTTTGCAGGGGTTTCAATATACGCCAGGGTTGCTTTCGGGTTGGCGTCAAACGCGGCTTCCCAGGCCTGCGGGCGCACATCATCCATCCAGACCGTTTTGATGCCCATTTCAGCCGCCAGGTCATATAAGAAGCCAAAGGTGTTCCCATACAAACAGCGCTGGGCAATGATGGTGTCACCGGCGTGGGCCCGGCCCAGAATTGCGGTTGTAATCGCCGCCATACCCGAGGTAAACACCCGCCCGGCAACCACTTCTTCAACCGCTTTTTCGGCATTCGCGCGCAGCAAATCGATCCCTTCCAAAACGGCTATTTTCTGTGCCAACTGAGTCGCGTTCGGGTTGCCGCCGCGGGTATAAAAATAGCCAGACTCTTCACCGGCAAAAATTCTCCCGCCTGTTTCAGCATCTGGAAAACAGAAGGTGGATGTTTGATAAATGGGCGTGATATGCGAGCCGTTCGGGTTATTGCCTTCGCCGACATGGTTGACCAGTGTGCCCAGGCCGTGCTTGGGAGAGATCTTCGTCATCGATTTTTCCTCCAGGTTGATTATGGTTGTATTTTTGGCGCCGATTCGAAAATTGCTTTAAATGTTGCTGCGTTACACCAGACCAGAAGTCCGGTCCTATTTTTTTCGGGTGCATGCTCAGATCAGACGGATCTGTTGTGCAACACTGCGTATTTGAGATTTTATTCGCTCTTCATCCAGCGTCAGCATTTCACGGTTCTGCATCACCAGCCGGCCATTAACCATGACATGACACACATCCGCCGCCGAAGCCGCATAAACCAGGTGCGAATAGAGATCATAGCAGGGGGTCAAATTCACCGCATCAAAATCCAACACGGCCAGGTCGGCCAGTTTGCCCACTTCAATTGAGCCAATCCGGTCTGCCAGACCCACAGCGCGGGCGCCGTCAATGGTCAACATGGCAAACACCTTTTCAGCCGGCAAAACAGTCGGGTCACCGGTAATTCCTTTTTGAACCAGGGCTGCCAGTTGCGCTTCGTGGAATAGATCCAGGTCATTATTGCTGGCCGGGCCATCAGTGCCAATGGCAACGTTGACACCGGCGTGCAGCAAATCGGCTATTCTGGCAATTCCAGAAGAAAGTTTCAGATTGGATGACGGGCAGTGAACAATTGAAGTTCCGGTTGAGGCCAGGCGCTCAATTTCTCGGTCAGAAAGATGAACGCAGTGCGCCAACAGGGTGTCTTTACCCAACAACCCAACCGAGTCTAAAACCTCGATGGGACTTTTGCCATATTTTTGCTTCACAATTTCAAGCTCACCCTTCGATTCGGAAGCATGGGTGATAAAACCCAGATGGCGGTCTTCAGCAATGCGCGCAATATCTTCAAGAATGCGTAAATTCGTCGTATACGTGGAATGGGCCTGAATGCGCAAATGGATCAGCGGATCATTCTGATAGCGATCCAAAAGCTCCAGAGCCGAATCATAACTGACATTCTCGCGATTTTCAAAACCCGGAATTTCTGCGAAAATTGGGCCGTTCACCAGCCGAAAACCGGCGCGGCGGATTGATTCAAAAGTCTCTTCATATTGCCAGTACATGTCGGCAGCGCAGGTGGTTCCGCAACGGATCATTTCAACCATTGCCAGTTCCGAACCCACCGTGACATTAGCCGCGTTTACAAACGCTGCTTCCACTTTCCATATTGTCTGCAACCAGGATTCCAACGGACGATCATCCACCAGGCCACGAAACAGGGTCATCGCCCAGTGTCCGTGGGCGTTGATCAAGCCCGGAATAAGCACTTTTCCACTCAAATCCAAAGTCTGTGCGGCATCAAACCGGTCGCCCAACTCATCCCGGGCGCCGATCCATTCAATCTGCCCATTCTTTACCACCACAACGCCATTGTGGAGGATGCGCTGCTCTGCATCCATGGTGATGATTGTGCCGCCTGTCAGAAGAAAATCTACAGCAAGAGGCTGAATACCCATTCTCACCTTTCTGCAAGAAAAGGTGAGTAGCCCTAAGGCTACCCACCTTTATCAACCAATTTCGGTATTACTCTTCTTCCTCAACAAACTGTTCACGACCAGAGAGCATGAAGCTGGCGACCACAATCAACGCCAGGAAGGGCAGCACCGACAGCCAGACCGCAGCCTGGCCCTGTTCGCCGGTGAAACCATAGATCGTCTGCCCGGCAAGACCGGAAGCGACCAGCATGCCCACGATCAAACCGCCCAGCGAACCCACGATCATCAAGATCGAGCCCAGGCTCTTTGCAGCGCCGGCCGAAACATCTTCGGGTTTCATGATATCGGTCCAGATCAGCCCCCAGCGCTTCACACGGGGATAGAGCAGCGCCAACAGGATGGGGCCCAGGATACAGGCAGCCGCGAAGTTGTTGACAGTGATGGTGATGGACAAGAAAGCAAAGGGAACGATGCTGGCCAGATCCAGATACCAGGCAATGATGATACCGCAGGCAGCCGAAGCAGTCAGCGCAACAATTTCAAACGCAGCCAGTTTCTTGCCCGAATTGGTCGTCTGAGACATATCGCCCTTGCTCACCAGGCCAAATGTGGCGCCCCACATTTTGTAGGGAATATAGCCCAGGAAGAAATTACCAAAGAACCCGAACAGGGAACCAATTCCCAGTGTGCCGCCAAACAGGTCACCAATCAGGTTGCCAATGGCCGAGCCCCAGGCGCCCGCAGGCCCAAAGAGGAGGCTGAACACAGGAGGAAACACATTGGCAGGGCGCACTTCGGTGATACCGGGGACGATGGGGATGCCACCTTTGAATACGATCAAAAATGCTGCGTAAATTGCCGCAGAAAGGGCCACCAGGATGATCATCCGGGTGTTCTTCCACATGCTAATAACTTCTTTCATTGTCTATCTCCTTTTTAGAAAAAAATAATGGAATTAACAATGCACAGACAAATTTGCAGATCCATTTTTAACTGGTTCGATATCCACCTCCTCAAAACAAAATCGCAAAGAAAATTGATCGAAAACTAATCTTCCGGGGGATGCATTACCATCAAAGCATTTTCACAACTGCAATCGAGCGTCTCCAGCTCTTGCAGCGTCCGGACAAGCAGAGTTGCCATGCGCATACGGATATCGGCCATCTTCGCGCTGACAAATTCCATCGTTTCTTCCAACCCGGCCGCCCAGTTAATGGAATAAGCCAGCGCCGCATAATGCATATTCAATTCACGGGCCAGGGCAACCTCGGGCATTCCGGTCATTCCCACCACATCCCCGCCCAGTTTGGCATACATGCGAATCTCGGCCGGGGTTTCAAACCGGGGGCCGTTGGTGGCAACATACACCGCCCGGGGCTGAATTTGCAATTGAAATTCAGGCGCCAGATCAAGCACCTTCTGGCGCAGCGCCGGGCAGTAGGGCACATCCATATTGGTATGCACCAATCCGGTTTTACCGCCGTCATAAAATGAAAACGACCGGCCGGTTGTAAAATCCAAAAAATCGGTCAGCAAGGCCAGCCCCATCGGCGGAATCTCACGGCTGATCGAACCCACCGCGTTGGTGGCTAAAATTCGTTTGACGCCCAGCATTTTGAGCGCTTTAAGGTTGGCGCGATAATTAATGCGGTGCGGCGGGGTGGTATGATCCAACCCGTGGCGGGCAAGAAAAACCAGCTCGAACCCATCTTTGCGGCCAATATTAACGAGCGCCGGCCCATAAACGGTTTCCACCACCCGTTGTTCAAATTCAAACCCCGGAATTTCATATATTCCGGTTCCAGCGATGATTGCCGATTCCATCCCACACTCCTAAAAAAGACCCATTAGCCGAAATAGCGCTTCAAATCATACGGGCTGAGAATGCCGTGCTGGGTAATAATGCCGGCCACCAGATGCGGCGGGGTGATATCAAACGCCGGGTAATATGCGTCAATTGCGGCATCGGTCGTCGGCACCCCGCGGCAGGCTTTCATCTCTGCCGGATCCCGTTCTTCAATTTCAATCGAGTCCCGGTCTGGCTTAAGCTTGTCGGGTCCCCAGGAAAAGACAAAGAAGGGCACACCATGATAATGAGCCGCAATGGCATTCTGAAAAGTGCCCACCTTGTTGACCACATGCCCGTCCAGGGTTACCAGATCTGCCGCGGTAAAATATTTTTGCACCTTGCCCTGCGAAAGCACATAGCCCGGCATGTTATCGCCAATGATTTGCACCGGAATGCCAAGCTCATGCACGCTGGGGGCGGTCAACCGCGCGCCCTGCAGATAGGGCCGGGTTTCGGGGGTGAATACATGGATATTTTTGCCGGCCTTTTTTGCCATTGCCAGCGCCAGCAAAAAGGACGTTTCGGCAAAGCACATGGTCAAAATACCATCGCCGTCTTCAATCAGGCTTGCGCCATATTCTGCACCGGCGGCATAGTTTTTATAATTGGTATCGCGCATTTCTTCAATCCAGGCCAGCAGCGTACGCTCCACATTTTCGCCTGCCGCCAGGGTCTGCTCCACCACCTGCATCGCCCTGTCTAACCGCCGGGCCAGGGCCGTGTTGGTCGGCCGGGTTTTAACCAGCCGGTTGCGCGCTGCTTGCAGGGTTTCAAGCTGTCTGCCGGCCGGCAAATCGGCGGTCTGGTGGGCGGTCATAACCAGCGCATACAGTGCCGCATTCGAAGGGCCGCCGCCCTGAGTGACCATTTCTTCAATTGCGCGGGCCACCCCTTCCACATCGGTGCAGCGCACAAAGGCTTTTTCAAATGGATATTTTCGCCGGTCGCCAATCACCACCGCGCCGTCCGCTTCATAACGGGCCACATTTTCTCGCCGCAGCAAGAAGGGTAACATCTCATTAATTTCAACAGGTTCCATTTTAATCTCCACCATTAAAACCGGGTCAATCCTGCAATGCGGCCATACCCCATGGCATAAAAGGCAATGGAGGCCACCACAAACAGGATGGCAAAAGCCAGCACCAGATAATCGGCGGTGCGCATCTCAAACTTCAAATAGAAGGTGCGCTTTTCACGCGCCCCAAAGCCTTTCGATTCAAGCGCCATGCCGAAGATGTTGGTATTGCGGATTGTTGAAATAAACACCGGAACCAGCAGCGGCAAGAACTTGCGCACCCGGTCGATCAAACCACCCGAGTCCAAATCCAATCCGCGGCTGCGCTGCGCCTGGCTGATGGTCTGGGTGCTGGAGGCAATGGTGGGCACCAGACGTAAAGCCGTTGAAATCGCAAAGCCCACCCGGTAGGGCATGCCCATGCGGATCATGCCCAGCACCAGTTCTTCGTTGCGGGTTGTGCTGATCAAGATCATGCCGGCCGATACCATCAAGGTCATCAACAGGGTGCGGGCAATGCTAAACAAAAACGATTCCACCTCAAAAATCCAGAACAGAGGCGTCACCCCTTTTGAAAAAAGGTTCCACAACACCATACTCGATATGGTCAATACAATCAGAATATATCGAATGCGGCGCAGGTTGAAAATCGCCCCCGAGAGGATCAGTTGAAAAAGCACCAGAAATGTAACCGGCAGCATCCACAGCGGGTCTTCAAACAGCAAGATCGCCACAAATGTCAGCAAGAAAACCGTGATTTTGGTGCGCGGATCCAACCGGTGTATAAACGAATTGTTATCCAGATAGATCTCTGAATCCATCAGTCCTGCGCTCCTTCAATAAATTTTGTCATTTCATCGGGGGTCAGAAAAGTATGACCAAGACGGCTGCTGAACTCAACAAAATGCGGCGGGCGCAAGAACGCATCCCGCAGCTCGGCGCCGTGCGAAAACACATCGCGGGTCGAGCCTTCGAGCATCACCTTGCCATCTTTCATCACAAACACCCGGTGGGCATATTCGGCCACCACCCACATATGATGGGTCACAAAAATGATCGTGCTGCCCTGTTCGTTCAACCGGCGCACCATATCCATCATGCTGCGCTGTTCGGCATAATCCAGTCCGGTGGTCGGTTCATCCAGAATTAATACCTCGGGTTGGGCCGCCAACACCGAAGCCACCGCCACCCGCTGCCGGCCGCTTTTGGTCAGGGCGAAGGGGTCTTGTTCTTCATATCCGGCCAGGCCCACCGCCTCAAGCGCTTCTTTTACGCGCTCCTTCACTTCATCTTCAGACAATTTGCGCAAGCGCGGGCTGAAGGCCACTTCGTCAAACACAGTCTCAGAAAAAATTTGATGATCGGGGTTCTGAAAAACATATCCCACTCGCTGCCCAAGCATAAACACGCCCTGCTCGCGGGTTGGCAAATCATTCACCAGAATCTCACCCCCGGTCGGCATCAACAAGCCGTTAAAGTGTTTGGCCAGGGTGGTCTTTCCACTGCCGTTTTGGCCGACAATGGCAACCATATCGCCTTCAAAAATATCCAGGCTCACCCCGTCCAGCGCTTTCACACCCTTTGAATAGGTATGTTCCAGATTTCGGCACTGGATCAACGGCCGGTTTAGTTTTGCCAGGGTCTCCTTTTCATCAGAAACCATTTTCTGATACGCGGCAGCAGATACCTTCCAGCCCGTCTTTTGAAATTCAGCCACCCCTTCATCGGGGGTAAGCGGCAAATTCACGGCCCCCATGCTCTTAAAGAATTTCGGAATCCCCAACGGCATCACGCCCAGTTCTTGCATCAGATCCACGTCGCTCAACACTTCGCGGACCGGGCCCACCTTGACCAGCCTGCCGTCTTTGATCAAAGCCACCCGGTCGGCAAACAAAGCCTCTTCGGTCTCGTGTTCAATGATCATCAGGGTCAGGTCATCTCGCTTGCACAAACGATGGGTAATTTCAAACACCCCCATCTTGCTGATCGGGTCCAGATCGGTGGTCGGCTCATCCATCACCAGAACAGTGGGTTTCAGCGCCAACACAGAGGCAATGGCCAGTTTTTGTTTTTGTCCGCCCGATAACGTGGATGGCGGGCGGTTGCGGACTGCATCCAACCCGACATAATCCAGGTTTTCATTAATCCGGCGCCCAATTTCTTCGCGATCCACCGCAAAATTTTCAGGCCCAAACGCCACTTCCAACTCCACATTGGTTGAAAACAACTGCGCCTCAAAATCTTGAAAAACCATGCCCACAATTTCGGCCATCTGGGCCACGGTGTTTTCACGGGTCTTTCGGCCCATAACCGTCACATCACCGATCAATTTACCTTTATGAAAATGCGGAATCAACCCGTTAATGGTGGCAGCCAGGGTGCTCTTACCTGCTTCGCTGGGGCCCATGATCACCAGGAATTCACCCCGGTTTAGATCCAGGTTAATTCCATCCAGAGCAAATTCTTTTTGGCCGCGATAACGATATTGAAGATCATGAATTGAGACAATCGGCTCCGACACAAATCCTCCTTATGGAATAATACGTTTCAATTACCACCCGCCTGGAAAGGGTCCTTACGCATCAGGGCTTCCCAGATTATCTGCTCATTTTCAATCGCGCGATCCATCGAATGCATTGCCAGGCTGATATACAGGGCATGGATCAGCGCATACTGGGCAATCCGCGAGGAGATCGTCTCGGGGGTGCTTTCTGGAGAGACCGAAAGCAGCACCACATCGGCATACGTCGTAACCTGAGAAAGCAGATTCCCCGTAATGCAAATCACCGGCACACCGGCCCGTTTCGCCTCCGAAGCGGTGCGACGCGGGTCATACGAATCGCCGCTTTGAGAAATAACCACCAGAACATCCTGCGGGGTTAACAAAGAGACCTGCATCACCTGCAAATACGAATCCGTCTGGACCTGACAATTGAGACCCAGACGGAAAAGACGGTTATACATTTCATGTGCCATCGGACCCGATGTGCCCACCCCCACAATCAAGATCGCGCGCGCATTCGCCAGAATATACACAGCTTTCTCAATGGCTTCATCATCGATCATCGCCAGGGTGTCTTCAAGCGCCTGTTTGCTGCCCAGAATCACCTTGCGAGCCAGAACCCCCGGCCGGTCTTCCATCGAGATATCCGAATGGATCAATTGCGGCGAACGGGGCAGCGTCTGGGTAAGGGCCAGCTTAAATTCAAGCCAGCCGTCGTAACCCAGCGAACGGCAAAAGCGCACCGCAGTTGCATCGCTGACCCCCGCCTGGTCGGCGATTTCGGCCAGGGTCATACGAATCACTTTCTCAAAATTATCGAGCACATATTCACCGACCTTTTTTTCGGCCGGTGATAACGATGCGAACAACCCTCGCAGCCTTGCCAATGTATCGCCGCCAGAAACACCATTCTGAGGTTGATCCATAACTCATGCCCGCCTTTGAAGATATGGTACTGAAACAATACAATTAAAAGATTTGGGGATGTAGTAATACTACTACATTTCTATGATATTGAAATTTCACAACAAAGTCAAGTATCCGAAAGCACGAAATCTGCGAGGGAGCAAAAGACCGGGCAGCTTTGCAAACAATCTTTCCAAAAATGTCCGGCATTGGCTGCTTGCTGGTAGAATATTATGGATAGGTTTAATAAAAGAAAATGAACGAACCTACTGGAGGATCGCATGATAGTCACAGCCTGGAATAATGGCGCTCATAATCGCAATGGAAGTGGTTATGGCATAAAAATTAGCAACGCAGACCGCGATGCGTTTTTCAAACAGGAATGGGACGTGGTGGTGCTTGAAATTGAAGGCGAACCCGAACCGGCCGAAGTTAAGATCAACAAAGAGACCTTCTGGGCCGAAGCCAACCGCGAATTAACCAGCCCGGCAGTGGGCAAATGGCTGCGCAAAAACGGACTGGCCCCCTGGCCGCAGGGAAAACCCCCGATCTTTATTCTTGACCCCATCGCCGATAACCGCTTTAAGATCAGCAAAGCGGGTGGAAAAATCAGAACCAGCCGCTAAAATCGGGATCTTAAGCTTTTGCCAGAATAAACGCCGGCCGTGTGGAATGCAATCTCTCCGCGGCCGGTATTGTTTCTTCCACGGTGACAGAGCATCCCTTTTGCCAGCCTGACACCGCCAACCAAAGCTGCTATTCTCAAAAAAAGCCATGCCTGCCCATCCCCAAAAACTTAACCCAGAGCTGACCTATTACCTCTTCAGCGGGGCAGCGGCCATGTTCAATTCGATCATGTTCGTCACCCTGATTTATTTCTATTACACGGTGGTCAAACTGAACCCGCTCCAACTGGTGCTGGTTGGAACTGTTTTGGAAACATCGGTTTTGATTTTTGAAGTGCCCACCGGGATCATTGCCGATGCCTACAGCCGCCGCCTGTCGATCATCGCGGGGATGCTGATCCTGGGGCTTTCTTTTTTTGTCGTCAGCATGGTGCGCACCTTTGAACTGGTGCTGTTGATGCAAGTGGTTTCGGGGCTGGGGTATACCTTTTTAAGCGGGGCAACCGATGCCTGGCTGGCAGACGAAGTGGGCGAAAACCGGGTGGGCCCCATTTACCTGCGCGCCGGGCAAATTGAACGTCTGGCCGCAATCGTTGGCATCGGGGGCAGTGCAGTCCTGTCCAATCTGGCGGTCGATCTGCCGCTGCGCGTGGGTGGTTGGCTGTATATCCTTCTGGGGGTCGCGCTCATGCGCTTTATGCCCGAAAACGGCTATCATCCCGCCCCGCGAGACCCCGCAGAGGCCAGAGGGCTGCCCGCCATGTTGGCTGCGTTTCGAGAAGGCCTGCATACCATTCGCGGTCGGCCAATTTTACTCACCCTGGTGGTGGTCAATTTTTTCATTGGTGCGGCCTCTGAGGGCTTTGACCGGTTAAAAGACGCCCATCTGGTGGAGAATTTCTCATTCCCAACCCTGGGCAGCCTGGAGCCCGTGGTCTGGTTTAGTTTGCTCAGTCTGGCGGGCAGCCTGTTCAGCCTGTTTACCACCGAGCTTTTCCGGCGCAAGCTGGAAACGCCGGGCAAAAAAACCACCGCAACCCTGAAGATTCTGTTGATCTTAAATTCGCTGGCAGCGGCTTGTGTGGTTGGGCTGGGTCTGGCGGGGAATTTTCCGCTGGCAGTGGCCTGTCTGCTGCTGCGCAGCGCAGTTTATGCCCTGCTGGATCCTCTCTATACGACCTGGTTGGTGCAAAACTCTGCCTCGCGCGTGCGCGCCACGCTGATCTCGATGACCGGGCAGACCAATGCGCTGGGGCAGATACTCGGCGGGCCCGGTGTGGGCTGGGTCGGTTCATTCATCTCACTGCGGGCAGCAATGGTGACCACCGGCCTGCTGCTCATGCCCATCTCGGCGGTCTATGCCCGGCTGCTCTACCTCCACAGCGGGCCACAGGCTGAAGACCTTTTGGACGCTGACAACCAGACGCCAGAATCTTCGCCCACCGCAGAAAAAAATTAAAAATGCCCGCCGCTGTAAGGGGGAAATCACAGCGGCGGGCCGGGTGAAATAACAATAAAACACCGTTAAGATGCAAGAAGGGGAGAATTGGTTAGCCAGGAATGTTCGACAGCTCCCGTAAAGTCATTTCAATCTGGCGCAGGGTCAGCGCATCAAACTCATCGGAACGTGAAGTAAGGTGAGCAAACAGTTCGGAAGTCGTATAAGTTTTGATATGCTCATCTGTGCTCTGGTAATACTTGCGATTTCTCAAAAAGCTGATCACCGGTTTTACCGGAACCTTTAACCTTTTTTCAAGTTCAGCGCTGGCCGCTTTTAAAATCGGCTGCGGGTCTACAAAATCTTTTTTACGCGGGTCTTGATAAATGACATGAATGGGAAACACCCCGCCCGGCCCGACCAGCACCATGGGAATGGTCTTGCGCGGATCGGCGATAAAAACGGTCGGGTAAAGTGACCATTGATCACTGAGCCCCAGCAGCGCCAGCCCAACCTGTTTTCGCGTGGCCGCGTTCACATCGTGGGCCACCTCAACCTGGTTGCGTAAAATGGCCCTCAGTTTGTTATAAGTCAGCTTGCCGGTGTTAATCCCCAGTGCGGCGCAAAACAACCTGAACAGCGCCCAGCCTGCAAACACCACAAAGATGGAAATGCCCTGCACCACGCGATAAGGCACCCCGGCTTCTGTAATGGGCTTTTGATAGAAGAAGGCCACAAAGAAGCCCGCAACGCCGATCACAGCCAAAATAACACTTGCCTTAACCAGCTTATAGCTTAAACTGTTCGCTTTTTCGTGGCTGATCAGCTTAAGGGGTTCCGAAGCAGGGATCTCCAAACGACGCATGCAATATTCTCCAATCGAACCAGGTGGGGGCAGGGCCAGTCTCAGACCTGTTTCCCCAAGAAGAGATTAAATTTCCAACAGGTAGGGCAGCTTTTGGGCCACATACTGCTTAACTTCCAGCGGGGTCTCCAGTTCAAGCACATGTTCGGCCAGCAATTTCATTTCAGCCATATTCAGGCTGCGAATAATTTGCTTAACCACCGGCACCACCGGAATATTCATACTCAATTCATCCAGACCCAGGCCCACCAGAATCGGCACCGCCAGCGGATCGCCGGCCAGTTCGCCGCACACGCCCACCTCTTTGCCATGTTTATGCGCATCGCGAACGACATTATGGATCAGTTTCAAAACCGAAGGGTCAAACGCATTGGCAAGATCTGCCAGGCTGGTGTTGGTGCGGTCTACGGCCAGGGTATACTGGCTGAGATCATTGGTGCCAATCGAGAAGAAATCCACCTCGCGCGCCAGATGGTCGGCCATCAGCGCCGCAGCCGGAATTTCGATCATGATCCCAATCTGCACCTGCCCGGCCGCTGTCTGGCCTTTCTCAGCCAGCTCACGACGGCATTCTTCGATGATCTCACGCGCCTGGCGAATTTCGGCTGCTTTGGTCACCATCGGGAACATAATGCGCAGATTGCCGTGCGCACCGGCGCGCAGCGCAGCCCGCAGTTGGTCTTTGAACAAATCGAGATTGCGCAGGCATAACCGCAGGCCACGCACCCCCAGGAAGGGATTCATCTCATAAGGAAGCTCAAGATATGGAAGCTGCTTGTCGCCGCCGATATCCAGGGTGCGCAAAATGACCGGTTTTTCGCCAAAGGCCTTCAAAACGTCACTGTATTTTTCATATTGCAGATCTTCGCCGGGCATTTCAGCGCAATCGAGATAAATAAACTCGGTGCGCAGCAGGCCCACCCCCTCAGCGCCGCTGTCGAGGGCGGTTTTCAAATCTGCGGGGCTGCTGTCGCCGCTGATATTGGCAAACACCTGCACCCGGGCGCCATCGGTGGTTATGGCCGGTTTTTGAGCTTCGGCCAGCGCCTGTGAAAACATCTGTTTTTTAATATCCCGCAGATGGTGATATTCAGCGATCAGTTTTTCATCGGGGCGGGTGATCAGTTCACCTTTGTAACCATCGAGAATAACCACCTCGTGTTCAGGGAGGTCGAGCACTGCTTCTGGCGCCCCCACCAGGGCCGGCACGCCCAGGCTGCGCGCCAGAATGGCCGTGTGCGAGGTAATGCCGCCTTCGATGGTGCAAAAACCTTTGATCAGGCTTTTTGAAATGGAGACACAATCCGACGGGCTCAGGTCACGACTAATGATGAACGCAGGTTCTCTGGGGCTCTTGGGGGCATCATCGCTGATGTTAAGCAGCACGCGCAAAACGCTGTTGCGCACATCGCGAATATCGGCCATCCGCTGGCGAATATACTCATCGTCAATTTCGTTGAGCAAAGCGCAGAAATCTTCGGTCACCTGAAAGAGCGCGGCTTCAGCGTTCAGACCTTCGCCTTCAATTTTCTCCTGCACACCCAGGTTAACATCCGGATCTTGCAAGATCATCAAATGCGCATGGAAGATGGCGGCTTCATCCGTACCAATTTCAGCCACCGCCTTGTCATAAATCCGTTCCAGAAAAGTCTGGCTGGTCTTAACCGCGGCCTCATAGCGTTCCAGCTCAGCTTTCCGGTCACTCACAAAGCGTGTTTCAAAATCAAGTGATGCGTGATGGAACTGAAAAACCGGCGCGATATCTACACCGCGTGAAACCGAGATACCCTTCAGTACCTCCATTGTCATGCCTCCGCGAAGTTGCTTTCGATCAATCGGCTCAATGCAAGAATGGCTTCTTCACAATCAGCGCCGTTGGCGCTGATACGCACCTGATCACCGCCGCGCACCCCGATGGAAAGCACCCCCAAAATGCTCTTGGCATTGGCTTTCTTGGCCGCGTTGCGGGTTTCATTGGCGGCAGAGATGGTGCTCTTGAAGGTGTTTGCACAGCGCACAAAGAGGTCGGCCGGACGTGCGTGAAGACCGTGCTCATGTGTAACGGTAACGACCGTTTCGGCGTAGGTGGTTGCACTTTCCATGGAAACTCCCAGAACAGAGGTTTGCTCGATATTCACTTCTACCGTCCTTGTATTTTAACAATATTTCCAAACTGATAAAGGCCACTGGTAGACTCGTAAAGATTACGAGAGCGAAAACAGAGCCTTCATTTTTTCAGAACCAAACTCACCCCATACATCCAAAGCCTGACGCAGCTCTGCAACATCCCGCGCAGCCTCTGTCAAAGAAATCCCTTTCAGTTTGGCATCCATGGCGGCCCGCAGCGCCCGCGCTCCGGCAGCCGGCCCGCCGGGGTGGCTGTGAATACCGCCGCCAGCGCCAATCGCCGTGTCATTTCCCATCATATCCATCAGATACGGGACAATCCCCGGGGTCACCCCCCCGCCAATGTGCACCATGGTCGGCCTGATATTATGCATCGGCGCCAGGCAGGTATGCCCAATGCGGCGGAACTTTTCTTCGATCCCGCCAAACTTCATGGTCGGAACATAGTCCAGGTAGACATCTGCGCCAGAGATGCGCGCCAGCTTTGCGCCCACCACTGAACTGAAACCGCCGTAAGGGTTGGCAACCATCGCTCCGCTGCCGCAGTTGTGGATCATCAGCGGCACATTAATACGAGGGTCTTCAGATAACTGCTTGACAGCCGAAAAACCTGCATAATAAATATTCACCATTAATGCGTTCGCGCCGGCATCCACCGCACGCAGCGCGTTATCAAAAATCCGGTCATGGTTATCGGTAATATTGACCGAGTAAAGCGTCATCTCGCCTTTTTCTGCATCGGCTTTATGCGCGGCTGCCATATAAGCCCGCACCCGTTCTTCCAACGGAGAAAAGGCCGGCGAACCCGAGAGAAGCTCATCATCCTTCACCCAGTCTGTGCCCCCTGCCGCCGCGCCATAAAACAACGCCGCGCCTTCGTCTGGGGTCAGACCGGTGCAGGGCTTAATCATGTTGTTCAAGAGCGGCCGGTCATAGACATTAAGCAGCTCGCGCAAACCCTGAACACCAAAACGGGGGCCTTTAAACTGGGCCAGATACCCCTGGGGCAGGTCCAGATCAATCAGCTTCAAATTATCCATGGCAGAGATGTTGCCAATGACCGAAGAAAGCAGCAACGGCAGATTGTCATAAAAGTTGACCCACGGGAAGGCCACGCGGGCAACATACCAGCGCATGGAGACCTCTGCGCCAATGGAACCCCGTGACTCATAATCGGGCACGCTGTAAACGGCGACAACCCGACCAGACGACCTGCGGCGCACTTCCTCTGTTTCGCCCGGCAAACGCGACCAGGTGCCCGTCGTCTGTTCCAGTGCCAGAGAAGATACGCGGCTGATTACATCCGATTCTTTCGACGCGCCAATCAAATACGTCGCAATAACGTACTCATCCTGTGGGATGCTTTCGATAATTGGAGTGAGAAAAAGATCAAACGTCTTGGAAGCCATAGAATTCTCCCGGTTCAAAGATAAGGCCTGTGAGGGGATGCTCTGCGGGGGTTTTGAAAATAACAGCTCAAAAAAGGCCCTGGAGCAAAACACATTGATTCATGCTGTAATAAAACTGACTACCAAGAGTATATAGCTGTATGCCCAAGGTCGGTAAAGTATCTTTTCGCCAGAACGAGTTATGACAAAACAATTCTATTATGACACCCACCCACACCCCCGCGTCAGATGACCTTGGCGGGCGGTTTTGAACCGCCCGCCAAGCGAGCCAACAGCTTTGCAGGGTGCAAAAAAACCCGATTAGCGAGAAACAACCGCCGGAGTATTGGAGAAATTCCACACCGCCCGCAAAACATCTGCCGGGCGTTTTGAATTGCGCAACGCCTCCATAAAGCCTTCTTCATATACCAGCGCCGTTAATTGGTACAACACATTCAGATGATGGGTGTCATCCACGGCGCCAAGCACAAAAGCAATATCGATTTTTCCGCTGGTTTCGCCGAACTCGATGCCCTCTTCAAGAATCATCACCCCCAGACAGACCTGGTTGACACCGTCAATTGGCCGGGCATGCAGCAAAATGCTGCCAGGGGCAATCACCATATACGGGCCATAATCCTCAATAATCTTGATCATCCCCCGGGTATAAGAGGGCAAAATCATCCCGCAGTCGATCAACGGTTGGCTGGCGACCTGCACAGCCTCACCCCAGGTTTTTACCGAAGAGCGGAAAATAATATTCTGGGGCAAAAACACATCCACCAGATCCGGCTTCCGGCCATCCAGATTGATAAACTGGCGGCGGTTCTTTTCTTCATAGTCGGTAATCCAGTTTCGGATGGCCCGTTTTTCAAGGTTATTTAAGAACGGGCTGACCTCAATGATCGATAAACCGGGAAATTCAAAAGACACCAGGCTCAACACCAGCTCGGCCCGGGTCAATGAGTCCATATTTTCGGGCAGGCCATTCAAAACTTCAATCACATCCAGATTGGGAAATTCATACCCCAGCCGCGCTCTGAGAAAGATGGATTTCGCGCGAATGCCATCGCCAAGGATGATCACAGAATGGCGGGTGCGGTCTTTGGTGCGCAGACGGTTTAAGGCCGCAGCCAGATACATTGCGATAAAACCGACCTCTTCTTCCGGAATCGGCTGGGCCAGATCTTTTTCGATCAGTTTTAACCCATCTTTTGCGCTGCGGTAGACCTCGGGGTAGGTGCGCTGCACCTCTTCAAGACAATCATTAACAATCGGCAGCCCGTAGCGAATGCGATGAATCACCGGTTTCAGGTGCATCGCCAGGCTGGTCAACAGCTCCTGGTCAACCCTTAACAGGGGGTGCAACTGATTGGCGCAGTGTTCCACAATTACATTGGCATATTGCACACTTTCTTCTCCCAGAATGGGCAGCATCTCCTGGGGGGTTTCGATCCTGTCTTCCTCCCATTTTGCAGCCAACAAAAAAGCCGCCAACATCCAGGCTTCTTCTTCAGGGACTTTAATGGAGAACTTGCGCGAAATTTCAGAGAAAATAAACCGCGAAACTTCCAGTTCCACACCCGAAACCGGCCTGGGACCAATAAATTTGGTCACCTGGCGCTTCTGAAACAGCGAATTGATGGTGATCGCCAGATAAAGCAGCGCCTCAGCCCGCGAATATAGCGCCATTTTCGCACCAATCAGGTTCTCCAGATGAATAACAGTATTGTAAGAATACGCGAGCGGCAGGCTCTTTAGATATTTTTCAAGCGTTGGCGGGAGTGATTTATCTTGCTGCTGGCTGTGATTTGGAGAAAACCACAGCGCATACCATTTCTTCTGCCCCAGTTCTTCGTGCAGCAGGTTTAACAGGGCATAACGCCGATAACCCTCACTGCCAATGATCTTTGCCCCCCGGTTCTGGGTGCGCTGCAAGGTGAGATGATAGCCGTTTAACCATTTTTGCATCTCGGTCACATCATGGATGATGGTGGAACGCGAAATGCCCTCGTTTGAGGCCAACCCTTGATAAGTAATCGAGCCGTCGGAGGTGAGCAATTTAAACAGGGTAATTCTCTGGCGCTGGCCGCGGGTTAAGATTAAGTTCTCTTCATCAGATTGAGAGACTTTTGTCAGAAGTCGTTTTCGCTCTTGTTTTGAAGCATTAATCTCAATACCAAAACCCGGGCGGGTCAACAACAGATGCCCCTCCCCCTTAAACCACGCCCTGACCGGATCGAGGTTGTAACGAATGATGCGCGTGGTCAGACCGGTTTCTTTGGAAAGCTGACCCAGGGTAATGTGGCCCTCAGCCTGTAAAAGAGAATAAATAATGCAGCGCTGACGCGCATTAATCGTAATGGAAATTGAGCTCATGATGGGTTCCGGCTGATTATTGTAATATTGTCACAATCAAAATTATATCAAAAACCAGACTCTCTTTTGCATCAAAACAGAAGAAGGTGATATTCATCCTGCAAGGCCCTGGTCAGACGATCAATTCAACCTGCGGGTCAAAATTTTCGCGTTCTGCCAGTGGTTTACACCCGGTGCCAGAGCATCTCTTTAAGATCTTAGTGCATTCACCTTTCAAAACAGACCCTCCAGACCAAAATTGGGTGAAGAAAATCGCATGAACAGGGTAATTACGATAAAATTGTCACAAGTTACATTGCCGATAGTAGAACATCTCATATTGAAGCAGAAACCGTATAATCTAACCAACAAAATCTTGCGCTACAACAAGACAAGTTTTATTATTTCGATCTACCGGAACTGACGAAAAACGCCAAATGAATTGGCCACACCTCTAAGCGAGCGAATATCATCGCGGCGCTGGGTTAAGTGTTTCCAAATTCCGGAAATTGACAGATATTGCACCCCAACTCTCGGTTTAAAAGGTAATCCATGGAGCACAATATTTTATCAAACGTAAAAATTGTTAATTTCAACGAAAGAATCTCCCAGATTGAGCTTCTTAAAAAGATGGGTGGCATGGCAATCGAGGCAGGTTGGGCCCGAGAAGGTTATGTTGAGGCACTTCTTACACGGGAAGCAAATTTTGCCACGGGGCTGCATACCGGTGGGGCTGAGGTGGCCATTCCGCACGCCGACCCCGAGTGGACCAATGAACCCGGAATGGTCATTGGTGTGATGGGAGAACCCGTCATCTTCCAACCGATGGGCGGCATTGGCGGCGATGTGCAGGCCAGGTTTGTGTTTATGCTGGTCATTCCAGATGCAGACTCGCATATTGAATTCTTGTCGGCCCTCAGCTCATTTATTGAAGATGAAGACCGTCTGTCAACGCTCGAAAAAACCAGAGACATGAACAGTTTCCTTGATTTTCTAAACACAAGTATGCAGACAAATTAAGCTGTTTATTGTACAGAACCTCTTTTATTGAAAAAGAAAGGAATTGAGCCTTGGACATCATGAAATTTGCCAGTAAGTCTGCCAAAGTTGGCGAAGTTTATAACCTGAATCATTTCCGCATGGGTTGGCAAAATCAAGAACTGCGCCGCCTGATGGGCAATGAACTGGTCTATGCCCCCTCTCCCAAAGTGATCGAAGCAGTCAAAAATATCGCCGATAAGTTGAACTACTATCCTGAAGATGCCCTGACCGATCTTGAGCTGCGCGAGAAACTGGCTGAATATTCCGGTTTGCCGGGCAAAGCCGCCTGGATCACCTGCGGCAACGGCTCGATGGAAGTCATCGACATGCTCTACGAAACCTTCCTCGATGAAGACGATGAAATCTTGATTTCGACCCCCGATTATTCGCCATATGCCCGCCGGGTTGCCCTTTATGGCGCAAAAGTAATCGATGTTTTACCCTGTGATGAAGATTTCAATTACACGCTCGAATCGTTCACTTCAAAGATCACCCCCCGCACCAAGCTGGTGTTAATCTCTCGCCCGAACAACCCCGATGGACACTTCGTCTCGCGCGAATTGATCAAAGGCCTGTTGGAGACCGGCGTCATGGTGGCCGTGGATGAGGCTTATGTCGAATTCGCCTCAGACCGGGTGGAAGACATGCTTGAGCAATACGAAAACATGATCATCAGCCACACCTTTTCAAAGGCCATGGGGCTGGCCGGCATTCGCCTGGGCTGGATCATTGCCCACCCGCAGGTGATTGAACTGGTCAACCGCATCCGCACCCCGCTAAACATCGGCTTGATCACCCATGTTGCCGCCATCGCTGCCATCGAAGATAAGCAGTATATTGAGGCGAATGTCCGCCAGGTGAAAGCCGACCGCGATTGGATGTTCGAAGAAATCAAAAAGATCCCCGGCCTGCGCCCGATTCCTTCTGAAGCCAACTTTGTGATGATCGATTCGCAAGAAAGCGGCATTAAAGGTAGTGAATTCTTCAATTACCTGCTTGAACAGGGCTACCTGACCCGTTCCTTCATCAACGGCCGCGGCCTGCCCGGAGATCGTTTCTTCCGCATCACCATCGGCACGCACGATGACACCGTCAAAGTCATGGATCTGATCAAACAGTTTGTAGCAAATCACGTGGCGGTATCCTGAGTAAGTTATCGGGGGAAAGACGATTGAACATGTCTTTCCCCCGTTGTCTCAAACCTAATGCAAGAGGGAGAAACAAATGAATCGTCCTGCTGTAATTCTTGTCATGTGCGGATCATCGATTGCAACCTCAACGATGGCCGCCGTAAAGATTGAAGATGAAGCTCGCAAGCGTAAGGTCAAAATCTCTGTAAAAAAAGGCAAGGTCTCTGACGCCGAAATTTTGATCAAACAGGGCAAGCCCGATGTAGTGGTTGCCACTGCTGTGCTGGCTCCTCGCAAAGATGTGCCCGTGCTCAGCGGGGTTCCCCTGCTGACCAATGTGGGTCAAAAAGAGTTTTTTGAGAATTTGTTCAATATCATCGCGAACTTAAGCGACTGATCGGACCTATTAATTTTTTGGTTTAGTTTTGGCAGGCAACAGGTAAACACCCGCACCCGTCTTGCTCACCTGGCATGTCTGGAAAGGAGTGGAGAAACATATCGAATTTTATGTCTATTGCAGCCAAAATTTTCTCATTCGTCTCGACATCGTCTTTTGAGCTAACCATCCTTTAGGAGACATTCAAAAAATGGATAACATCGGCACTTTTATTCAAACCCTTTTGCAGCCGGTGGTGAACCTCGGAGCTCTGTTCATGATCTTCTGTGTGTTCACCCTGATCGGCCTGATCGTTCGGTTGGGCCCCATGCGCGCCATCCGTAACGGTCTCATGATCGCAGTCGGTTTTCAGGGCGTCTACATCATCGTAGATTTCTTCCTGGCTGGCGTTGGCCCCGCGGCGGTTGCATTAACCGAACGGTTTGGCGGTGCATTCACCTACACCGATGTTGGCTGGGGCGCTTATGCAGCCTTTGCTTTCGGTCACCCCATTGCCTACCCCATCATCGCCATTTCGCTGGCCGTCAACCTGGTCATGATCGTTTTGAACCTGACCGACACGTTGAACCTGAACATCTGGGATACCTGGGAAGCCACCATCTCGGCGCTGATCGTGCTCGCGCTGACCCAAAATGTCGCCGCGGCCCTCATCGTTGCCACCGGCTGGTGCTGGGTCAACCTGATGG
>CAZQLE010000044.1:8343-23078 GCA_964593905.1 uncultured Anaerolineaceae bacterium | reverse complement strand
TAATTGCACGGGTGCCCTTTGATGAAGGCTCGCTCACCGGAACGCTGACCCTCGACAGCCGCTGGCCCGAAGGCGACTGGCGCAACAGCTATTTTGTCCCTGCGAACTTAAAATCCAGCGTGGAGCACGCCGAGGCAGTCAAAAAAGAGCTGCCGGTCGGCATGACCCTGCCCGAAATGGCGCTGCGCTTCATCCTCAACAACCCCACGGTAAGCACCATCATCCCCGGTATGCGCAAGATCCATCATGTTGAGACCAACCTGGCCGCCAGTGATGCCGGTCGGCTGACCGAAGAATTGCACACCCGGCTGCGCCGCCACCGCTGGGACCGCACGCCTACAGAATGGTCGCAGTAACCCGAAAAAGGGGGTTCGCCCGCCAGAATTTCTGGCCGTTGCTGGCCGTACTGGCTCTGGCAACCACCTTCGCGGCGCTGCCCCGCCTGGGCTGGAGCCTGTCTACAGACGAACCCTGGTCGCTGCTGCTGGTGCGCCAGAACCTGGCCGGAATGATGGACTGGTTCACCCGCGACAGCTCGCAGCCGGTCTATTATTTGCTGCTGCGCGGCTGGTATTTGTTGGTGGGTGAAGATGATTTTCTGCTGCGCCTGCCCTCGCTGGCTTTTTACCTGGCCGCACTGGCTCTGACCGGTTGGCTGGGGCGCAAATGGTTTGGCAGCCGGGCGGGGCTGTTGGCCGCGGCCCTGCTGGCCGGTTCACACCTGCTGGGGACGGTCAAAGCGGCTTCGCTGCGGCCCTATACGCTGGTCACGTTCGAGACTGCCGCGGCGCTGGCCTTATTCCTCTACCTGTGGGATCAAAAACCGCACCAGCGCTGGCGTGGTCTGGCCTGGATGGCGCTGATCGGCCTTTATCTGCTCGCATTGTTGACCCATACCGTATTTGCCTTTTTTGTGATCGCATTAACGCTGGCTGCGCTGTGGCGCGGCTGGCGTTTTTTTATCGCGCACGGGCTGGCGGCCGCCAGTGGGGTCATCTTGTTTGCCGCCGTTTATCTGCCCAATCTGCTAACCACCCTGGGCATTCCCAGCCGGAGCTGGATGGCAGCCCCCACCCTGCTCGATCTTGGCCTGGCTTTTATCCGGCTGTGGGGCCTAAACTGGCTGGTTCTGCTGGCGCTCACCGCGTGGGTTTTCTGGCAGCGTCGGGCGGTGCCCGCAACGCGGGTCACAACACTGTCTGCCGACCGGCGGTTGGCGGCCCTGCTGACCCTCGTTCTGGCGGCTGCGCTGGCGCCCTTTTTTGTCAGCCAGTTTTACCCCGTCTTTGAAGAAAGCCGCACCCCGATGATCATTCTCGCCCCGGCCTCGCTGCTGGCCGCCGCGGCGCTGGCGCGCCTGAGCAGCCCGCAAACCCTCGGCGGCGCAGTGCTGGTGTTCACCCTGCTGGCCTGGGTCATCGGCGCGGCGGGCTTTTTCCTGCCAGAGCGCACCCCCACCCGTGCCAGCCTGCGGGCCATATTGCGCCATGCGCAGTGTGGTGATGTGTTTCTTTCTGCCGGATTGGCCTATAATGGGGTGGAGGTATACCGTGCGCGCAGTACAGAACTGGCAGCGTGCACCACCCATCTGGTTTTTCCGGCCGAAATGGTGCAGCACCCCGGCTGGGTGGATCGGGACGGCATGTTGGCAGCACAGCAAATGGCGCTGACCGCCGAAGCCGAACAACTGGCCGCTGCGCTAAACCAGCAATCGCCAGGGCGGGTATGGGTCTTTGCCCGTGACGATCCCTTTGACCGGCTGCTGCTGACCGCGCTGGAACAATCGCTGCACCCTGCCTCAACACTGACACTGACAGGCAATTACTTCGATGCCGTGCGGGTGTATAGCCCCCGGCCATAAGCTTTTCCAGATCGGAATGATGGCAAACACTTCCCCTCGCCATTGTTCAAGATCGCCCGCAATAAATGCGGGCGATTGGCGTTAAAATAAAACCATGCCGCCAGACCCTCAACCCCCCAGCGCAAAAATACCCTTCAGCGGGGTGCGCCCTTTTGCACCGGGCGACCGCGAGGCGCTGCTGCAAATCGGCGCCGACACCGCCTTTTTTGGCGCGCCGATTGAGACCTATCTGGATGACCGGCGCATCTTCATGGATGGTTTTTATGCTTATTACACCCATTTTGAGCCGCACCATGCCTGGGTGGCCGTGCAGGAAGATCAGGTGGTTGGCTTTCTTACCGGGTGTGTGGATACACAGGCCTATAAACGGGTGCTGCTGCGCAAGATCATCCCCCGTCTGCTGCTGCGGGTGGCGCTGCTGCGCTACCGCATGGGCCGCAAAACATGGGTTTATGTCGCCCGCATGGCGCGGGCCTACTTATGGCCCGGCAGTCAGGAACCCGATCTATCTGGCTACCCGGCTCATTTGCACATTAATGTACTGCCGCAGGCGCGCGGGCAGGGTCTGGGCGGGCAGTTAATCAGCGCATATCTGCAACAATTGGCTGCGCTAAAGATCGGTGGGGTACATTTGCACACCACCAGTTACAACAGGCCGGCCTGCCATCTGTATGAACGCATGGGATTCAGCATCATCCATGCACACCCCATCACAGCCTGGAAACAATGGATCGCCGAACCGGTGGAAGCGCGCACCTATGCGCGGCGGATTCAGAATTGAAGGAAAGGTCAGCCATGCATTCTGGTCGAAAAATCAAGCTGGGCGCTGCGCTGCTGGTGCTGGCCACGCTGGCCTGCAACCTGCCCGTGCGGGGAAATGCCATCCAGCACGCGGTTTCAGCCACATTAACCGCGGCTGCCGGCACGCCGCTGGCCGCGCCTGTTCAGCCAGCAACGGCGTTGCCGCCTATCCCCGCTGCAACCGCCGCACCGCCGCAAGATGAACCCGGCTGGGTCCGCTACCGCACCCGCGCAGGCGATACGCTCCCCGCCCTGGCCGGGCGCTTTGGTGTAAACATCATAGAAATCCGCGGCACTGAAAACCTGTCGCCAGATGGTCTGCTGCCTGTCGGGCAGGAACTGCGTTTTCCCAACCCCGGCGGGCTGCCCTGCTGTGAGGCGCTGCTGCTGCCCGATGCCGAAATTCCCAATTCGCCGGTCTCGGCCGGGTTCGACCTGCAACAAACCGTGCAAACCGGCGGCGGATACCTGTCGCGCTATGCAGAAGAAGTGGATGGCGAATGGCTGAGCGGGGCCGAGATCATCCGCCGCATCGCGCTGGATACCTCAACCAACCCACGTCTGCTGCTGGCGGTTCTGGAATATCGCAGTGGCTGGTGGTCTGGCGAACCGGCCGGGGCAGCAGACAACCCGTTTCCGATCGGTTTCAAAAACCCCGCCTATCAGGGGCTGCATAAAGAATTGACCCTGACCGCCCGCATGTTGACGGTGGGCTTTTACGGCTGGCGGGCCGGCAGCCTGACCCGGATAACTTTTGGCAATGGGCAGACCCGCCAGTTGGATGCCACCCTTAACGCTGGGACGGCCGCGCTGCAAAACCTGTTCGCCTATCTTTCACCCACCGAAGCCGGCTGGCAAGCGCAGCTAAAGGGTGACAACAGTTTTACGGCTTTTTATGCGCGCCAGTTTGGCGACCCCTGGGCACGCGCCGCCGATATTGAGCTGCTATTCTTCGGACTGGCGCAGCCAGATCTGGCGCTGCCCTTTTTGCCCGGCAAACTGTGGAGCCTGACCGGGGGCCCCCACATCACCTGGGGCACGGGCACACCCTGGGGCGCGCTCGATTTCGCCCCGGCCGGAGAGCGCAGTGGGTGTTACATTTCGCCGTCTTTTACCACTGCGGCCGCGGCCGGGGTGGTGGTGCGCGCCGAGCGCGGGCAGGTGCTGCTGGACCTGGACGGGGATGGTGATGAACGCACCGGCTGGGTGCTGCTCTATATGCACATCGCCGGGCAAGACCGGGCCGCAGTCGGGACGCGATTAAACGCTGATGACCCGCTGGGTCACCCCTCCTGTGAAGGCGGCCGGGTGACCGGCACCCACATGCACATCGCCCGCAAATACAACGGCGAATGGCTGGGGGTCGATGGCCCGCTGCCGTTTGTGTTAAGCGGCTGGCAGGCGGTGAAGGGGGCAAAACCATATCTGGGCGGGTTGATCCTGGCAGACCAATATGTGACCGCCAAATCAGACGGGTCGCACAAATCGGTGATCCAGCGCTGATCCCTTTGCAAAAGTGAAAAGCGCAGCCTATTTCAATATTCGGCATATTGTGTAAAATTTATCTACAACGTTAATTCGTTAATTTCCATTAAATTACCCGGCTTGCCGCTTATGCGTTAAAAGCCATCCATTCCATGCCAGACAATCACAACAGTTTGAGAAAACAAAGCCTGCTGCCCCAGAAAAAACCAGCGCTATTTTTCTAAATACTGTCTCAATCAATATCGGGGGAAAAATGTGGATCATTATTGATAAATTTTCCGACAAGCGCTTGTCTCTCATCATTGCTGTTACGGTGTTTTTGGGCGTTCTGGTCTTTTTTCTGCCGGTGCTGTTAATCAGCTTTAATCAGATCGTCACCAAAGGCGAGACGCGTTACACCCAGTTGGAGGTCAACCGCGCCGAAAAAATCATCACGTACGAAGCCGCCAGACTGGATCACACCTTGCAGGATTGGGCAAACTGGGATGACACCTACCAGTTCGCCCGGGATGGAAATGCGGAATATATTGAAAGCTACCTGTCCGACAGCGCCTTTATCAATCTGGATACCGATATTTTTCTGGTGTTGAACCCCGCCAAAGAAGTCGTTTATACAAAGTACGTGGATCGCATTTCACAGGTCGAGGCGCCGCTGCCCCTGGATCTTCAACCCCTGTTCCTCAATTACCCGAAACTGCATGAACTCAAAGACATCCAATCCGCCTATACAGGGCTGGCATTCAGCGGCGGGTACCCCTTGATGGTGGCTGCCCGCCCCATTTTAACCAGCAACGCCGAAGGGCCCGTGGGCGGTACGTTGATATTTATCCGTCTGCTGGATAGAAAAGAATTGGATGAATATTCCAACCTGGCACAGCGCAAACTGGATCTTTTCGCTGTGGGTAGCCAGCCGCCCGGAATGCCGGCCTTGCCAGCGCCCGCAGAATTAAACGACAGTGTGTTTATTCACCCCCTTAATTCTCAAATCATGACAGGCTACCGTTACCTGATGGATCTCAATCAGCAGCCCGTGCTTGTTTTACAGGTCCAAACCCCGCGCGATCTCTATGCCCAGGGCCAAAAGACAGCCGCGGTGTTTTCGGTTGCCCTGCTGTTGCTGGGTTTCGCCCTGTTCGGGGGGACCTATCATTTTTCCCGCACTTTTCTGACCTCACAAAGAACCGGCCGCAAATATCTAAAACGGTTCCAATCCATTGTCAACCAGTCAAGCGAGGCCATTTTGCTGGTTGGCGCCGACTGCCATATTTTGGAAGCCAACCCGGCCAGCAAGGAATTGCTCAACTGGCCGCTGGACCAGGACACCGCACCCTGTCTCAAAACACTGCTGACCTTTGAACCGGATCTGGATGAAACGATGATCCGCGAAATCACCCAGAGCGGCAAGACCGCTGAGTATCACTGTGTTCGTCACGACGGCGTTTCGCGAGAGATTGAACTCAGCGCCAGCCTGATCGAAGACGCAGATGTGCAGGCCTTCAGCCTGATCTTGCACGATATTACCGATCGCAAACAGGCCGAAAACGCCCTCAAAGCCAGCGAAGAACGCTATATGCTCACTTCGACAGGCGCAAACGACGGCCTGTGGGATTGGGATCTGATCAGCGGCAAGATTTATCTCTCACCGCGCTGGAAAGCCATGCTGGGATATGAGGATGATGAAATTCGTGACTTGCTGGATGAATGGTTCGACCGGGTGCATCCCGATGATCTGGCGCTCTTGCAAACCCAGCTTTCCAATCATTTACGCAACCACAGTGAGCATTTTGAATGCGAATATCGCATACTGCAGAAAAATGGGCAGTATGCCTGGATGCTGGCGCGCGGGGTGGCCGTTTGGGATGCAGACGGATATGCCAACCGTATTGCCGGTTCGCAAACCGATGTGCGCGACCGTAAGAAGGTTGAGGAACAGCTTCGCTACGATGCGCTGCATGATGCCCTGACCGGTCTGGGTAACCGCACACTCCTCATCGACCATCTTCAACATGTCAATGAGCGCAAGAGGCGAGACCCCAATCTGGCATTTGCCCTCTTCTTTCTAGATCTGGACCGTTTTAAACAGGTCAATGACTCTTTTGGGCATCATGCCGGCGACCAACTGTTGATCGAGGTCTCACACCGCCTGGGGGTCGGTCTGCGCAACACCGATACCGTCTCCCGCCTCACAAGGGCCGATACGGTGGCGCGCATTGCCGGTGATGAGTTTGTGATTCTGCTGGAAGATTTTCATTCCAACACGGATATTCAAAAAGTGGCCGAAAGGGTCACCAGACTGCTGAATACCCCCTATCTGATTGACGGCCAGGAGATTACCGTGACAGCCAGCATTGGCCTGGTGGTTCCAGAAGCCCCCTATGAAAACGCCGAAGACATTATTCGCGACGCCGATATCGCCATGTATCGCGCCAAGCAATTGGGCGGCGCCCAGGTGGTTAAATTTAACAATGAAATGTACCAGGGCACCATCGTGCGAATTCAATTGGAGAATGATCTGCGCCGGGCGGTTGAACGGCAAGAGTTTGATGTGGTCTATCAACCCATCTACACCCTGGATAATGACCATATTGCCGGTTTAGAGGCCCTGGTACGTTGGAAGCATCCCCAAAAAGGGCTGCTGCTGCCCGAAGAATTTATTAAAGCCGCCGAAGAGATTGGGGTGATCATTCCAATCGGGTACTTTGTGCTGGAAGAAGCCTGTCAGCAGATGAAAACCTGGCAGCAAGCCGGCCTGATCCATGCAGACGTGATCATCAGCGTCAACCTCTCCGCCCGGCAGTTGATGCATATTGAACTGGTGGAAAATATCTGCGCCATCCTGAAAAAAACCGGCTTCGATGCAAACCTGTTGTGGCTGGAAGTCACAGAAAGCACCCTGGTCGAGAACAGCGAGCTGGTGCTGACCCGTCTGAACGAGCTTAAGGCGCTGGGAATTCGCATTGAGATCGATGATTTTGGCACCGGGTATTCATCGCTCAGTTATCTGCAAAACCTTCCCATCGACGGGTTTAAGATTGACCAGTCGTTTATCAAAGATATTCACGGCGGCGGGCAGCAGATTATCAAAAGCCTGATTGAACTGGGCCACAGCCTGGGGCTGATCGAGGTCGCCGAGGGTGTCGAAACGCAAAAGCAAAAAGAATACCTGAAAAGTGTATCCTGCGATTACGCCCAGGGCTATCTGATGTCCAGACCGGTCAGCGCGCAGATGCTGGAAGAGCTGATCCAAAAACGCTGACCGCGCCGCCCTGCGATAAAGATTTCCAGCTTTTGCGTCGTGCTCTAAACCGGCGCAAAAGTTTTAATCCGTGCAAGAGTATTGGACCATTATCAAAAACTCACTTAAAATGGTGTTTCAGTCTGTCAAAGATCGGTTCGACCGGCATATTTCCAAAAAGAATCAGGGCTAATAATGGAGAACGCAATGAAGCTAAAATTTACCGGCAGGATATGGATATGTCTCATTCTGGTCTGTCTGATAACATCAGGGTGCAGCCCGAAAACAGCCGCCCCCGAACTTTCAATTCTCGAATGGGCCGGATACGACAACCCCGAATATTGGAAAGCTTTTGCAGACCAAAACCCGGCCGTAAAAGTGAACTTCACCCTGATCGAAGACGACCCGGATTCGTTGAACAAGATGCTGGCCCAGCCCAAAACCGATCTGGCCCACCCCTGTGCCAACTACTGGGGGCTGTATGTGGAACAGGGGCTGGTGCAGCCCATTAAAACAAGCCGGTTGGAGCATCTCGATCAACTTTACCCCGAGCTGTTGCAAATCGGGCAGTTTGAAGGCCAGCAATATTTTATCCCCTGGGACTGGGGCTATGAAGGCATTGCCTATCGGCCGGATAAGGTTCAGACCCCGCCCACCAAATGGTCGGATTTATGGAACCCGGAGTATCAGGGGCATCTTGCAATTGAAGATGCCGGAGAAAATGCATTTATGATGGCGGCCCTTTCCATCGGCGCCGACCCCTATTTTCCTTCGCCAGCCCAGAAGTTGCAGATCAAATCTCAATTGAAGGATCTAAAGCCGAATATAAGCAGCTTCTGGGATGATGATGCAATTTTGAATGAACAAATGGCCCAGGGCGAGATCTGGGTGGCCGGAAATGCCTGGAACAATACCTTTACCACATTGAAAGCCAGGGGCATCCCTGTCGAATACAGTTTGCCGGCCGAAGGAGCCATTGGCTGGGTATGCGGTTTTGGAATCTCAAGCCAGACCGAAAATCTTGACCTGGCTTATGATTATCTGAATGCAATCCTGGCCCCGGGGGCGAATGCCCGAATGGCAAACGAATATGCATACGGACCGGCAAACCGGGAGAGTATCGCTTTGATGGACCCCGAAACCGTAAAATTATTGGGCTTGAAAAATCCCAACATCCTCAACCTCATGTATATGATGCGGCCCCTCACCCGTGAACAACAGGAAGAATATGTTCAGATGTGGGAGGAGATTCGCAGCGCCCCATAACCCGTCTACCGATGTTGGCCGGTTCTCCCGCAACAGCCCGCACATGGAGCAGCCCCTGCAACCACAGTGTGAGAAAAAATCGCCCTGCTTGACAGGAACTGTTGGTGGAAGAACACACCCGTGTTTGCTATAATCGGATTATGTTAAAAGGCAACCGTCCGTTTGAGCAATCTTACTGGGTTATTCCGGGTCAGTTTTTGGCCGGGCAGTACCCCGGCGACCCCGACCCGGCCAAAGCCGGTGAGAAGGCCATTGCACTGGTCGAGGTTGGCATTTGCACGGTCTTAAACCTGATGGAAGCCGACGAATTGAATCACAGCAGCCAGCCTTTTCAACCGTATTTTGAGCATATGCAGGCTGCCGCAGCCCGCAAAGGGATGGAAGTGTTCTGGGATCGCAAACCGATTGTGGATATGGGTTTGCCCAACCGTGCGCAAATGCGGGAAATTCTGGATTGGATCGACGAACGGCTGGAACTGGGCGACCGGGTCTATGTGCACTGTTGGGGCGGCATCGGCCGCACCGGCACCGTGGTGGGCTGTTTTCTGGCGCGTCATCAAATTGCGCTGGGCAACCGCGCTCTCGATAAGTTGGAAGAGCTGCGTTCGGTCATCCACAACCGCCGTCCCTCGCCCGAAACACTGGCGCAGCGTGAGTTGATCCGCACCTGGCGCGTGGGTGAATAACCCGGTTGGCAAAAACGCTAAAAAGTCCCCCGAAGAAAAAACCTTCGGGGGACTTTTTTGGGCGGCAAAATTCACAGATCGGGGGATTGACAGCCCGTGAAAAACGGCTACACTAAATATAGAATTATTGTTCTAAAATAATTGATCTTTGCCCAGCTACTTTGCCAGTCCGCCTGCGGGCCGGACCATTGAGGGGACGGATGACGCGTGTTGACTTTATGCCCGATGATCAGGTGACCATTACCCAGGAAGTGGATATTCCGCCCGATGAATTTGCCGATTTTGTGCGCAGCGGGCAGTGGCAGGCCCCGGCCCCCTACACCGCAGCCGCGCATAATGCCTGGCTGCGGGTGATTCAACAGGGAAAGCGGGTGGTCATTGTGGCGCTTAACCCGTTAAACCCGGACGAAACGCCCCACACCGAGACAATTTTGCTCTCCCCGCGCATGGAACAGGTCTTAAAAGCGCTGGCCGGCGGGCTAACCACCAAAGAAATTGCCCACCAGTTAAAGCTCCACCCGCGCACCGTGGCGCTGCACATCGCCCGCATCAAAGCCCTGTTGGGCTCAACCACCCTGGCGCAGACCGTGGCAAAGGCCGCCGCGCTGGGGTTGTGCCCGCCGCCCAAAAAATAGTATACTCAACGCATGTTCTCACGTTCAAAAAAGGAATTTTTAGAGCGCCCATCCCAACCGGTGAATGTTCTGGCATTGTGCGCCGGGTTGGGGCTGTTGATCGGGTTGGTCGTGGGCTGGCTAACCGGCCACACTTCGGCCGGTATTACGCTGGGCGCAGGCGGTGGTGCGCTGTTGGGCTGGGGGATCGAAACCATTCTTCAAAAACGGCGCCGGCCGCCGCAGGGGTAAAAGCATTTGTCGGCCCTGCCGCGTTATGATCTAACCCGCCTGGCCGCCGCGGCCGGGCTGCTGGCTGAACGCGACCCCGACCTGGGATTAATTTTTGCGCGCTACGGCCCGCCCCCATTGTGGGACCGTCCTCCCGGACTGGGCACGCTGATTCACATCATTCTCGAACAACAGGTTTCACTGGCCTCGGCACGCGCAGCTTACGATCGGCTGTGTGCCGCAGTGCAGCCTTTAACCCCGCAGGGGCTGCTGGCCCTGAGCGACGCCGAGTTAAAAGCCATCGGGTTTAGCCGTCAAAAAACGGCCTATGCCCGCGAATTGTGTCTGGCGGTGCTGGAAGGCCGTTTTGCTTTTGAACCCCTGGAAGACCTGGACGATGAAACCGTCCGCACTGCGCTGACGGCGCTGAAAGGCATTGGCCGCTGGACGGCGGATATTTACCTGGTCATGGTCCTGTGCCGGGCAGATGTCTTCCCGGTGGGTGATCTGGCGCTGGTGAACGCCCTGCGCAGTGTCAAGCGCCTGCCCGCCGGCCCGCTCTCGTCCGATGATCTCGAAACCCTCACCGCCCCCTGGCGCCCTCACCGCGCCGCCGCCGCACGCATGTTGTGGCAGTGGTACCTGGGCGAACGCAATCTGCTGGACACCCCGGCATAGCAGCTAATTTCTCCCCTTTTTCAGGGGGGAAACCAGGGGGGGCAAACACCTATCCGTTTATATTTTTCAACTCATCCAGAATCCGGTACAACTGATCCAGCTCTTCCTGAATCTGATCGCGGTCTTGAACCGCCTGGGTAAGCAGCGCCTCAAAAGCAGGCTTTTGCGCCTCAGGCAGTGTCTCTAACAGGCGCTCGGTGCGCGCGATCTGGGTATTTTTATGGCGCAGCTTGGCCTCAAGCCGTTCTCGATACCCGCGATAAAACTCTTCTTCTCCCAGCGGCCGTGGCAGGTCTGTCACCCCCTGGGTCAAAATCTCCCCCACGGTCAGCAGAAAATCTTCGGTGTCAATTGGTTTTTCCATAAAGCGCACACTGCCCAGGCTGAGGGCAAACTTCTTGTCGTCGGCGGTAATATAGGTCGCCGAGACAAACACAACCGGAATGCGGCCGGTGCGCGGGTCGGTGCGCAGTTTTTGCACCAGAGTATAACCATCCATGCGCGGCATCAAAATATCGGTGATAACCAGCGCCGGGCGCTCGCGCGCAATCAGGTCCAGCGCCTCTTGCCCATTATTGGCCGTAACCACCGGGTAGCCTTTAAAGCGCAGCGTGGTTTCCAATAGTTCCTGAACGTTCGGAACATCTTCGACAATAAGAATTGGACCGTAAGGAATATTCATGCCCTTGATTTTAAGCGGTTCAAGCCTTCAAAGCAACGCTCTGCGCCACAGGTAAGGGGATTGTAAAGTCTGCTACAGTTCACCGCGCCGCTCGGCGGCCAGCCGGTCAAAAAAGGCCGCGATATAAGCGGTGCGTTCTTCGGCCAGTGCGCGCGCCGCCGGGGTAAACAGCCGGTCTTTCACCCTGCGCAGTTTAAACAAAAACTCATGATACGCGCTGTGCGGCTCACCGCTTTCTTTTTCGCCGCCGGCCAAAAACCGAGCCGAAGGCGGCGCATAAATCGGCTGTCCGGCCAGGGTGGCATAAGCGATCACCCGTTCCACACCCACTGCGCCCAACACATCCAGCTTATCGGCATCAAAAATCACCTGCGCCTCAATGCTGTGCGGCGGCTCGCGATCATCGCGAAAACGGTGGGCGCGAATGCAATGCTGCACAGCCGCAATCCGTTCCTCCGGCCAGCCTTCCTCTGCCAGCACCTGCCCCGCAAATTCAGCCGAAGCCAGGTGATGATCGGCCCGTTCGGCCCCGCCCGGCAAAGTGCCCACCGAATCGTGCAGCAGCGCCGCAGCGCGCACAATCTCAAGATCGGCCTTCTCAGCGCGCGCCAGACGTTCTGCCATGACATACACGCGCATGACATGTTCAAAATTATGCACTGCATCGCTCTGACGATACCAGACCGCGGCCTGTTCAATCGTGGGCATTCTGTCTCCTTGGGTTACCTTTGTAAAAAGGAGCGTGTGCACTGCCAGCAGCGCACACGCTCGAATATTAATTTCTTAATTTTCAACAACACGGATTTTCGACCACCACCACCCCGCGTTTGATCACCTTCTCAACCAGATTGCCGCCAAAACGGTACCCCAGGTGGCGATAATCTCCCACCGATAATACCAGCAGATCTGCCTGTTTACCAGCCTCCAGCGAACCAATCTGCCCCTGGCGCCGCACTGCCGCCGCCGCGTTAATCGTCGCCGCAGCAATCGCCTGCGCCGGGGTCAGGCGCATATAGCGGCAGGCCAGCGCAATCACAAACTGCATATTGCCGCTCCAGGCCGTGCCGGGGTTCAGGTCTGAGGCAATCGCCAGCAGACCGCCCGCCTCCAAAATTGCCCTGGCCGGGGTGTAGTGCGACTCGGCCAGCCCAAAAGGAGTGCAGGGCAGGCCCACAGCCACTGTGTCGCCCGCCGCCAGTGCGCGAATATCTTCTGCCGAGGTCTTCACCAGATGATCGGCCGAGGCCGCCCCCAGTTCGGCAGCCAGGCTTGCCCCGCCCAGGTTGTCAAATTCATCAGCGTGAATTTTTAATGGAAAACCAAGCCCCGCCGCGGTCTGCAGGATGCGCCGCGACTGGTTCAGGTCAAACGCCCCGGTCTCGCAAAAGACATCCACAAACGGGAGCGCCCGCTGCGCGGCATGTTCGCCCCACCAGCGCCGCACTGCCGGCAGCATCTCTTCACACACCAGCCGGGTATACCCCTCCGGGTCGCCCGCAAACTCGGCCGGCACGGCATGTGCCCCCAGAAAGGTGGGCACAATCTCCAGCGGACCCTCCGCATCCAGCGCCAGCAGGGTTTCCAACTGGCGCAGCTCACTTGCGGTCTCCAGCCCGTAACCGCTCTTGGCTTCGGCGGTGGTGGTGCCCCAGCGCAGCAAGTCGGCTGCGCGTTTGCGGGTTTGCGCCAGCAATTCATGCGGCGCTGCGCTGCGGGTGGCGCGCACCGTCGAGACAATTCCGCCGCCCGCCGCCATAATCTCCATATAACTCTTGCCTTCCAGGTGCATCTCAAACTCACCCGCGCGGTCACCCGCCCACACCAGATGCGTGTGCGGGTCAACAAAGCCGGGCAACACCACCTTCCCGCTGGCATCCAACCAGGGCTCATTCGGATATGCGGCGCACAGGTCAGCCGAAGGGCCGACCCTTTCAATCCATCCATTGCGGAGCAGCACGGCACCATCCGGGATGATTCCCAGTCGTCCCAGATCAGTCCCGCGCTGCGGTCCGCCAGCCAGGGTAAGCAGTTGAGCGGCAGAGTGGATAAGCATAGTTGGTCTCCTTATAAGACTCATCCTACTCATCCACCCTCACACTGTCAAGTTGAATTCTCATCCGACTGACGGTAATTCCTCACTCCTTGGCTGCAATTCATCCAGCAAATGCTGCAAGATCCGTTTCCGGGCATGCAGCATCTCTTTATATTCCAGGCTCTCGGTGTGATAGATTTCACCGCGCAGTTCGGTCATACAGTTTTCCAACAGGTGCAGCAAAATGCGCCGTTCTTCATCGTTCAGATTAAGCGAAACCATCCCGGCCTCCTCATTTACATGCCGCTTCACGGCCCAAAACGTCACAGACCGCCCATAAACTGGACGGTCTGTAATTGGTTTTTGGTTGTTGGCGCTGTTTTGGCGCCGGACCGCGAACTTAAGCACCCTGTGATTAATTCCATTATAGAGAATCAAGACCCGCGATACAAGATGACCGGGGGAAAAGTCGCGGGTTTCACGAGGCTTTTTCTCTCCTCACGACGGTGTTTTTTGCCGTCGAGAGGCCGGGGACGGCTGAAGACCCGCCCCCGGTCACAGACGGATCTGCCAATCACCATTCACGAATCGCCAATCTCTGATACCATATCTCCATGCCAGATACACCCTCATATGACCTGATCGTCATCGGCGGCGGCGCAGCCGGGTTCTTCGGTGCGCTGGCCTTTGCCGGGGCCGCTCCCGGCCGCCGCGTGCTCATCCTCGAAAAAGCCGCCGCCGTGCTCGCCAAGGTGCGAATTTCGGGCGGCGGGCGCTGCAACCTGACCCATGCCTGTTTTGACCCGGCCGAGCTGGTGCGGTTCTATCCCCGCGGTGCAGCCGCCCTGCGCGGTGCATTCACCCGCTTCCAGCCGCGCGATACCATTGCCTGGTTTGAAAGCCGCGGCGTCCCGCTTAAAACCGAACCCGATGGCCGCATTTTCCCCGCCAGCAACCGCTCTGAAAGCATCATCACCACGTTGACAGACCAGGCCGCTGCCCTTGGAATTGAAGTGCGCACCCTGGCGGCGGTCGAGTCGCTTCAAAGGCTGCCCTCCGGCGCCGGTTACACCCTCTCGCTGCGCAGCGGCGAGACCCTCACCACCCGCGCGGTGCTGCTTGCCAGCGGCGGCGAGCGGGCCGGCTTTGCCCTGGCTGCCGGGC
>CAZQLE010000044.1:0-8333 GCA_964593905.1 uncultured Anaerolineaceae bacterium | reverse complement strand
ACCATCGTGCCCCCCGTGCCATCCCTGTTCACCTTTCAACTGACCGATCAACGCCTGGCGGGGCTTTCGGGTGTATCGGTCCCAGAAGTCATTTTGCGCCTGCCCGCAGACCGCATCGAGACGCGCGGCCCGCTGCTGATCACCCACTGGGGGCTCAGCGGACCGGCCGTGCTGCGGCTTTCGGCCTGGGGCGCCCGCGCCCTGTTTGACCGCCAGTATCAGGCTGCGCTGGAGATCAACTGGCTGCCGGGTCTCAACCCCGAGACCGCCTATCCCCGTCTGCTGGCAATCAAGACCGCCCAGCCGCGCAAAAAAGCCGCCGCCGCCGACCCCATCGGCCAGATTCCCCAGCGGTTGTGGGCCAGCCTGCTCGCCGCCGAGGGTGTTGAGGCTCAGGCCTGGGGCGAGTTAAAACAGCCCGCCCTGCACCGTCTGGCGCAAGCGCTCACCCGCGCCCCGTTCACAATTGTCGGCAAAGGAGCTTTTAAAGAAGAGTTCGTCACCGCCGGCGGGGTCAGGCTGGATGAGGTCAATTTTAAAACCCTGCAAAGCAAACACTCCCCCGGCCTGTTTCTGGCCGGAGAAGTGTTGGATATTGATGGATTAACCGGGGGATTTAATTTTCAAAACGCATGGACGACCGGCTTTCTGGCCGGACGCGGTGCGGCGGGTTTTCTACTCCAGACCGGGTAAATCTTCTGCGGCAACATCCGGCCGGCCTTTCAAACGCAGATACAAAAAACCGGCCAGCACAAGCCAGGGCAACATCCCGATGATGCCGGTTGGGGCCGGCCCCAACAGGGTGTTGGGTTCACCGGCCAGCATCAGCGCACCAATCGCTGCAATGCCATTGATGGCGCCATGCCCGATCACCGCCGGCCAAACGCTGCCCGCGCGCAGCGTTGCCCACGACAAAAACGTCCCCAGCGCCACGCAGAAAACGATCATCATCAAGATGCCGGTCAACGGTGCGCCGAAATATCCAAAACCATAGTTGTGCCCCATGGCGATGATGGGCGCATGCCACACCCCCCAGATCACGCCCGAATAGAGCACGGCCTTGCGTTCGCCCAGCGGCAGCAGCCTGGGCAGCAGATACGCCCGCCAGCCAAACTCTTCGCCAAAGGTAAAAAAACCGTTGATCAGCGGGGCAATCACAATCGCTTGCAATACATTTGCCACCATCATCGTCCACAGGTTCAGATTCTCCAGCGGGATGCCGGCCTTCTGTACGCTTTGAGCCAGGACGCCCAGTTTGCTGTCGAACAAACCGGGGAAGACCACAAAAAACAGCGCTGTGCCCAGCAGGGTCAACACCCCCGGCAGCACCCACGCCGCCGCCCAGAAAGGCAGCCCGGCGCGAAAGTTGGGGCGCAGTTTAACATCGCGCCAGCCTTCACGGGTGAACAGGCGTGTCAACACATTTGCCAGCGCCGGTGCAAGCATATACCCGAAGGTCAACAGCACAAATGCCAGCGTAAGCCCCGGCGCAAGCACAGGGCTGTCTTTCAGTCCCCCGGTAAAATAAATCACCCCGGCAACCAGCCAGGCAATGCCAAACGCAATCGCCAGAAAAATAATCAAACGACGGGTGTCAACTTTGTTTTCCATCTTATGGCCCTTTTCTAATTCAATCGAACTACGATATATACGTTCGTAGCGGCACATACGTTACTTAAAAATGGATTTTTACCGATAAACACGCTGTCGAATCGCTGCACAAAAACCCGTTTTCGCTGAAACCGGTCAAGATCAACGCATATTTCACACCCCGCCCCAGAAAGATTATAATTCATCTGAACAATCGTACTTTTTTTATGGAAGGAAACCAATTTGGCCCAACCCGATCCATCCCGGCCCATTCGTGTTTCTCTCGCCGACGACCACCAGGTGGTGCGCGCCGGAATTCGTGTGTTTCTCGAACAGCCCGGCGATCTCACCGTCATTGCCGAGGCAAGCAGCGGTGATGAAGCGCTGCAGCAAATCGAAAGTCTGTTGCCCGATGTAGCCGTGCTGGATATTCAAATGCCCAATCTGAGCGGCATCGAGGTCACCCGTCAAATTCGCACCCGCCGCCTGCCGGTTGGGGTGCTCATTCTCACCGCCTATGATGATGACCCCTATGTGCAGGCTGTGCTGCGCGCCGGGGCCAATGGGTATGTGCTCAAAACCGCCGACCCATCCGAGATCATTCAAGCCGTACGCGATGTCTTTCATGGCAAATCGGTGTTGGATGCAGCCCTGGCGCGCCGTCTGTTTGACCGGCTGGGCGCCCCCCCGGCCGAGGAGGAATACGAACCGCTGACCGAACGGGAACTTCAAATTTTGACTCTCACCGGCAAAGGCTTCACCAACAAGGCCATTGCCGTGCAGCTCAGCATCAGCGACCGCACCGTGCAAAACCACCTGGCCAGCATCTTTGCCAAACTGCGCGCCGAAAGCCGCACCGAGGCCGTCATGCGCGGGGTTTCGCTCGGGCTGCTGCCTGCCAACCTGGCCGACCGCTCCTGAACCCGCCATGATCCATTCTCTGACCCGGTGGTTAAAATCGCTCTGGCGCGGGTTAAGCGGCCAGCTTTTTCTGTTTATCTTCATCCCCTTCACGTTAATTGTGCTGGCGGTGGCCTTTGTCAGCCAGAATTTGCACCACGACGCCATGCGCTCGCTGGTCGGCGACCGCGACCTGCGCACCGTCCACACCGCCGCCGCCGCCCTGGAGCGCGAACTGGCCGATATCCCCCTGACGCTCTCAGCTCTGGCTGCGCTCAGCCCGGCAGAACGCGCCGCATCGCCATTGGCCCTTGCCTTTGACGGCGGCTGGGCCGCTCTGGATTCAGACGGCCGCGCCAGCGCGCCAGACGCTCCGCTCTGGGCAAATGAGCTCGCCGCGCGCCGCGCCGATTTACCCACAGATCAGGCCTCAGTTCTGCCCTATGCGGTCAACCAGCCCCGCCCCCTGGCGCTGGCCGCCGCTCCGCTGCCCGCGGGTGGCTGGCTGGTCGGCGCTTTCTCGCTCGAACCCATTGCCCGCACCACCCTGGGAGAGTTGGACGGCAGCGGAGCCGTCATGCTCGCCGCCCCCAACCTGATCAGCGGTCTCTCGCCGGTCTACCTCCATATGGTCGGTCATGAAGGGCATACCGGCGGCCTCGAACCCGGCGTGCGCGAGGCCCTGGCCGGTGAAAGCGGGGTTAATTATCAAGATGAACACCACGGCGATTTAATCACCGTGTACACCGCCCTTTCAGAACCGCGCTGGGCGCTGGTGCTGCAAGAAAACTGGGAGAATATCGCCACCCCCTACCTGAGCAGCACGCTGATTGCGCCGCTGCTGGCCCTGGCGCCGGTGCTGCTCATCAGCCTCGCCGCGCTGTGGTACGGTTCGCACCAGATCGTGCTGCCCCTGCAGCGTCTCGAAGCTCAAGCCAGTGAACTGGCCGCCGGCAACCCCGCCGCCATCCGCCGGCCAGTGGGCGGCACAGCCGAGATCCACAGCCTGCAAATCGGGCTGATCGACATGGCCGACCGGCTGGAAGCGGCCCGGGCCGCGCTGCGCCGCTATATCGGCGCGCTGACCTCGGGCGTCGAACAAGAACGGCGCACCCTGGCACGGGATCTGCATGATGAGACCATTCAGGCGCTGATCGCGTTGAAACAGCGCATCCAACTGGCGCGCATGTCGGCCTCACCAGAACAAATGCCATTATTACAGGAGCTGGAAGACCAAGCCCAGGCCGCGGTGGCCGAGCTGCGCCGCACAATCCGCGGGCTGCGCCCGATTTATCTGGAAGAATTGGGATTGGAAGAAGCCCTGAAAATGCTGGCGCGTGAGAGCGAACAGGCCGCCCAGATCCAGGTGAAGCTGCTTGTTGAGGGCGAGATCCCGCGCCTGTCTGCCGAAATCGAGTTAACCCTTTACCGCATCGCGCAGGAAGCGCTCAAGAATATCCTCCACCATGCCGGGGCCGACAAAGCGTTCATCCATCTGGTCCGCAAGCAGGAATTTTTGCAAATGATCATCGCAGATGACGGCGCCGGCTTTGACAGCAGCACCGACCCATCCGGGTTTGCCCGTGAAGGACATTTCGGTCTGCTGGGCATGTCAGAGCGGGCCGAATTGGTCGGCGCCGAATTTAGTGTGGTCAGCCACCCCGGAGAAGGAACACGCATACAGGTGCAATTTATGCTGTAAGGGCACAGAGATACGGGCGCAGTTCCACCCCAGACCGGGCCTCACCCCCCGGCCAGATCTGCCAGCCCGGCCAGCTCATCTGGCTGCTCAAAGCAAAAATCGGGCTTCAAAGCCAGCATCCCCGGCCGGTCGTAGGCGCCCCACAGCGCGGCCCCGGTGCGCACCCCCGCAGCCTGGCCCGCCAGCAGATCGACCAGCGCATCTCCCACCATGACCGCTTCAGCCGGCAGCACATTCAAGCGTCGCAGCGCCAGGTTTACCGGGGCAGGGTCGGGCTTATGGGCGCCCGCGCTGTCACAGGTCACCCAGGTATCAATCCATTCCACAAACGGCAAATACGGCCGCATGCCCTCCAGTTCAGGTGCGGCCTGAGAAGTGACCACCCCAATTTTCAACCCCGCCCGGCGCAAAACCGGCAGCATTTCCATCACCCCCGGAAACACATGCAGGCTGGTCGCATAATAGGGCGGGTAGCGCCGGGTTAACCGCTGCACGGCCTCGGCAACCATTTCAGCCGGATAGTAACGCGCCAGAATCACCGGCGAGGGTGTGCCCAACTGCCGGTAGGCTTCTTCCAACGGATAATCCACCCCCAGTTCATCGCGCAGCAGATCACGCGTGCCCAGCACATAAATATCCTTACTCGCAACCAGGGTCATATCCAGGTCAAATAAAACAGCCCGCAAAGCTCGGTTTTCATTCATCATAAAAAGTCCATTTCATATCCATGGTGCTGCAAAAGACAGGCCGTGCAAAACAGCCTGCCATACAAAAAGAGATTCTAACCTGAACCATTCCAGTTCGTAAAGCATTTCAGATGGACAAAAAACAGTGCCCGCAGGTGACGATTCACCCCGACAGGCAGCGCGGGCTTCATATCCGGTTGTCTTATCGGCTGTGCTGGCGGTACCAGGCCACGGTTTTTTGCACAGCTTCAGGCAGCGGTGTGGCCTGCAGCCCAAAAGTGCGTGTAAACTTGCTGCTGTCGGCGATAAACGGCCGCTCAAATTCATACATCATTTCCACCGACTCGCGCGCCTCTGGAATAAACAAACCACCCAGAGCCATCATCCATTTGCCCATCGCGCTGATCTTCAGCGGGTTGCCTGCCGCTTCAAAGATGAGTTTAACCAGCTCACGGGTTGAAACCGTTTCTGCACTGGGCACAATCCAGTCCTGCCCCGGCGCTTCGTCACGCTCGCCCAACACCACCAGGGCACGGCCAAAGTCTTCAATATAGGTATGGGTATGCGGAAGGTCGGGGTTGCCCACCACACTGGCGGCTTTGCCCCGCAGTGCCGGCAAAAACATGCGCTCTCCGGCGGTCGAGCCCGTCACACGCGGCCCAAAGAAATCGGAACCCCGGCCGATAACCGCCTGCACTTTGCCACTGCGGTGCGCTGCCAGAACAGCCTCATCCACCTGGGCGCGGATTTTTCCCTTGCGGGTATGCGCCCTGTACGGCAGCCCCTCGTGGATTGCACCCTCCACCGCGCCATACACATACAGATTGCCGCCCACCACCAACCTGGCGCCTGCATCTGCCGCCGCGTCGAGGATATTCCCCTGCAAAGCAGGGAACAGTTCAACCCATTTGTGATATGGGGGCTGGGCACACTGATAAACCACCGCGGCACCCCTGGCCGCATTTCGGGCAGCCAGACGGTCATAAATATCCGCCGCCGTCACTTCCACCCCCGCCGGCACATCCGCCTTGCCGCTGCGGTTCACCACCCGCACCGCCTGTCCGCGCCGCACCAGCTCATCCACCACCGACAAACCCAGCGGCCCGCTGCCAAATACCACCTGCAAATTTTCGCGATTGTTCCTATTCATTGCCTTCTGTCTTTCTGCGCCGTCAAATCGGCGCGTTGAATCCACCCGCCCCTGGCAGGTTATTGAGGAATATGGGTTGTCTCCTACCCGATTTCTTTACCCGGCCCCGGCACGCCCCGCTGCGCTGCCCGTTTCAGGCTCCATTCCAAATCTGCGCAGCAGCGAATCTACCTCATGACGGTAAAAAAGACCGGGGTCGCTCAGCATGGTGGTCGAATGATGAAACAACTCCAGGCTGATCAGACCGTGAATTTGCGCCCAACCCATCACCCCGATATGCACCACCATTTGCGGCAGGTCCAACCCTGGTGGCATTCGCAGGCTCAACCCGTCTGGCACGGCGGCCATCTCTTTCGGGTAATGCAGCCGGCCGGCAGCATACGCATCGGCCAGAATCGTCAGGATCACTCCAAAACCACGCTGGGCTGCCGGTGTGGTCAAATCCTCCGGCGCCGCATACCCCGGGATCGGGTTGCCGTAAATCAATTCAAAATCAGTGGGGTGCTCCAACGCCCATGTGCGGTAAGTCAGCAGCACTTCGCGCAACCTCACTGCTGGTCCGCAGCCCTCATATTCTGCCGCGGCTGCTTCCAGCGCTTCAGCCAGGTCGGTAAAGGCTTCATAGATCAGGGTGGTCACCAGGGCGTCCCGGCTTTCATAATACCGATACAGCGCCGGTGCGCTGACATCCATTTCACGCGCAATGGCATTTAAAGACAATCCCGCAGTACCTTTTTCCCGCATCTGCTGCCGCGCCAGATGTTTAATCTCTTCCAGCATATTTTCGCGCTGCTTTTCACGTCGTGACATGCGGCCCCCGCTCAAGTGAATTCATATAACTAAGTTATAATATATAACTATATTATTAGCTTTAACTATTTTTGTCAAGAGACAATTTTGCGAGAAAGCTTCTCTGCCAAAACGGCGGATCTGCCGCAAAGGTTGAAAACTTGCGCCAATACCGCTAAAATCGGCATATGCCTTTGCTGTCCCTTCGCCTGCAAAACCTGCCTTTTTTTCAACATCTCGCTGCCAACACCCTGGCGCGAATTGAAACGGTTGCCCGCCAGCGTCATTTCGCCAGTGGAGAACACATTCTTTTGGAAGGTGAGATCGCCGCCGCGGTGTTTTTTGTGTTGCAAGGCGAGGTGCGGGTCTACCGTCTGGCGCCCGATGGGCGCGAACAGGTGCTGGCCAACATCACCCCCGGCAAGTCTTTCAACACCGTCCCGCCGCTGCTGGCCGACGGCCGCCACACCGCCAGCGCCCGCGCGCTGACCGATGTGGTTCTGCTGGCAATCGGCAGCGAAGATTATCTCGCCCTGTTGAGCGAGCACCCTGATCTTTCTTTTGCCCTACTTAAAGATTTTGCCGCCCGCCTGGCACACCTAACCAATCTGGTCGAGAACCTGGCCCTCCACTCGGTGCGCGGCCGCATGGCGCAGTTCCTGCTCGATCAGGCCGACGGCCTGCTGCTGCCCCGCCGCTGGACCCAGGATGAGATGGCCGAGCATATCGGTGCTGCCCGCGATGTGGTGGGCCGCACCCTGCGCGATTTTATCACCGCCGGTTACATCCGCCGCGAAGGGCACCGCATCATTCTCAGCGACCGTACCGGCCTGGAACAGGAAGCGCAATCCTAGCCACCCTTCCGTGCCGCTCTCCTGCTTTTCCCCAATTCCCTAATCAATCTAGATAAATACGACTTTTATCGTATTATTAATCACGCCTTTCCGGTAATCTTAAGTTGACCTTCAGAAAGGCAAGTGACCCTGATGCAACCCATTGATCTTCCCGAAATTGACCTTCAGCGCTGCAGCGGCTGTGCCATCTGCGTGCAGGTTTGCCCGGTCAGTGCACTCGCCATGCAGGGCGACAAACCGATCTTCGTCCGCCCCGATCAATGCACCTACTGCATCATCTGCGAAGATCGCTGCCCGCAGCGGGCCATTCGCTGCTCATTTGAAATCGGCTGGGAAACCGGCCAGTAACCGCACCGCCCTCCACCCCCCAAAGGATGGAGTTGCCTCCCCCGTAATCGTATATCTTTTTCAGGAGCCCAGTCATGAGTGAGTTTATCAACAACGTTACCCGCCGCAAAGAAATTCTTAAAAGCGTGCTGCGCCAGTTGCACGAAGGGAAAACCGTCGAACAGGTCAAAGCCGAATTTGGTGAGCTGGCCAAAGAAGCCGGTTCGGCCGAAATCGCCGAGATCGAACAGATGTTGATTGAAGAAGGGCTGCCCGCCGAAGAGATTCAGAGCCTGTGCGATGTGCATGTGGCCGTCTTCCGCGACGGTCTGGAT
>CAZQLE010000043.1:0-23103 GCA_964593905.1 uncultured Anaerolineaceae bacterium | reverse complement strand
CCTTCACCCCCCCACCCAGCCAGACGCCCACCATCCCGTCTTCCGGGCCAGATGAATACCCCGCCGGGGTCAACCCGCTTAGCGGGCTGCCCGCCGCAGACCCGGCGCTGCTCGATCTGCCCCCGGTGATGGTTTCCATCTCCAATTCGCCGGTCACCGCCCGCCCGCAGCGCGGGTTAAGTTACAGCCCGCTGGTTTTTGAAATGTACCTGGGTGAAGGAATTACGCGTTTTCTGGCGCTATTTTATGGCGGTTTTCCGCCTGCCGAAATGGATGGCGAACCGGTCACGGTTGGCCCCATTCGCTCGGGCCGCCTGCCCTATGAGGTTTTGCGCCAGATTTATAAAGGTGTGTTGTTTTTTGCCTCGGCTTCTGACCGTGTATTACCCAATCTGGACGAATATCGCATTGTCTATGGCTCGGATGCAGTGGATGTGAACGATGCCCGCGTGACCCCCGCCGAAATGGAAGAATTTGCGCGCGAGTCGCGCGAACGCCTGGGCAGGACGCATCTGACCGGCAACCGGTTTGAGGCCACCCCGCCCACGGCAGGCAAGCCCGCCATCGGGTTATGGATTCCTTTCCACTTTACCGATCAGGTGCTCTGGCGCTATGACCCCGACACCCAGACCTATCTGCGCTGGCAAGACCAGGAAGACGGCAAAAGCTTTGTCCCATCCATCGATGCGCTCACCGGTCAGCCGCTTGGTTTTGAGAACGTGGTGGTACTGTTCACCACCTATCACTTCTATGACCCGCGCTATTTTGAGATCGATTTTAAATTCATCACCCGCTCACCCGCACTGCTGTTTCGTGACGGCGTGATGCAAGAAATTTACTGGACGACCGGCAACGATGAATATGAACGCAAAACCGGGCGTTTCCGCCCGATCCGTTTTGTCAATTATGAACGCGAACCCATTCCGTTAAAACCAGGCCGCACCTGGGTGGAGATCGTCCCACTGCACACTGCGTATGGCGAGACGGTCGATTCGCAAAACTACCGTGAAATGCTGCTGCAAAAAAGCCCCGATTCCGGGTTCTGGGCGGTTTATTTCAACCCCCCGGTCATTGAAGAAGGCCTGCCCACCCCCACCCCGGCCGGTCCCTGAGCCTGTCACCGGCTGCCTTTATAACCGCCGCCGTCTGGGTGTTGTGTTCAGCGTATGGCCCCGGCAGGCACGCCAGCCTAGCCGAGTTCGGTCTGCAAGCGGCGATATTCAGAACTGGCGGCAAATTTTTTCAGCTCGTTGATGCGCCGCATGGTCAGCGGATGGGTCGAAACCAGTTCCATCAACACATTGGCGGCGTCATCATCCTGACGATCCAGGGTCTCCAGTGCCGCGCCGATCTCCTGCGGGGTATCCACCCCGCGAAACTCCAGCTTCACCAGCGCCGTAATGGCTTTTTCCACATTGCCACACACCAGCAGCCCCGCCCGGTCGGCCGAATATTCACACGCCCGGCTCCAACTCTGCAGCGCCAGGGTAAAGATCACCGCCGCGCCCAGAGATACCGGCATGCCGGCCATCCCGCCCAGCAGGGTATGCACCCTGGTGTGGCCAAGCTGGGCGTGACCCAGTTCATGGCCGATCACAAAGCTCAATTCGGTCGCATCCAAAACTTTCAGCAGCGGCGAATACACCACCACAACTTTGGGGTCGCTAAAACCAAAGGTATAGGCATTCATCGCCTGGCTGCGCGCCACAAACAGGTCCACCGCCTGCGCCCGCAGCCGGCGCACACAGCGGTCGCGCAGCGCTGCCAGCGCAGGAGCGCTGCGCTCATCGACACGCAGCGCCGAGGCCATTAACGCCCGGTGATGCGAAACATTGGCCTGATAAGCCAGCCCCAGAATGATCACCATCCCCAGGGGCACCAGGCAAAGGGTAACCCCCGCGGCAAGCAGAGTAAGCCCGCCGATGATCAGCACAGATACAATGAGCGCCGGGGTTTCACCGGGATGCCGAAATGAAGTCATAAGAATATTGTAGCATGAGGTGCATAATGGTACACTTGGAAAAATCCACTCAACCCACCCCCCATTGAAAAATCAATCCGCCGCCTTTCAACCTCCCCCAACCCAGAGCGGATTTCCCCCGACACCCACCTGGTTGTGTGCCAACCCAACGCCGCCGATCTTTCGCGTTGGTTTTTAAAATTTTATTCACAACGCCATTCTCAGGGGCAAGGCCATAAAGATTTGTAACCCATGCAATACACTCTTTACTTAATTTTTGCCCCGCTTTTATTTGTGATCAGCATCGTTGTGGCGGTCTATTGCTGGCAGCAGCGCAACACCGTTGGTGCGGTCACCATCTTCTGGTTTCTGTTCACGGTTATCGGCGCGCTATTTTGCCGCACCCTCGAACTGACCGCCGCCGACCCGGCCTACATCGTCCTCTGGAACCGGCTTTCTTATTTATTCTCACCCTTTTCGGCTGTGGCCTGGCTGGCCTTTGCGCTGCAATACACCGGCCAGGGCCGTTTTTTGCATCCCGACCGCTTCTGGCCCCTGCTGGTGGTGCCGGTCATCTCGCTGATCTTGCTGCAAACCAATGATTATCACCATCTGTTCATGCGCGGCTATTCCTACTTCAATGCCACCCCCACCCTGATCGGTCTGGAAGAGTTCCCCGGAAGCTGGTTTTATATCGACCACACTTTCAGCGACCTGGTGCTGACCTTTGGCACGCTGCTCATCATCCGCGAGTATTTTGCCTCGCGCAACCTGTATCGCAAACAATCGGCATGGGTGCTGATCGGCGGCATCCTGCCCCTGGCCTGGACCATTGCCGATGCCATCAACCTACTGCCCGATATTCACCAGAATTATGTGCCCGTGATCTGGGCGCTGGCGGGGGTTGTGCTGGCGATGGGGGTTTTCAAGTACCGCCTGTTCGATCTGATTCCCATTGCCCGCGCGGCGCTGGTGGATCAGATGCAGGATGGCATGATCGTGTTGGACCGTGTTGGCCGTCTGGTGGATATTAACGACGCCGCACAGTCGATCTTGCGGCTGCCTTTTAACCGCGCCGCCGGGTTATCACTGCAAGAAATTTTCCCCGGCATGCCTGCCGAATGGGCCGGCAGCGCGCCGGATGGCATTCACAGCCATGAGCTCAGTTTAAACGTCGCCGGGCAAGACCGCTGTTACGAGATGCAGCTGGCGCCTCTGCTGGTCAACGAAAAAAGCCGTGAAGGCCATATGCTGCTGCTGCATGATATCACCGAGCGAAAACAGGCCGAAGATGCCTTAAACCGTCTGAATGACGAACTCGAAAAACGGGTTGAACACCGCACCCAGGCGCTGGCGCAGCGCACCGCCGAATTGGAGGCGCTCGCCTCGGTCTCTTCTGCCCTGCGCCGGGCTGTCACCCTCGAAAATATGCTCCAGATTCTGCTTCAAGAAACCAGCCAACTGGTAACAGCCGATGCGGGTCTGGTTTTGCTGCTGGAAGATGACCACCTGGTGACCGCCAGCGAGTATGGCTTCCAGACGCCACTGCCATGCGGGTCGTTTGTGCCGCCCGATTATCAAGATATCAAAGTCCTCGCCGGCGGCGAAGTCGCTGCCGCGTTACAGGTTCATCCGGTCGAAGAAGCGGATGATGAACGCCTGTTGCAAACGCTGGCCGCTTTTGGCACGGTCGTCATGGTTGCCTTATACACCACACACCATAACCTGGGCACAATGGTGCTGTGCTTTCACGCTCGCGATGCGTTTCAGGCTGAAAACCGCGAGATTCTCATGGCAATCTCTGAAATCGGCAGTAATGCCGTTCAACGGGTGCGGGTTATGGAAACCCTCGAAGAAATGGTGCGCGACCGCACCCGCGACCTTACCACCCTGTATGACATCTCTGCCACCACCAACGAATATCTCGATCTGGATTTGATCCTCGACAAGGTGATGACCAAAACGCTCCAGGCGATGGGCAGCCCGGTGGGTTTGCTGCATCTTGAAGATGAAGACAATAACGTGCTGCAGCTTGTTCTGCAAGTCGGGCTGCAACCCTGGCTCGAAGCGGCCGTGCATTCGATGGACGCGCCGAACAGCCTCTGGGAGCGCGTCCGCCAGGCGGACCAGGTGCTGGTCACCCGCGACCTGATGAATCACGATGCGCTGGGGCTGGAACCGGCCACAGAAGACCCGCACTATATCGGCGTTCCGGTGCACGCCAAGGGCCGGCTGATCGGGGTGTTGAGCGCTTTTGTTGAGCCCGAAAAAAATCCCAGCGAAGAAAACCTGAACCTGCTGATCACCATTGCCGACCAGATTGGCAACGCGGTTGAAAACACCCGCCTGCGCCAGCAAGCCGAACAGGCCGCCGTAATGGAAGAGCGTCAGCGCCTGGCGCGTGAGCTGCACGATTCGGTAACCCAGTCTTTATACAGTCTCATTTTGTTCTCCGATGCCACCCGCACCCAGACCAACCTGGAAAACCCGGAACGCCTGAATCATTATCTCGACCGGATGCATGAGACCTCGCAGCAGGCTTTAAAAGAAATGCGCCTGCTGATTTATGAGCTGCGCCCCCTGGTTTTGGAACAGGAAGGGCTGGTTGGCGCACTGCGCCACCGCCTGGATGCCGTCGAGCGGCGCGCCGGGCTGACCACCAGTTTCACCGTTCTCGACCATATCGATCTGCCCCCGCAGGTGGAAGAAAGTCTCTATCGCATTGCACAGGAAGCGCTTAATAACGTCTTGCGGCACGCCAACGCCACCCAGGTGGATGTCAAATTGAGTACAGATGGCAGCAACATTGAGCTTGAAATCAAGGATAATGGTAAAGGGTTTGATCTGGCCGCGGTTAAAAATTGCGGCGGCATCGGTCTGGCCTCGATGCGTGAACGCGCTGAAAAGCTGGGCGCCGATTTAAGCATCCAGTCTGAACCAGACGAAGGCACGCGCATTCGCTTACTGGTGGAACATGGTTTATCGGTCAACTAATTTTCAAACCGCTCAAACCTGGCAGCTTTTGCAGCATGCCCGAGCCGTTACCCCAAACCATGTTCAAGGAGAAAAGCATGGAACGACCCATACGTGTATTAATCACCGATGATCATGCCATTGTGCGCGAAGGGCTGCGCGCAGTGATTGAGAGCAAACCCGACATGGAAATTGTGGGCGAGGCCGAAAATGGTGCGCAGGCCGTTCCGCTGGCGCTCGAACAGCGCCCCGATGTCATTCTGATGGATCTGTTGATGCCGGTGAAATCGGGCATCGAGGCCATCAACGAAATCCGCCGCCAAAACCCTGAAGCGCGCATTCTGGTGCTGACCAGCTATGCCGATAACGAACAGGTTTTTTCGGCCATTCGCGCCGGGGCGCTGGGATATCTGCTCAAAGAGTCTTCTCCACAGGAGCTGATTGAAGCCATCCGCTGCGTTCATCGCGGCGAACCCTCGCTGCATCCGGCCGTGGCGCGCAAGCTCATTCTGGGGTTTGCCCAGGAGACCAAAAGCGATCCTGAGACCATTGCCCTGACCGATCGTGAGCTGGAGGTTCTAAAACTGGTGGCGCGCGGTTTAACCAACCCCGAAATTGCCGCTTCGCTCAGCGTTGGCGAGGGAACCGTGCGGTTTCATGTCAGCAACATTCTAACCAAGTTGCAGCTCGAAAACCGCACCCAGGCCGTGTTGTATGCCCTGCGCAAAGGGATGGTGTCGCTCAACGGGTAAAGCCTCGCCCTTTTTCGCGTATTGCAGGTACAATTTGGGGCAATGGAAATTGATCCCGCCCAGATCCTCCCCACCGGTTACCCGCACGCGGATAAAATCATCCACAGTGTGATCCACAACCTCCACCACACCCTGCCGCAGCGGCTGGGCTCGGTTTATATCGTCGGCAGTTACGCCGAAGGCTGCGCCGTGGCAGAATCAGACCTGGACCTGACCGTGGTCTTGCGCGGCCAGACCCGCGGCGATCAAGAAAAGCAGACCGCGCAGGCTGCCGCCCGGCCAGAAACCTACCCGGTAAAGGTGGATATGCTGGTCTGTGATGAAGCCGGGGTGTTGGCCTGCATCGATCCGATCTTAAAGTTTGACAGCCGGCTGGTGTGGGGTGAAGACCTGCGCGACCGCGCCTTGCTGATGACCCTGCACGATTGGGCCGCTGAACGAATGCAAAAGGCTTACCGGCGCATGATGCAAGATCTGCGCAACGGTAGCGGGTCAGACGAACCGCTCACCTACCCGAATGCGCAGGATGTCTATTACGGCTACCTGCAGCGCAGTGCAGCTGCGGGGCAATTGACCACCCGCCCGGTTTTGCGCACCGTGGGGGCTTGCGCCGCCGCGCTGCTCGCGGCGCGCGGGGGTGAATATGCTGCCCGGCGCTGCGAATGCCCGGCGCTGTTCCGGCAGAAATTTGGCGACCCGTGGGGCAGGCTGGTGGAAGACTGGTTCGAGTGGGGCAAAACGCGCTGGCAATACCGCGAACCGGGGGATGAATCTGGGCGAGCGCGTTTGCAGGATCTTTGCCGCCAGACCCTGGGTTTTGAGCAGTATTTTTTGCAAATCAATCGCGAAGAAAATCTGAACCAGGACACAAAACTGTAAGCAAACTGTGAATTTTTCTACTATTATTCTTTTTTAAGAGAGACTATAATTTACAGTGCCAGAGATAAAGGGGATACAGACCGGCTCTGGGTGTTTTCCAAAAAAGGTTTTAAATTTGACAGGGGCCCCCTGCTGCTGCACAACAGACAGTTCATGTTCTGGCTGTGCACCGCCAGCGATTCTCCCTGTCAACATACAATTCACTTAGCATTGTGAGGGGTACATGCGTAAACAATCTTTTTTGTTTCGAATGATGAGCATTCTGGTCATTCTGAGTTTTTTGTTCTCCAACGTTGGGCTTAACCCCCCCACGGTGGTCAAGGCCGATGTGGCAACCGATGCCGGCATTCAAGTCTGGCCGCAGCGGGGTGTGATGGATCTATGGCAATTCACGCCCAACATTAACGATCTGACCATCGAAATATGGGATGGCACCAATCTGGTTAAAAGCTACTCGGTCTCCACCGAAGGAGACGGTCACGCCTTTTTTAATTTCGATGAGCCGTTGCCGTCCGGCCGGCGTGTAGTCGTCACCGACACACACCCCGACCCCGATGTGACCCGTGAACTGACCCTCACCGACTTTAAGTTCACCGGCATCGACATGGCAACCAAGACCTTTACCGGTCAGGCAGCCCCCAACACCTGGCTGCGCGTCGGTTCCGATCATTTCGGCGGCCAGTATTATGACACCCAGGCAGACGCCGCCGGAAATTGGAGCTCAACATACTCCGAAACTCTGGTCACGGTCGGCCTGGTGACCGCACAGGTCTTCCCCGGCGAACTGTCAGGCAAGGCCTGGGCTGCTTACCGCCCCGAGAACTTTTACAGCGTCGACCGGCAGCATGTGGAAGTGTTCAACGTTCCCTTCTGGCAGGATATCACGGTCGAAGTTCTGGCCCCGGGCGGCGCGCCCCGTTTTGCCCCGGTCAACGTCGCGGGCAATATGGAACAGGAAGGCTACCGTAAATTCATTTACGCTGCACACGGCTACAGCTACACCCCCGGCGATACACTGCGCATCACCGCCCCCGGTGGGGTGACAATGCAGGCCGTTTTGCCGGATGTCAATCTGACCCTGACCACCGAAGACCGCCCTGGCGGCAATTTTGCCGGCGGCGGCGCTTTGCCCAACAGCGATCTGGTGGTCACCACCTGGTGGAAATCCTCTCCCCAAAAAATCACAGCCAACGCCAGCGGCGACTGGTCTTATGCTTTTGGCGAGCCGGTGGACGATAACGAGCAGTTTGAAGTGTATTATGAGACCAACAACGGCATGCGTTTTGGTCTGCGCACCCCCAACCCGCTGGCCCCGCAGGTCGGTTTCATTGTGGCCTCTTTCTGGGGCAACTGGGTCTCGAACCAGGGCTGGGAACCGAACAGCCCGGTCCATTTTGAGATCTTTGAAAGCGATGCCCCCGGCGCTGCATCCAACTTCGCCGACGATTTCACCACCGACGACGGCGGGCACTTCTTCCTCGGCTACGATCAGGTCGGCGAGGTTGAACCGGGCAATTACATTGTCGCCACCGGCACCACCGGTCAGGCGCATATGGTGGTCGATAATATCGAGATAAGCAATATCGATTATGCGGCCAACACGGTCAGCGGCGTTGGCCCGGCCGGCAGGAAGATGGAAATCTTCCAGGAGTATTTCCCGCCGCGCGGCGATGGCAATCGCGACTGGCGCTATGAAGACAGTGTAGAGACCATCATTCCCGCCAACGGTCACTGGTCGGTCAATTTTAGCGATGCCCGCGGCGGCCCCTATGATCTGCTGCCGTCCACCGCAATCCGCGTGCTGGTGTGGGGTGAAGGCAATAACCAGACCGACATGGAATATGAACCGCGTTTCGCCGAACCGCGCATCTATGCCCGTCTGTTCGACGACCGCATCATCCTGGAAGGCTTCCCCGGCGACACGGATGTGGAGGTCAGCATCCTCAACCTGCCCGACCCCACTGCGCTGTGGAGCTCGGAGGGCCTGCGCACCTGGGGCGACGGCCGCCTGGAAATCAATTATGACCAACACCAGGTAGTGCTGCAACCCGGAAACACCATCACGGTCAGTCTGCCCGGTCAACCGGCCTTCAAAGTGATGAAAATTGCCGAAACGGTGCCGTTTATCAGCACCATCAACTTTGAAAGCGACCCCAAAACAGTCACCGGCACCAGCGCAGCCAACGCCTTTATCGGGGTGGAGGTGCAAAACTGTTTTGACAACCTGACCCGCGCCGATGCCAGCGGCAACTGGACGTATGAACTCCATCCGTGGCAGCCCGGCTGTATTAACAGCCAATCGCGGGTGCGCGCCTACGTGCAGGATGACAACTTTAACCGCACCTATGTCACCGGCCCGTATACCAGTTTCAATGTCGATCTGACTGAAAACACAATTGACGGTATTTTATATACTGAAAATTCCACGGTCACAATTACCATTCGGCAGACGCCGGGCGGCACGGTGTTGGCCTCAGACAATGCTGTGCCCACCACGGCGCAGGGCACCTTCCTCTATACCCCGCCGGGGGGACTTACCCTGGCCGCCGGGATGGAAGTGGAGGTGGAAGATAACACCACCCACAATATCCATAAACACACCGTCGTACAGATCAGCCTGGATATGGTGGATTATCTGGCCGATACCCTGCAAGGTTATGCCGATCCGACCAAAACCATCCAGATACAGATCAACGGCTGGGCTCAAACCCAGGTCACACCGAACCCCGACGGTAGTTGGATGGTCAATCTGAAAGATGCGTTCGGCAGCGATTTTGACCTGTGGTTCGACTCAACCATCCTGGTCTACTATGAAGATGAAGACCGTGACTGGACGCTGGTCAAGGTCCTGCCGAAGCCATATCTGAGTTTTGACCCGCAGCACAAGGGGTTCCATGTAGAACGCATTACCCCGCCCTTTACCCTGCGCATCTACGATGCTCCGGGCGGCACGGTGATGTTCGAACGAGAATATGATTTTGGAGAAGGCAACCGCAGCGAGTGGGATATGCCCATGATTGAATCAGGGATGCAAATCACCCTGGATGACGCTGCTGGCAACCACGCTGCGCTGCTCATTCGCACCCTGACCATTGACCCATCTGCAGACTGGGCGGCGGGGCAGCTTTTTGGGACCTCAGTACCCGGCAACCAGGTTTTGGTTGGCGGCGAAACCATCAACGGCTGGCGCTGGATCACAGCCGATGTCAGCCCGGAAGGCAACTGGTCGATCAGCACCGATCCCTTTGTCCGCCCGCCGCAGGCGATGCTCTGCCAGTCAGACGGGCACTGCCAGTATGCCGAGGCCATGTACCCGCCCTTTGCCGAAGCTTCGCTGAACATGGAGCGCATTCAGCTCAGTAATTTTGTCCCCAACAGCGCCGTCCCGGTCAAGATCTACGCCACGCCGGGCGCGGCCGATCCCATCGACAGCTTCCCCATTCAGGTTGACCAGTGGGGTAACGGCAGCATGGACGCGAGCGTTGACCTGCAGCCGGGCATGGAAGTGGAGATCATCGGCACCCCCACAACCTATAAATTCACCCTGGCCAATGTGGCCATCACCGAGCACAACCGCACCACCCGTGTGGTGCGCGGCACAGCCCCCAATGATGGCAAACGGGTCAGCCTGAGCGTGGAACACTGGTACCAGCCCTGGTACGAAGGCGATATGCAGTATGCCTCTGGCGCCTGGAGCCTGAATTACGGCGCCCAGCCCGACTGGGATATTCAGGGCGACCACCGCTTTGCCCTGCGTTACTGGAACGACGACCATTCTGTGACGCGCTATGACGATGTCAGCATGGATTACTGGCGCTGGGACACATTGCAATTGAGCCTGCCCAGCGTGCGAAATCTGGACCCGGCTTTTTATGACAGCCTGGAACAGGGCAATGTCATCAACCAGATCTTCGCCGGGCTGGTGAAAGAAGGCCCCGATGGCACCATCCTGCCCTGGCTGGCGCAGTCGTGGACGGTCTCGGCCGACAAACGCACCTATACCTTTACCCTGCGCAGCGGGTTGCGATGGTCTGACGGCACCGCCCTGACCGCGCAGACGGCCGCTGAAAGCCTGAAACGGTTGGTATACCCCGACACCAACGCCCCGTTTGCCGGGACCCTGGCCGGTCTGTTCAACAACCCCAACACCGACATCACCGCGCCCAGCGCCACGCAGCTGCGGTTACAGATCAACACACCTGCAGCGCATCTGCTCTCACTGCTGGCCGCGCCCTATGCCCGCCCCGTACCACTGCACCGCCTGACCACTTTTGGCGAGGCCTGGACCCAGCCCGGCAATATCGTCACCAGCGGCGCTTACCGGCTGGACGAATGGGAAGAGGAAGGCCGCTACGAGTATCAGGGCTACCTCAAACTGAGCAAGAACCCCAATTACTACGATGCCGCCAATGTTCAGATTCCCAGCCTGTATATCTGGCTGCGCAATGAATATGAGGCCTGCGATCTCTACCGTCAGGGAATTCTGCACACAGCCAGTCTGCCGCAGGATTGCAACCTGGAAGACTTTAGGGTCAACCAGGTCAAACCCATGCTGAACTCAGGCACCTATTACCTGGGCTTTAATACCAGCAACGATGTTGTCAACGATGCCCGTGTGCGCACCGCGCTTTCGCTGGCGGTTGACCGCGCCGCGGTGATCCAGGCTACCGGCAACGATGCCAACCAGCCGGCCTACTGGTTTACCCCGCCGAACATGGTGGGCGCGCCGCGCATAGAAGATTTCACCAATCCGCCCGCGGTGGATAACCTGGACGAAGCAAAACTGCTCTTGCAGGCCTATATTGATATGCCCGGTGATTCCATCGATTCGGCGGATGATATTAGCCTGGAATACTGGTACAACAACGAAGGCGACCACAATATCATCGCCAACACCATCATCGACCGCTGGCAAACCGAGCTGGGCATTACGGTGAGCGCACACGGGGCCGATTGGTCAGAGTATCTCACCAAACTGAATTCGAATGACGCACCCGATATCTGGCGGTTGGGCTGGAATGCCGACTATAACGACGCCGCCAATTTCCTGGATGATGTACTGCGCAAGGATGCCGTCTGGAATGCGGCCGATAAGACTTTCCATTGGACCAGTGGAGCCGGCTACGAAGCTTTTGAAGACAAAATCGATGCCGCCCGGGTCGAGACCAACCCCACCCTGCGCCGCAAGCTGTTTGCCGATGCAGAATATATCGTCGTGCGCGGCGAAACGGTCATGATGCCGCTCTTCCATTACGGGCACCGCGAAGCCACCCAGCCCACCCTAAACCGCACCTACGGAATTCACTCGTGGGGCCACATCGCCGACTGGCGGCTGACCGCCAACGCCGGACAGGGAGCCCCGACTGCCCCCATTACGGTGACCAACGGCCGCTATACCGTTACCGCCCCTGCCGGCACCTTCAACACCACCGCCCGCCTGGTCGTTCAACCAACCACCATGTGGACCCCCTGGCGGCAAATTGCCGTTTCGGGCATAATCACAGTCTACGCCGATTCGCCCACCACCAACAATAAAATGGCGACGCTGCCGAGCAAAACCGTGACAGTTTCGGCCATCTATACCGAGCCGCTGCCGGCCGGCATGGTGGAAGACAGCGCAGCGCTGTACTGGTATAACCAGACCATCGACAACTGGCAAAACCTGAACGGCACCCTCGACAAGACCGCCAACCGCGTCACCGCCCAGGTGCCGTTGCCCTCCAAAGAGAGCAAGTTTGCCCTGTTCATCAACACCCCCGAGGTCATCGGCAATCTGAACCGGCAGTGGATCGAACTGAATATGTTTGCGCCCAACGCCCCCATCGACCTCAAAGTCTATGATGAGCAGAACACCCCCATCTACCGCGGCACCATCACCCCCGATCAGATCGACGATGACGGGCATGTAATGATCGATTACAGCCAGCGCATTGTCAATGAACAGCATACGCCGTTGAAAGTGGGCAGCAAAATTGAGGCCACCCAGGGGAATCAGACCATTACCGCCATCCTGGTGCCGCTCTCTGTCACGGGTGTCGACCGCGGCGCCGAAACTGTTTCGGGCACCGCGCCGGCAGACGCCCAGATCTGGATCCATGCGATTAACAACGAAGATCCGTCTGTTTGCGACCGCTGGGGCGGGGCCGTGGCCGATGTCAACAACAACTGGCAGGCCGATTTCAGCGGTGAAGAAAACCTGGACCTGAACCAGTGCGGCGAATTCATCGTCTACACCAATACCACCGACGAAAGCACCACCGCCTACACCTGGATCAGTGAGCGCTATTTGACAGTCTTCGAACGTGAAGACCGCCTCGGGCTGGAGTTCTTTGAGCCCTTTGAAGATCTCACCATCTCCTATCTAAACGGCGTAGAAGCCGTCTACGGCCCGGTGGATGAACAGGCCCACGGCTTTGGCGGGCTGGAACTATTCTATGGCGACACCGGGGTCAAACTTGAACCGGGTATGGTGGTCAGAGTGGCGCGGGACGGCGGAGAAGTCATCGACTTCCCGGTGGCTGCGCTCGGCGCACCGGTCATCAATGCTGGCGCCAACACCGTCAGCGGCACAACCACGCCGGATACCGAAGTGACGGTACTGATCTTACCGGAAAACCAGCCCAAGCTGCTTTACAGCACCCGCTCTGAAGCAGACGGCAGTTGGGAAATTGACATTCCCCTCGCAGAATTCGACCTGCTGGCCGATTCAGTCATTGAGGTCTACGTTGCCCAGACCAATGGCTACACCCAGACCGACACCAAAGGCTGCCACAGCTTAACCGTCAACGCCAGCCCGATCAACGGCGGTGCGGTGAGCGCCTGGCCGGCGCCCAACTGCGCCGGAGATACCTACCATGCCGGCGCCGATGTGCGCATCAACGCCAACCCCAATGCCGGCTTCAACTTCAATACCTGGAGCGGCGATACCAATTCCAACGCCAACCCGGTTTGGTTTCCGATGGACCGGAACTGGAACATAACCGCCAACTTTGCCCTGGCTGCCAACCAGAACCCGGCCAGCGCGCCGGCCCTGAGCGGCCCGGCCGATAAGGCGGTCTTCAACAACCAGCCGACCCTGAGCTGGGGCAGTGTGGCCCCGGTCGGCGGCGGCGTCACCCATTACGAGCTGCAAATCTCAGATGTCACCAGCTTCTCTTCCACCACACTGCGCACGCTGATTATCCCGGCGACCAGCAGCACAACCGTTAACCTGAGCGACAACAGCTACTACTGGCGCGTGCGCGCGCTGAATTCCTATCAGGTGAACGGCGAATGGGTGCGCTACCCCGGCCCGTGGAGCCTGGTGCGCAGCTTCACCATCGATTCCACCGCCCCGGCAGTGCCTGTGCTGCTCACCCCGGCCGACGCGGCCGTCACCAACAGTATGCCGGCCTTCAACTGGAGCGGCTCGACAGACAGCGCCAGCTATCGCTTCTGCCTGCAAACCACCAGCACCCCCGCTGCCTGTGCTGCCGGCGATACCTACGCCAGCACCGCAACATCCTTCCTGCCGGGCGGCAAACCCGCCGCGACCTATTACTGGAAGGTGCAGGCCTGCGACACGCTGGGCAACTGCAGCGTCTGGAGCGCAACCCGCAGCCTCACCGTTCAGACGCTGGGTAAACCGGCCAAAGTGACCATCTCCAGCCCGTCGGCCGGAGCAGTCTTCAGCGCTCAATACCTGGCCAGCAACGCCGGCGTGCCGGTTGCCTGGGCTGCGGCCCCCAACGCCGAAGGTTACGTCGTGCAGTGGTCCACCTCGCCGACTTCGCTGGCCGATAATTCCTCGCCAGAGATCTCCGACACAACCTACACCATTCCCACTGGCGATTTGGACGAAGGCACCATCTACTACCGCGTGGCAGGCACCAACAGTGTCTACCCGGCGGGCTCGGCCGACCTGGTCTGGAGCGATGTGCGCGCCATGTTGATCGACCGCACTGCTCCATTCGAGCCCATCGCGGTTTCACCGCTGGATAACACCAGCGTCACCGGCTCGCCAGTGCTCACCTGGGATGCCCCCGAAGCGAAGTATTATCACCTGTGGGTGTATGCCAATGCCAACGCCGGGCTGCCCCCGGTGGTATCGGTGATGAACCTGACCGCCAACAGCTTCGCGCTGCCGCCGCTGGCCTCCGGAATGTATGGCTGGCGGGTGCAGGCTGGCGATGCCGCGGGCAACTGGTCGGCCATTTCAGCTATGACGCGCTTCACCATCACCGAACCGATCCCCGGACAGGTCACTTTGACTGCCCCGGCCGATAAAGTTCTGCTGAACGCCAACCCGGTCTACCTGGTGTGGTACGTGTCTGACTATGCCACGGGTTATATTACCCAGCTCTCCACCTCGGCCACCTTTGCAACCATCAGCGCCGAAAAACAGGGCACATCCACCGTCGCCCAGTTCACGCTGCCCGACGGGTTGTATTACTGGCGGGTGCGCGCAGTGAACGGCAACAACCTGCCCGGCCCGTGGAGCGCCGTGCGCAGCCTGACGGTGGATACCACCGCCCCGGTTGCACCCGTGGTGCAGGCCCCGCTGCAAGGGGCAACCACCCCCGGCACACCGCAATTCCGCTGGGGCGTTGCTGCTGGCGCAACAAAATACAATTTGAACCTGAAACCACAGGGCAGCGATACCTGGACCGAATTTACCGGCCTGACTGCCGCGCTGTATAAACCCGCCCCGCTGGCCCCCTTCGCCTGGTATGTCTGGCGTGTGCAGGCCTGCGATGCGGCCGGCAATTGCAGCCCCTGGTCGGCTGAATATACCTTCTATGTCAATCAGGTCATCCCCGGCAAACCGGTGCTGACCGCCCCGGTCAACGCCGCTGTGCTGGGCGCCACCCAGGCCTCGGCTGTCAAACTAACCTGGAACAAAGTCAATGAAGCTGCCTACTACCGCGTGGAACTCTCACCGGTGATCGACTTCTCCAGCGATGTTCAGACCCACGATGTGCCCGGTCTCGAACAGCTAATCCTCGATCTCTACCAGCCGGGAGAGAATAAATATTACTGGCGCGTCACCGCCTTCAACGCCGATGATCTACCCGGCCTGGTGAGCGCAGTCTCCAGCTTTACCATCGATGTTCTGCCCCCGGCCGCGCCGCTGCAAAAGACGCCGCTGAACAATGCGGTCTTCAACGGCACACCCACCTTCATCTGGAACCCGTCGCTTGGGGCGAAGTCTTACCAGTTCAGCCTGTTTGTCAACGGCGCCGATCCCACCACCCCGGTAGCGCTTTCACCGGTGCTGGCCGTGACCAGCTACAAACCCGTGTTGAGCGAAGCCGGCAATTATCAATGGTCCGTGCGCGCCGCCGACGCGGCCGGCAACTGGAGCGACTGGAGCACACCCTGGGACATCACCATCAACGCCATCGTCCCAACCCGCGTGGTGCAGCTTGGGCCCAAGAACAACGCCTACAACACCAGTCTGATTCAAGAATTCACCTGGAACCCGGCGGCCTACGCCGACTTCTACAAACTGGAGGTATCGGCCAATACCAGTTTCAACGATGGCCTCTTCACTGAACTCGAAGGGCTGTGGATCTACGATCAGGCCTACACCCTGGTGCTGCCGGCAGACGGCAAGTACTACTGGCGCGTCACAGCCTGCAATGGCGACCCGCTGACCCCGGCCACCCTCAAGTGCAGCCCGGCCAGCACGGTCTTCATCCTCAACGTTGATTCCACCCCGCCCGCAGCACCCGTGCTGACTGCCCCGCTGGATGGCGCGACCTTCATCGGAACGCCAACCTATCGCTGGGGGCTGATGGCCGGTGTAAAGAATTACGATCTGACCATCACCGGCATCGATGATCTGGCCTATCGTTATGACGCCCTGGCGCTGACCACCACCAGCCACAAACCGGCCGTGGGGCAAAAGCCCGGCTTCTATGAATGGACTGCGCGCGCCTGCGACATCGCCGGCAACTGCTCGGCCTGGGCAGAGCCTTACGAAGTGGAAGTTCTCTCGGCCATCCCCGCCACACCGCTGCTGACTGCCCCGCTTAACAAAGCTGTCATGCGCGATATTGAGCCGCTGCTGCGCTGGAATGCGGTGCTGTATGCTGAGTATTACAACCTGGAAGTTTCCAATCTGGCAACCTTCCCGGCCGCCAGCACCCAGTACCTGGTTGCCACCGCTGTCGAAGGCAACGTGCAATCGTACCAGCTCGTGACGATAGACCCCGACAAGACCTATTACTGGCGGGTCAGCGGCTGCCACGATGCAGGCGGCGATGAAGTGTGCGGCGCAAAAAGTGCAGCCTTCTCGTTTACCATCGACACCCAGCCCCCGGCCAAACCCAATTTGCTGCTCCCCGCAGCCAACGCCGTGGTACGCGGTCTGCCCACCTTCACCTGGCAGGCCCCGGCAGGAGCTAAGCAATACGAACTGCAAGTATTCAGCCTGACCGACCCCGGCAATCTGGTGCTGGATGTTCCCGGTCTGACCACCACCAGCTTTAGGGCCACCAATCTGCCGCCAGATCAATATTACTGGCGGGTCAATGCCACCGACGCGGTAGGCAACAGCAGTGAGTTTTCAGACGACCGCAACCTGACGGTGAATCCGCTGATCCCTGTTAAACCGGTTCTAACCGGCCCGGCCAACCGCACGATCTCGCAAGAGACCAACCCGGTCTTCACCTGGGGCACCACTGCCTACGCGGTCGAATACGAAATGCAGGTGTCGAACAACGCCACCTTTAGCGGCCCAACGCTTCTAAAGCCCGGCAACCTGGTGCAGAGCTTTACCGCTCTCACCAATCCGACGCTAAATGCCTGGGTCGCCCCGACCGATGGCATCTACTACTGGCGTGTGCGCGTCATCAACAGCCTGGGTGAGCCGGGCGCCTACAGCACAGCCTTCACCTACACGGTGGATACCACCCCGCCGCCCGCCATCGCTGGCGCGACCATGGCGCCGGTCAATAACGCCGTCTTCACCGGCATTCCCACCTTCACCTGGAGGACAGTACTGGGCGCGACGCGCTACAACTTTGTGCTGTCTGAAAACCCGGGGGTGAGCAACCCGCTGGTCGAAGTGAACGGTCTGCCGACCCTGAGCTACAAACCGCCCAGACTTGCCGCAGGGGTGTACTACTGGGCAATTCAGGCGGTGGATGCGGCCGGCAACACCGCGCCCTGGAGCCCGATTAACAAGATCACCATTCAGTAAAAACCGCAACAGGCAACAAAAAAAGGACGGGCCGCAAAGCCCGTCCTTTTACTTTATCAATCCGTTGGCGCACCAATCAAACAGCCCGCCGCACTGCCAGACGAGAAAACCTGTTTCAGGCATCCGCTCCGGTTTCCAGCAGCACGGCTTTCTCGGTCAACAACCGCAGTGCATCTGCCACCGGCTGTCTTTGATCTTCTGGCAGCGAATCCATAAGGATCTTCACCCAGCCGCTGCGGGCATAAATGGATTGTTCCACCTGCATACGCGCATTTTCGGTCATATGCACCAGACGCACCCGCCGGTCTGTGGTCGATTCTTCCCGATACACAAGATCCTGTTGGATCATCCGCTCTACCAATTGGCTGGCCGCAGCCGGTGAAGTTAGCAGCAAACTGGCTATTTCGCTCATCTCACAGGGCCCGCGGTGATAAATGCGCATCAATACATTCATTTGCGTCATTGAAAGGCCCGTTCGACGAGCGTATGCGGTAAACTCTCGCATTGACCGGCGCATAAAAACCGCCGACCATTCCAGGAGAATATTTGCCAGATCTTCCGATGTATGATTCATGCTGTTTCACCCTCAACAAAAACGTTTATCCAGCCCAAGACAGGTTGTCTTTCTTTCCTTGACAGACCACAGAACCGGTTTTACAGTTAACAGACATTAAATAATTGGCGCCTCTTAAATTACAAACCTGCGAAGCAGCCGAACCACCGGGGCAAAAAAAGCCAATGTTTCGCAAGAGATTTTAGCAATCGCGAACAGGGAATATTGAGTGCATGAAAACAAAAAAATCTGCTGTTGCCATCCTTTTTGCATCTCTGGTCATCATCATGCTCGGTTTCGGCATCGCCATCCCGTTAATGCCCTTTTACATCACCCATTTTAACGCGTCGGGGACCGCGCTGGGTTTAATGATGTCATTATACTCATTTACCCAGTTTATCTTCGCCCCCATCTGGGGCCGGGTTTCAGACCGGGCCGGCCGCAAGCCCATCTTATTAATCGGCAGCCTGGGTTTTGCCATCGCTTTTGTCTTGCAGGGCCTGGCGCAAAACCTGAGCCAGTTTATTGCGGTGCGCATTCTGGCCGGGGTGCTTTCGTCGGCCATGCTGCCAACCGCCATGGCCTATACGGCCGATACCACCAGCGCCGAAAACCGTTCCAGCGGCGTGGGCATGATGGGTGCTGCAATGGGGCTGGGTATGATCCTCGGGCCAACACTGGGCGGGTTTCTTACCCATTATAACCCGGCGCTGCCACCGGCATTAACCGGTTTGTTGCAATCCACCATTGACCCATCCAATGGAGAAGTCATCAACCTGTCCATTCCCTTTTTTGCCAGCGCGTTGCTGGCACTGGCAGCCACCCCGTTAATTTTCTTTGCCCTGCCCGAATCGCTCCCGGCCGAAAAACGCCGTCAGGCTGCCGCACAAACAAATTCCGGCTCGCGCCTGACTGTCATGCTGCACAGCCTGCGCGGCCCAATGGGTTTTCTTTTTATCCTGGCTTTTGTTCTGGCTTTTGCGCTGGCAAACATGGAATCAGTCCTATCATTATATGGCAAACAGCAATTCCAAATGGGGCCCAGCCAGATCGGTTTATTAATGGGCGCAATGGGCCTGGTATCAGTGGTGCAACAGGGGGTGTTGATCGGCCCCTTAACCCGCCGCTTCGGCGAACCCAGGGTGATCGAAGGGGGCCTGTTGATTGGTGTTTTGGGGTTTATCGGGCTGGCACTCTCGCCGACCCGCCCATTGCTGATTCTCAGCGCGCTTGTTTTCAACATCGGCAGTGTTTTACTCCAGCCGTCTGTCACCGCCCTCATTTCAAAGCAGGCCACCAGCGGACAGGGAGAATTAATGGGTATGAACAACTCCTTCCAGTCTCTGGGGCGGGGCGTGGGGCCATTATGGGCCGGGGCAGCCTTCGATTTCTACAGCACCCTTTCTTTCTGGAGCGGGGCAGTCATTCAGGCGGCGGCTCTGATCGCCGCACTGCGAATCTTTAGCAGAAGTCGCGCCCAACAACCCGGAGGTGAATATGAGCGAAGCCATGCGAATGTGGGTTGAGATCGTCTTTAACCTGCTGTACTTGATCGTTGTGTGGGGCATGGTGATTTTAATGATCCGACAGCGAAACCAGGTTGCCACGCCCGACCAGATGATTGCGCGCCGCATCCGTCAGTGCTTTGCCTTGCTGGCGTTGGGCGATACCGGACACGTGGGGTTTCGTGTTGTTGCCTATGCCCTGGGCGGGCTGGAGGTCAAACCGGTTCTTTTTGGGATGCCCATCAGCCTGGTCGGGTTGGGGGCGCTGTCAACCGCAATCACCGTCACCTTCTTCTATATGCTGCTGGTCGATATCTGGCGCCGCCGATTTGGCAAACCGCTTGGCTGGTTCGGCAGCTCGCTGCTGGCTGCCGGTCTCATCCGCCTGGTGATGATGGCTTTCCCCCAGAACCAGTGGGACTTAATCGTCGCGCCCTATGGCTGGAGCCTGCTACGCAACGCCCTGCTGACCTATCAGGGCCTGGGCATCATGGCGCTCCTTTTGCGCGATGCCGCAGCCGTCCACGATTCCACCTTCCGTTGGATCGCAGGGATGATTGCCGTGTCATTCAGCTTCTATGCACCGGTGATTCTGTTTGCCGCCCGCGTCCCCTGGCTGGGGATGTTGATGATCCCCAAGACCTGTGCCTATGTAGCCATTGCCATCATCGCCTACCGGGCGCTCTACCGGCAGCAGGCCACCAGTCTCCGTCCGGTGCTGCCGGCTGTCAGATAAATAGATAAAAAACCAGCGGGCGCAGTCAAGACTGCGCCCGCTGGTTTTTTATCTTTAGCCGTAGTGCTCAGGCGGTGATATCCTCCGGTTTTCCGGCCGCCCAGAATAACCCGCCAAACAGCGCCAGCACCATCAGCCCGCGCAGCAGAAGGGCCGGCTGCACAAAAGTGAGCACAAACAACACCACCACCGCAGCCAGACCCACCGCCAGAGGTTTCTGCCAGTTTTTGCGTTTCATATACAGCACCGCAGCCACAATTCCTTCAACCAACACGCTCAGCCAGATGCCAATCTCAAGATATTCCACCCAGCCAGCCTTGCATCCGCCTTCCGCGCGCAGCTTAATCCCATCCAACATTCCTTTTTCCATCACAAAACCGCCCGCATCCATCACCGCAGTCAACACCGGGTTCTGAAATTCCTGCGGCGTCTGAATTTTCATACGCACGATCAGGCGTGTCTGGTCGGTTCCCTGCGGCACAAGCCACCACACCCAGCTCAGCCCATACTGGTCATCAATGGCGGCCATGAGATATCGACCGGGCTCATATTCCTTGAACTTGAACAGGTCCAGAATCATCCCTTCACCGGGGACAGGGTTTTGCCATTCGGGGTGAATTTCATTGGCGTTGATATACACGCGCTTGCCCATCGCCAGATTCTCGATAAAGGTATAGCTGTAAAAACCGCCCCGCTCATCGCCCATCTGAATCACCCACGGCCAGACCTCGCCCACGGGGGCGTCGATCGTGACTGCATGGGTCCAGTTGACCACCGGTTCGGGGTACAGATCATCGCCCGGCAGTTCCAGCGCCACTTCTTCTGCTGTGGCGCCATAGGTATGAATGGTGGAAAAAACCAGCACAAAACCCAGCACAACGACTGCCAAAACGGCCGCTGCACCGGCCAAAAAACGCTTCCATCCCTGTAAACGAGTACGCATGAGAATTCCTCCATAAAATCATGATGATGAGTACAGCATAGCAGCCCGGTAATAAACTTTCATCTCCCAAATGGGTTAAGTGGGGGTTTAGATTGCCGCAAAAAACGAAACAGACATGCAAAAACTCCCTGCCGCCGCTGTTATTAAATTCGGCGGCAGGGAGTTTGCCAGAAAATATCGGTTGTAATAGGCCCTAATAAACTTCGGGGATAAACGTCTGATCGGTGATGGGCGGGCGCACGTACCCAAAATCTTCCTGCCGCGGCGGCAGAGTGATGGGTTCGGGGGTCAGGTCTTCATAAGAGATCTGACTGAGCAAATGGTGAATGCAATTCAACCGCGCCCGTTTTTTATCATCCGAATTCACCACCCACCAGGGGGCCTGTTTGATATCCGTGTATTTAAACATCTGATCTTTCGCCATGGAATACTCGATCCAGTGCGTGCGTGAACCCATATCCATCGGGCTGAGTTTCCAGCGTTTGGTGGGGTCTTCCAACCGGCCCCGAAAACGGCGTTCCTGTTCTTCATCGCTGACCGAGAACCAGTATTTGATCAAAATGATCCCCGAACGCACCAGCATGCGTTCAAATTCAGGGCAAGAGCGCAGAAACTCTTGATACTCTTCATCACTGCAAAAGCCCATCACATGCTCAACCCCGGCGCGGTTATACCACGAGCGGTCCATAAGCACAATTTCACCCGCAGCCGGCAGGTGGGCTACGTAGCGCTGAAAGTACCACTGGGTTTTCTCTCGCGGCGAAGGCACCGGCAGCGCCACCACGCGCGCCACGCGCGGGTTCAGGCTTTCGGTGATACGTTTGATGCAGCCGCCCTTACCCGCAGCGTCACGGCCCTCAAAGATGACCACCATCTTCAACCCTTTGGCCTTCACCCATTCCTGCAATTTGACCAGTTCAATTTGCAGCTTGCCCAGTTCCTGAAGGTAATCCTTTTCGCTCATCTTGTTGTTCTTTTTGGCCTCTGCTGCGGCAGCGGGCGCTTCGTCGGGAGCAGGCTTGACCTTTTCAGCTTTGTGCCTGTGATGGTCCGTTTCAGAAACGGATGGCGCCGGTTTTTCTTTGTCTTTCTTATTACTCATTCCGACCTCCTCAGACCCCATGCGTGGATATAAAAACACTGGCGTGAATAAAAGCTCACACCCAGGGTGATAACCTGCTTTGTTGTCCACATTCAGTCCGATAAAGTACCTGTATCCACCCGCTATGATTATCGTATAAAAAGCGGCGAGAATCAATCCCGGTTCATGCCATCCCCCATAAGATTCGTCGCGCGCTGCGCGCCTGTCATTCGTGTCTTACTGCGCCGGTCTGCAAACCCTCGCCGCTGCCTGCATGGGTAGGGATTCTTCGCACGCTGTGCCGACAAAACACGGCACACCGGCTCAGAATGACACGATCTTTTACTTGTACGCACCGGTTCAGAATGACGTGGACTTTAGTCCCGTCCCGTGTCATGCTGCGCCAACAGTGCGCAGAGCGAGCCGAAGGCGAAGTATCCCTGCGCCAATCTGCGCCCCCTACAACTCGAACCAAAACAAAAAGCAGACCACCCGCGCGGGTGGTCTGCTTGCTCCTCGACCTGGACTCGAATACC
>CAZQLE010000042.1:4523-23186 GCA_964593905.1 uncultured Anaerolineaceae bacterium | reverse complement strand
GGTAATATTTTAGGCCGTTTGCCAGGCTGGCTTCATACAAAAAGTGGCGCGCCATTCCATTTGGATAGTTGCTGTCGAAATTGGTCAGCACGGTCAGGTTTTGTACGGCGTTCTCCCAGTCTTCGCGCGCAAACGCTTGCAGCCCGGCCAGGTAAAGATTGCCTTTGTCGATCTCAATTTTGAGCTGGGTCTCTTCGGGGGTCAGTTCGAGGGCGCGGGTCAAATAATCGACCGCACGGTTGACCGTGCGCTCGTTCTGATTGGGGTCGGCCAGAATGCGGCGGGCGGTCTGGGTATATTTGGCGGCCAGGAGCTGGATGCTGATTTGCTGCAAATTCCCGCGCTCCTGAACATAAGTCCTGCTTTGTGGAATGAGCGCCACGGCTTTGCGGTAATATTCACCCGCCTGGTCAATCTCTTCAAACGTCTGCTGATCTTTGGAAAGAATGGCGATCACCGAGCGCAGATAACTGGTGAGGAGTTGTTGTTTTGAACGCTCTGAGTCGAGCCCGCCGTTCAGGCGAATGATCTCTTCATAGCCGGTGATCACCTCTGCCCAACGCTGGTTAAGAAAACTGGCGTTGGCCTGGTCGATCATGGCCATCAAAGTCTTGTGCTGATCAATTTTGCGTAGTTGATTTGTAATATCGCGAAAGTTGGGATTCCCTTTTTGAATTTGCTCAAAAAGGCTATGGGCCTGATCATATTCCTGCTGTTCCAGGGCGGCCAGCGCCTGGGTGTAAAGCTGGTTCCAGATCATGATCTGGTTGGCGGTTTCATTCAAAGATTTCAACTCGGCATATTCGGGATCGATCACTTGAATTTGCTGAATTACACCCAGCGCCAGATCGGCATTGCCGGCTTTGAGCAGGTTGGCCGCCTGGGCAGAAAGATCATCCAACTGGGTGGCCTGCTGCTCGGCAATGGCCTGCATTGCGGCCCGCTGCTGAACCTGATAGTTATTGACCAGTGTTCGAATGATGAAAAAGCCCATCAACACTGCCAGCAAAACAAACCCTGCTACGGTAAGGATCTTTTGGATGTGTTGTTTGCTGCGTTCTTTTTGGGCCTCATCTTCCATTCGCTTGAGCATGAGGCGCATCCCAATATCTGCGCTGATCTCTGTCAGCCAGACACGGTCGGGATATTTTTGTTGCAGCGTCTCCACCAGCCGGTTGCAATCTGCCCACGCGCCGTTCTGATAATATTGCATCAGCTCCAGGTACAATGGGTCGGCAGACAACACCGGATCATCTGCCGCAGTCTGGGTGTTTAAACCCCCCGATAAACGCTCGGCTGCGGTTTCGGGCAGGTTGTGGAGAGGGTTTTGTTCAGGCAGTGTCATTCGTTAACCTTTTCAACCAGTAGTCAATGGGTCGCTTAGAAACCAAGGAAGAGCCCGGTGAGCGACGGCACCAGTGGCGCCAGAATGACCGCCAGCATGGCGGGTAAGATTAACAACGCCAGCGGAATCATCATGCGCGCCGGCAAACGGTTGGCCAGTTCTCTGGCGCGAAGCTGCCGCAACACCCGCATTTGCTCGGCCTGGGTGTGCAATACATCTGAAATAGGCATGCCCAGAATATCGGCCTGCAAGATGACCGCCACAAAAGACGAAAGCTCGGTAATTTGTAGACGTTCGCTCATATTGCGCAGCGCATCGGCGCGTGAAACGCCCAGTTCCAGCTCTTGCACCACCCGGCGAAAGTTCAGCCCCAGCAGGGTTTGCCAGTAGTCACTGACGCGCTGCAGCGATTGATCAAAACCAAGACCCGCATAGGCGCACACCGAGAGCATATCCAGCGCATCGGGCAGCCCGTCTGCGATCTCCTGGGTGGCTTTGCGCACCCGGCCATTCAACCAGGCAGTTGGCAGCAGCGCAAAAAACAATACAATCGCGCCATACATGGCCAGGCCCAGCAGATCGCGCCGGCCAGAGGTGAAAAATATCAGCAGGGTGATGGCAACCCCGCTTAATGCAATCAACAGTTCCAGCCCCAAAAATTCACGGGCGCGCAGGTCGATGCCCGCCACCGATAACTTGCGGGTGGTTTCTTCCACCGAACGCTGCGGGGTCAATTGCCCCAGCCAGAATACCAGCCGCCGGATTGCAACGGCCATAGTCCGATTAAAGAGAGACTCGTTGGCTGCGCTGGCAGCTTTGCGGCTTTCTGCCCCCGACATGCTGTAATCGGTGACAAATGTGTTAATGCGCTGTGCAACCGGGTTGCTGCGCAGTGATTTCAGGCTGATCAAGATAAAGAGCAGCCCCAGAAGTACCAATACACCGCCAATTATGAAAACCAGATTCGTGTTTGTCATCATTATTTCCTAAGCGGTCTGGTTACCTTTTCAGGCCTTAATTTTAACGATTCGCCGGACCCAGATATTGCCGATCACCAGCATGATGGCGGCTGCGACCAGGATGATCTGCGAGATCAGCGACTGGGGAACCGTATCAAAATAGCTTGGGTTCGCCAGATAAATGATCAATGCGGTGCCAAAAGGCAGCAGGGTAAGCAGATAGCTGGAATAACGGGCATAAGCGGTGAGCGCACGCACTTCACCAAATAGGTACAGGCGGGAGCGAATGGTATGGGTTACCGAGTTCAACATGGTGGAAAGATTCCCACCCACCTGGCTGTTGATGATGATCGCCGTCACCAGCATATACAGATCATCGTTCTCCATCCGGCTCGACAGGTTGATTAAAGCCTGACTGAGCGGCAGCCCGATTTGCACTTCACGCACCACCCGGCCAAACTCTTCTGAGGCGGGCGGGGGCAGTTGATCTTTCACCAGGTCCAGCGATTGCAGCAGGCTCAGCCCCGACTGCGTGGCCCCGCGCATTAAGATCAGCGCGTCGAGCAGTTGGTTTTGAAACTTCTGGCGGCGCACATCAATGCTGCGGTGCAGCAGCATGCCCGGCAGCATATATAAGAAGATTGCCAGGCCAATGCCGCCAATGATATTGCCCGAGATGATCCACCCCAGAAACAGGCCGGCCAGCGTCAGCCCAATTTGCAGCAAAATATATTCGCGATCTGAAATGCCCCATTGTGCGCTGATCAGTTTAAGGCGTAACGACTCTGAAGATAAAATGGCCAGGGCATCGTTTAACCAACTGCGAAAGGTGCCGCGTGACCCGGCCTGCGGTTCTTTTTCAGCCTGAACAGACTGCGGGGCGACATACTGGCGCATGCGGCCCTGAATCTGCGTGGAGGACCCGATAATATCAAACAGCCCGATTAAAAACACCCCGATCCCGCTGAAGACCACGGCGATGACAAGCGGATTTGAGAACAGGCCTTCGTTCAATGTTCCTCCTCAGATGAGGTGCTACCCCAGTCGGGATGATTTGCGCAATACATCGACAAAGCCGCCCGCGCCTGAGTGCGCTTTGCTCCCGGTTGGCAGCAGCGTATCTGCAATGGTTCGCGCGATTTTGGCATAAGCTTTGCTGATGGGGTGGTTGGCTTTCTTAAGAATTAGCGGCACGCCCTCATTGATGCTGCTCAAAACAGCTTCTTCGTCTGTGGGGATCACGCCAAACATCCTGGTGCGCAGCGCCTGTTCAATTTCGGTTAACTTGACATCTGACTTGCGCCCCGACTGGTTGAGCAGCACCAGAATTTTCTCGCGGGAATACGAGAGGGTGTGGCTGATATCCAAAAACTGGCGGGCATCTCGCAGCGAAGGCAGGTTGGGGTTGACCACCAGCAGGATGTGGTCAGCGGCATCCATATAGGTCACCAGATTTTCGTTGAGGAAGTTTCCACCATCGACAATGATGGTCGAATATACGCTTTGCAGCCCGAGAATCACCCGGTAAAGATCATCGGGGCGAATGCCCTGCGCCTTCGAAATGGCAATTGGGCTGGGCAGCACATGCAGCCCCGAGCCGTGCTGGGTGACCACCTGTTTTACCAGGGTGGCATCCAACCGTCCGGCATGGGGAATTAAGTCGGTGATCGAGTTGCCGATGCGCAGGTTGAGCATTAAAGAAATGTGACCCAGCAGGTGTTTGCCATCCACCAGCAGCACTTCGTCTTTAATTTGCTGGTGCAGGCTGATGGCGAGATTAATCGCCGTGGTCGAGACCCCCACCCCGCCTTTGGGGCTGAAGACGACAAACATCTTCTTGCCGGCTGCGGGCGCAACGGTGGGCTGTTCGGCGGTTTTGCCGCTGCGCACCAGCAGTTCGCGAACTCTTCGCAGGGTGGATAACAGATCATTTTGAGACAGCGGGTAAAATAGAAACGCCCGCGCGCCGGCCAGGATGACCTGGTTTGAGAGGGTGACGTCTCCTGCGGGCAGCAGCGCCACCACCGGGATGGTGGGAAAACGGGCGCTCAGTGCGTCGATCTCTGTAAACAGATCTCCCTCAATAAACTGTGCGTCCAGCAAAATGACATCCGGCTGAACCGCCACAATGACAGCGTTAATCCCCTCTTTGAGCAAGGGGGTTTCCATCAATTTAAAATCTTCTTCTGCCGCCAGAGCAGCCTGAATATGATCGGTCAGTTGTTCGTTCTTAGACAGCAGCAATAATTGGGTTGGCTCAGGTGTAGTCACCGTTCTGTCCTCCTGGGGAATGTTCCAGGCCTATGGCAAAATTTCGAGGCCGTAAAGTTCAACGATATATTCTTCTGTGACCGGGGTTAGATCAAATTGCTTTTTTGAGGTCGGAGAACGGAGAACGATATCAAATATCGACCCGGTATCTTTCAGGTGCTTCAGCACCAGCGCATCCTGGGGTTTCATGGCCAGCAGATAGGTGCGAATCACTTTGTCTCGCTGCGGAGCGCCGACGGCTTCAATGGGTTCGGGGTTTTCTTCTTCAATCACTTCCATCACCATTGCGGTGACCTCAACATTCTGGAAGGCATCAAAGGTGAACAGCCGGGTGGTGGTTTCCTTCTCTTCGGTGGCGGCCACCTGGTCATCCTGGTTGGGGAGTTCGACCACGGCCGGTTTCGAGACAAGGATATCGATAATATCACCGCGCTGCACCACGCTCTCGATGGTCATCACATCTTTGGTGTCAAATGCAAAGAGCACATGATCTTCAGAGAGCGCAAAAGCCAGGTCATGGTTGATGTTGGTCGGGTCGGCCACGTTATGCCGCAGCACCATTTCTCCCTGCACCAGATCGGTCTTCAGGGTCTTGTTGACCAACTCTTCTGAACTGGAATAGGCATCGCGGGGGACCATTTCTACCGGCACTTCAATGATCGACAGATCATTTGCCTGGAGCAGGTCGCCCAGAAACATATCGCGTGTGACCACGACGACCGGGCTTTTCATCGATTGGTCTTCCGTCGCAGGAAGCACCCGCGGCAGGAGCACTTGCTGTGTCAGTAAAAAGACGGCCACCACACCGGCGGCGATTAAGAAAAAGCCAATTAAGAGTAACAGGATACCGCGAAGTTTGCTGTTCAAGGCTTATATCCTCCCCATTGATAGTTTGGGATTGTCTATGGAACGAGTGAGGGAAAGGTAATTCCCAGGCGCTGCCCACCGGGCAGAGGGTCATCCAGATCAAATGGAAAGCCATTGATGAAATAACCCTCGATGGTTTTATCGCTGTTGTCAAGCAGCCCCGCGGCAACGGCCGCCGCCTTGCCGGGGCAGCCGCCTGCACTGCCATTGGCCTCCACACAGGTAACATACATGCCGCTAAAGCCGATCATATGATAGTAATCGGGGTGTCCGGCGCCGCTGACCACCGAATCGCTCGCACCGGGCAGCAGCGGCAGACCATAAGTGCCGGTGTGTGCCGCGTTCTGGCAGGCGGTATTGCCGGTGGGATTATTATTGCATACGGCGTTGAATACCGGCAGAATGACCGGGTTGCGCGGGGTGCACCCGCGGCCGTTGCCAATGATGTAGCAATCCACATCTTGAAACGTTGAGGCTTTCACGCCCGATTCAGCCGGAATCCAGGTATGGATGCGCAGTTGGCCCGAATAGGCTCCGCTGATCCAGTCACGCAGTTCGCTTGCGCCGCCGCCGCCGCCGGTCAGATCCAGCCAGCTCCGGTCGCCGGTGCCCAGAATGTCATCCTGTCCGTCGTTATCAATGTCACAATCCAGTGTTCCGCCGTACGACGTGCAGTGGTCCACTGGGGTTTTGTCGGAGTCCATAAAGATATAGAGTTGGGGCAGAAAGTGGTTATCAAAATCATAGGGGGTGTTGTAGGTTATGCCGTCGATGGTGACGGTACCCCCGGTGGGGCCGTTTAACAGCGGCACCATCTCGCGCTCCCAGTTCAGGCTCTTCTGGGCGCAGTCGGGGCTGTCGGACCCGCCGATGGGCGGGCGGCATGACCAGGCAACCGGCATTACCCGTGTAGCGCTGTAAGGCGAAAAGCAGGCTGCTCTGGCGCTGCCCGGAATATCCATCTCGCCCACGCCAAATGCGCCCACAAAGGGCCGCTGGTGAATGGCTGCATCGACATTAATGGTGCGGTAGGTCTCGGAATCATATGCATAACTTCCAAAGCTGGCGACCGCCGTGGTGGCTCCGTTTTGGGTGGAGAGACTCTGGGCGGTGGCAAGCACGGCTGCATCCGATGCTCCGCTGCACATCAGCCGCGCCCCGGCCAGGGCGCCGGCATCTGCGGCGGCCTGAGCCTGCCGGCGATGCAGGTAAGTTTGCCCGCCATCCATCAGCAGTGCAGCCATTGCCACCAGTGCCAGCAGCGCAATGGCAAACAAGACCAGCACCTGTCCTTTAATTTTTTGATCCATTTTGCTTTTCATAGCTCAATTCCTTGGTAAAGCAACTGGAGCAACCCGAACGGCCGTGTTAACATTGATGGGGATGCCATTGGTCCCCCTCACAATTGTCTGCAGCCCCGGCGTTACCGGCCGAAATTGCAGTTGGGCCTGGATGCGCATGACATTGCAGCACAGATTGGGAGGGGTGACGGTGATGGTCAACTGGGTGGTATTTACCGATTGCATTTTGGCGCGGATCACATTCTCAACCGCGGTCCGCTGTGCGGCGGTTTGTGTGGGGTTAACTGTTGCATAACGCGCCCCTTCACGCACCGCGCTGGTTAGTGAAATGTGATAATAGACCCCCCGACCAAGATCCAGAAAGACGGTGAACAACAAAATAATCAGTGGAATAATAAGCGCGAATTCCACCAGAGATTGCCCGGCATATTTTCGCCTGTTCATACCTGCACCACCATTCTTGTGGTATGACGGATGGGCAGCGGGCCGGCAAAGACCCCGATGAGGTTCAACCGCACTCGCTGCGTGACCGTGACCGCAACCGTTGCCCCGATGGAGCAGCGCGCCGCGCCAGAGGTGCAGCCGGTGACGACAATATCGCTGGCCGTGATATTAATGCCTGAATTCAGACCCTCATTTTGGGCGGCTTCGATTGTCCCCCGAAAACAAACCCCGCCGCTGCAATTGGCACTGTCTTCTGTATCCACATACGAAAGGTAATAAGCGCCCTCTCGTGCGGCATTGGTAACCACGATGTACATCTGGAACAGGCGTCCCAGATCGAGCGCGCCCATGATTAACAACACCAGTACAGGTAAAATGATGGCAAACTCGACAAGACCCTGACCTGAATAAATTTTTTTATTTGCCAAGGCTGCCCCCTTAACAAGACGAATAAAGTAAAACGGGCACTAACGGCTTTTAAATTTTAGCCCCCATATCACAGTATAATCATTCTACAACAATCCAAATGGATTATATAGACCCGTTAACTTACAATTTTTGAAGGTTTTCATTTCTGAGAAGTGTGCACTGAAATAATTGTAGTCCCCATCCGGATCACGCGGCGATGTGCAACCGGATATCAACCTGTGTCAGGGGCTTAAAGAAGCCGGGTATCAGGCGGCTCTGGCAGCCAACTGCGCTGGTGGAGGTGCATCAGGCGCCGGCCCTATGCGTTGGCTCTGCGCTTGATCTGGGCGCAGAGGGCGCCCGGCTGATGGCGGGTTCATTCAATAATATGTGAAGCGGGCTGATCTGCGTTATGCGCCTGGGTGCGCCGGGGGTGAGAGATGCCAGCGCGATGCTGCCACCGTACCTGATTCTGCTGCTGGTGCCGGTCAGGCTATAAAACAATTTCTAATACTTTTCTTATAAAAAAACCTGTACAATCACCCGATAAGAGGAGGAGAATTATCCGAAACTCTGGTAGAATTCGTTTAACAATTATTATAGAAATGCGGTGAGCAATCGCCATCTTTGGAAGAGTAAAAACGAAGGCAAGCGGCCTTCTTCCTGGAGAATCGACCAATCGCTGGCATACCCTGGACGGAGAAGAGCTCATTTTTGAGCAAAGGAGGTATCTCCAAATGGCTGGAATGGAACGTTTTACACAACGCGCGCGGCGTGTTTTGAGCCTGGCTCACCAGGAAGCAGAACGCACCCGCCAGGAAAGTATTAATACAGAGCACCTGCTGATGGGCCTGATTGAAGAAGAAGGCGGCGTGGCAGGCCGTGTTTTGCGTGAACTGGGGTTGGAACCCGAACGGTTACGTGAGATGGTTGACCGGGTTAGCGGGTTCGGCCAATATCGCGGGGGTAAGATCGATCTCTCTGCCGGCGTCCAACAGGTGTTGGAAGAGGCCATTGAAGAGGCTCGCCGGATGGGGCACCACTATATCGGTACTGAGCATCTGCTGCTGGGGCTGGTTAATTCAAGCGAAGGCAACGCCGCCGAAGTGCTGCGCAAGCTGGGGGTCACCCCCGAGCAGATCCGCCGCCAGACGCGTCGTGTGCTGCAAGAAGGCAGCACTGCCCCTGCCGGGGGACCGCAGGCTTCGACCAACAAAGAAAAAGCCAAAGAGCAGAGCAAAACCCCGCTGGTAGACCAACTGGCGGTAGATTTAACCTCCAAGGCCGAAGAAGGCAAGCTGGACCCGGTCATTGGCCGCCAGATGGAAATTGAACGCGTCATTCAGATTTTGGCGCGGCGCACCAAGAACAACCCGGCTCTGATCGGTGAACCCGGTGTGGGAAAGACCGCCATTGTGGAGGGTCTTGCCCAGCGCATCATCGAAGGCGATGTGCCGGCGCTGTTGTTGGATAAGCGTGTGCTCCAGTTGGATGTCGGTTCGCTGGTGGCGGGCACCATGTATCGCGGCCAGTTTGAAGAGCGTCTTAAGCGGGTGATCGATGAGCTTAAGTCTTCCGGCGCCATCCTCTTCATTGATGAGGTACACATGCTGGTGGGCGCTGGTGCGGCCGGTTCCTCGGTCGATGCTGCCAATATTCTCAAGCCGGCCCTTTCACGGGGCGAGCTGCAGGTGATCGGCGCCACCACGCTGGAAGAGTACCGCAAGCATATTGAAAGCGACGCCGCGCTCGAACGCCGTTTCCAACCGATTGTGGTCAACGAGCCTTCGGTGGATGAAGCCATTCAGATTCTGCGCGGCATCCGCAAAGCCTATGAAGAGCACCACCGTCTGAACATCTCGGATGATGCGCTCGACTCGGCTGTGCGCCTGTCTTCGCGCTATGTCAGCGAACGCTTTTTGCCCGATAAGGCCATCGACCTGATCGACGAAGCCTCGTCGCGGGTGCGCATGTATAAAAGCCCTTCGGCCCGCGCCACCAAAGAAGTGATGAATGAACTGCGCGATGTGCGCCAGAACCTGAACCTGGCCATGGAAGACGGCCGCAACGATGATGTGCAGGAACTGCGTCTGCGCGAATCGGAGTTGGAGCGGCAGTTGGATGAATTGCGCGGCAAATGGGACCGCGAAAGCAGCCCGGTGGTTTCTTCGGATGATATCGCCGAAGTGGTGTCGATGTGGACTGGTGTTCCGGTGATGCAGATGGCTACCGAAGAATCGGTGCGGCTGCTGAACATGGAAAACGAGCTGCGCGCCCATATCATTGGCCAGGAAGAAGCCGTAATTAACATCTCGAAGGCTGTCCGCCGCGCCCGCTCGGGTCTCAAAGACCCGCGCCGCCCGATTGGCTCCTTCATGTTCCTTGGCCCCACGGGGGTAGGCAAGACCGAGCTGACCAAGGCGCTGGCAAAGTTCCTGTTTGGCAGCGAAGAAGCGCTGATTCAGTTCGACATGTCTGAGTTTATGGAGCGCCATACGGTCAGCCGTCTGGTGGGGGCGCCTCCGGGATATGTCGGCTATGAAGAAGCCGGCCAGCTTACCGAGGCCATTCGCCGCCGTCCCTATTCGATTGTGGTGTTTGACGAAATTGAAAAAGCGCATCCTGAAGCGCATAATATGCTGCTGCAGATCATGGAAGAGGGCCATCTATCCGATGCCAAGGGCCACAAGGTCGACTTCCGCAATGCGATCATCGTCATGACCTCCAATATCGGGGCCGACATGATCAAACGCCAGAGCTCGCTGGGCTTTGCCCTGACGCGCGACACGGTGACCGAAGAGCGCATGGAATATGAAGAGATGCGCAAAAAGCTGACCGATTCGCTCAAGCGCGTCTTCCGCCCCGAGTTCCTCAACCGTCTGGATGCGATGATTGTCTTCCGCTCTTTGAACCGCAGCGACATTCGCCAGATTGTGAACCTGGAACTGGAGAAGGTGGCCGAGCGGTTGAAAGAACATAACATCAGCCTGACTGCAACCGGTGCTGCGCTGGATGTGCTGGCAAGCGAGGGCTTTGACCCTGATATGGGCGCCCGCCCGCTGCGCCGTGTGATTCAGCAGAAGGTGGAGGATGTGCTCTCTGACCAGCTTCTGGCGCACGAGTTCAAAGACGGCGACACGATTTTGGTGGATGCGGTTGAGAACGGCCAGTTGGTCTTGCGCCGTGAAGAGCCGCAAGACGCCGTGCCCCAGCAAGAGCCGGCGCTGTAATTCCCAAACTTTTAGAGCCGCTGCATCACGCAGCGGCTCTATTTTTTTTAATCCTTACATCACCTTTGCCCAGGGGAATCCGGGCGCAGCAGCGCTGTTATTTATTTTTTTTGGCTAACTGATCGTTTTACCTTCGCGGTGTTGAATATTTTCGCCCTGCGGCCGGGTTTTGCGGGCTTCGCGTTGTTCCCGTTTGGTCAGGCGTTCCTGCTCTTTAAGCCGGCGGCGTTCGCGGGCGGCTTCATCTTCACGCGCCAGTTTCATGGCCCGCTGGGTTGAGAAGACGATAAACGCCACCAGCATTAAGACCCCCAGCAGACCGACGATTAAGCTGCCCAGCCGTACCGGCCATGCGCCAAGCTGCACCACCAGCCCCCCCGAAAAATAAATGGCGGTGTTGAGCGCGATTAACATGACCCGAATTTCGGTCGGGCCAATCTTCCAGAAAGAGATCTGAAATACATTATCGACAAATGTATACAGATAGACCAGAATCTCCATCATCAAATAGGCAATCAGCGTCAGCAGCGCCACCGAGGTATTAACATAGGCCGAGAAGCCCAGGCCAATTAAAATGGCGGTGGCGATCACCGTATCGATGGTGTGATCGATGAAATAGCCATAGCGAGGACGTTCTTCATGCCGGTAGCGCGCCAGGGTGCCATCCAGACTGTCGCCAAACCAGTTAATCACCAGCCCCAGGCTGGCCAGCCACAAAAAATCGGGCGATTGGCGGGTGAGAAAGTAACTGATCCCGGTCATCAGGCCCCCCAGCAGCCCCAGAATGCTGAGCATGTCTGAGTTAACCCAGCGCGGCATGTGTTCGGAGAACCATTTCAAAGCCGGCCGCTCCAGCGGACCCAGTAAAATATCATTTACCCGTGTATGCTTTTGTGCGTCAGTCATATTCCCTCCAAACCGTTAACCCCGCCGATGACCAAATGTTCCGTTATTGTGTCCAAACCGGGAAAAACATCGCCCACTCTTCGGGCGCGGTCTGGATCCAGGTTTGCGCTGCGCCCAGAATTCGCCCGGCATTGAAGAGGATCTCTTCATCTGGATCGTTCAGATGCAGCATCTGAAACGGCTCTGAAGCGTGCAGTTCATAGCGGTCATTCGGTTTTGTGCGGCAGCCAACCAGGAAAATTGGAATTTGAAACCGCAGCGCCATGCGCACATGCGCAACCGGAAGCGCTGCCGGGCGGCCGAAAAACTGGGGGCGGTAGGTCCCTTCGGCGAAGGGCCGGTCGACGCCAAAGGCCACCACCCCGCCGGCGCGCAGTCGTTGCGCTGCCTGGCGCAGTGCTTCGGGCGAGGCGGGGGTCATGATAAAGCCCCGTTCTTCGCGCAGCCGGTTTTGCTCTTGATAGGCCCCGTTGGGGTTTGCCACCGATAGGATCTGAATTTCCATGCCGCGCCGGATGGCAGCCTGCCCGGCCAGATCAAAATTGCTGGTGTGCACCACGGCCAGAATGCAAGCCTTGCGGTGCGATAGAGAGCGTTCGATCACTTCTTCGAAACCGGCCGAAAGATCAACCACCGCCTTTGCCTGGTCGGGATGGTTGATGAAGTAATAATTATCAAACAGACATTGGCCGGCACGGGCAAACACGGCTGCGGTTCTGTGATTGAGTTCGCGGGGGCTGAGTGGGGTGCTGGCGGCAATTTTCTGGTTGGCCCGCACGGCTTGAACGGGTTCAGCGTTATGAAACAGGCTGAACCAGCGTCCGATCTGACGGGCAATGGCTCTGCCTGTTGAACGAGGCAGTTGACCAGCCAACCGGATGATCAGGCGGGAAACTTCTCGACTGGCGAATAAGCCCCGCATTGAGCGAAAACTGGAAGCCTGTGTGCTCATATTGAACGCATTCTCATCCAATTCCATTGTACACCGATCAGACAGCTTTTGCCGTTGTGTTTTTGATCTGCACCCCGCGGCCTCACGGTTACTCTGGTGCATGGCCCCTCCCGACGGCAAAAAAAACGCCGTCATGCGGGGAGAAAAAACCTTGCAGCGGGCAAGTGGCCTGTAAAAGCCGTGCCCGCTGTGTTCAGCTGGTTGGGCGGTGAAAAGCCGCAGCCGCGGTCATTGACCGCGGCTGCGAAAGAACATTCACTCGGGGCGGGGCTAAGTTACGGGGTAAAGCTCCCCGCGCCAAAATCATCAAAGGCGGCATCGCCGGCGGTGGGGCCAAACACCCACACGCCGCTGTAACCGCTGCGGTTGACAAAGTATTTTCCGGCAAAGGTGGTGCCGAGCGAGGCCCAGTTGTGGAAGACCTCGACCGTGCCATCGGCATGGGCCTGCGCGCTCAGGGTGTCGCCGGCCGACAGGGTGGCATTGTAACTGCGCAGGGTGCGCAGCGAACGGCCGGGCTGCACGGCCTGCACCAGAATGCGCCTGACGCGCGCGTCATAAATTACACGAATCGCGCCGCTGTACCAGGCCGGGCTGCGGCCCTGCACCTTGAGCAAAAGCCCGTGCGAGGCGCGCGTACCCAGTTCGGTAAAGGTCACGTAGGCTTCCTGGTTGGCGCTCAGAAGCTGGTTCCAATACAACGGTCCGCCGCTACCAACTTCCACCTCGCCGCCCACCACCACATAATTGCTGCTGCGCGCCGAACCGCTCCAGCCGCTGCCCGGCGGGCTGTTATCGGGGCTGCTGTTAAAGCCGTTTTCAACCGGCGGGCTGGCAATGGCGGTGACGTTAAAGGTCAGGGTCTGATCGTCGCCGCGGAAGGGCGGATCTACAGCGCCCACCTCGGCATAATAGTCCAGCACATACTGGCCGGGGGTGGTGATTTCGACCGGCGCAGTATATTCTTGATAGCTGCCGCCGTTGAAGCGGTAATGCACATGGGCATCCTCCCGGTCGGGCACCAGGGTCAGCAGCATCCCTGGTGTGTAGCACAGCGTATCACCGCTGCACGTGAAGCCGGTCTGGTCAAAATGAGGGTCGGCACTGGGCGGTGATTGGAAGATTCGCACCAGCACCGGGTCGGTGTAGACCGTGCCGTCATAGGCGCGATAGGTGAAGCTGTCATCTCCGCCGTAGCCGGCTGCTGCGGTATAGCTGAAACTGCCGTTGTTGTTCAGGGTCAGGCTGCCGTGGGCTACATCGGTGACCAGGTGCGCCGTCAGGGTATCGGCATCCACATCGCTGTCGTTGGCCAGCACGCCGTTGGCCATGTTGATGGTTAGCGCCGGGTTGTCCATGGGCGGAATGGTGTAAGAATCGGTGACTGCGAGCGGGGCATCGTTGACTGCATTGACGGTGATACTAACCGCCACTGCCAGCGACTGCGCACCGGGGGCGTCTTGAGCATAGTAGGTGAAACCATCGCTGCCGTAGAAGTTGGCCGTGGGGGTGTAGCTCAGGCTGCCGTTGGCGTTGAGGGTCAGGCTGCCGTGTTGAACGTTGGTCACCAGAACGGCGCTCAGCGCATCGCTTTCGGTATCGGTGTCATTGCCCAGAATGCCCGGTGCGGCAGCCGTGAGGGTGACATCTTCATCGACCGCGAGTGAATCGATCACGGCCACCGGAGCATCGTTGACCGGGTTGACCGTGATGGTCACGGTTGCGATGTTCGAGTCGAGCGCGCCATCTGTTGCGGTGTAGGTGAAGCTGTCGCTTTCGTCAAAGTTGGCCGTGGGGGTGTAGGTGAAGCTGCCGTCGGCGTTGAGGGTTAGCGCGCCGTGATTCGGGCCGCTCACCAGTTCGGCGGTCAGGCTGTCGCCATCCACATCCACATCATTGGCCAGCACACCTTGCGCGGCGGCCACGGTCAGGGTTTCGTCTTCGCTGACCTGATAGGCGTTGTTGGCCGCGCCCGGAGCGTCGTTGACCGATGTGACGGTCAGCGTCACCGCGGCGGTGCGGGTGGAGGTGCCATCTGAGAGGGTGTAGGTAAAGCCATCGGCGCCGTGGTAGTTAAGGTTGGGGGTGTAGTCGATGGTTTTATCGGGGTTGACCACAAGCGAGCCGTGCTGCGGGTTCTGCAGCGGCGTGGCGGTCAGGGTGTCGCCATCCACATCCACATCATTGGCCAGTACATCCACCGTGACCGGGGTGTCTTCTGCGGTGGTGGCGCTGTCGTCGTTGGCCACCGGCGCATCATCCACCGGGTTGACCGTGATATCCACCCTGGCCAAAGCGCTCAACAGGCCGTCGCCCACCTGGTAAGTGAACGTATCATCGCCGTTAAAATCGGCTGTCGGGGTATAGGTGAAACGGCGTACGGTATTATCCCATGCGGCCGAGCCATGCGCCGGCGGGGTGACGGGGTAAACCGGCTGGCCGGCCAGCGGGGTGTCGCTATCATTGTCATTGGCCAGCACGTTGATCTGCACGCTGGCATCTTCGTTCAGGCTGGCGGTATCATCATTGGCAACCGGCGCGTCATCCACCGCGTTAACGGTCAGGTCGACGGTGGCGGTGTCGTTGGTGGTTCCATCTGAAATGCGATAGGTGAAGCTGTCGGCGCCGTTGGTGTTGGCGGCCGGAGTGTAAAGGAAGACCCGGTTGGTGCTGTCCCAGACGGCCTGTCCTTTGACTGGCGGGGTGATTACGATGACATCCAGCGCGGATTTAGCGGTGTCGATATCGGTATCGTTTTCCAGCACATCCACGTTTACCGGGATATCTTCATCGGTCATGGCGGTGTCGTTCACCGCATCGGGCGGGTTGTTGACCGGGGTGCCGCTGATTGTGACACTGCCGGCCGCGTCTGCCGTGACCGCCAGCCCGGCCAGGTCGGTGCCAGCAGCGGTGGTGGTGTGGCCGAGATCGACGCTCAACGCCGGAGAACTGCACAGCAGGCTGCGGCTCTGCCCGGCATTTAGATCACCCACGCTGAGCGCGCAGGCCGGGAACTCGGTGTTGGTCAGGTTGATGCTATTGATGCGGCTGTCGCCGGTGTTGGTCACCGTGACGGTCATAAAGAGCGTGCTGCCGGAGGTCAGAGTGGCGCTGGGCGGGTTGATTGCCACGCTGAGCGCCGGATCGATCACATCCACAGCCACATCGGCCCACAGCATGGCATATGGGTCGCCGGTATAAGCGATGTATTCGACCAGCACGGTATTGGTGAGGTCGTTTACGGCGGTGAGTGAACAGGCATAGCTTACATTGGTGGGGTAGTTAACCCGCGGAAAGGGCGGATCGGGAAATTCACTGGCCGAATAGACCGAGAACTGCGTTTCCAGTGAACAGCCCGGTGCGAGTTTGTCAAAGATGCGTTTTACTTCGATGGAGCGGGTGCCGATATTGTTCAGTTGAATGGTGAAATTGATCGGCGAGCCTTTGCGCACATACGGCGGCGCGGTTTTGGTCACGATGACGCGTGGAATCTTGCGCACGGTGGGCGGGACGCTGGAGTTGAAGGTGTTTGGGGCGGTCTCTTGCGCGCCGGGGGTAACCGTGACATCGCCACAGTACTTGTAAACGCGCACCCAGTCCACTTCCAGCCGGCTGACCGGAATGGACCCGCTGGCATAAGCTCTGAGCCAGGGCTGGAGGGTCCCGGTCGGGGTGCCTGCCGGGCCAAGTGTGGCCAGGTTTGCCCCATCGCGGGTATAAACCGCCTCGCCGCTGGCGCTGCGCTGAATGCCAAAGGTGTGCCAGTTGGCGTCAAAGGCGGTTGCGGTATCGGTATAGCTGATCGGCCCGCCGTTGGCATTGGTCGAAACCGAATAGACCAGCGGGTCTGGAGAATCGAGCACGCGGATGATGTTATCGGTTGAACTGCGAATGAGCCCCAGCTCAAAAGCCGAATCGACCGGTGAACCTGCTCCGTCCAGGTCGGCGTCGAGATGGCGCAGCCGCGCTTCTATGCGGGTGTTGGTTTCAAAACCGCCGGCAGCGGTGGCGTGAATGGCGCCAGCGTTGCCCGACAAACTGCGCCCGGTCAGGGTGAGCACGCCATCGGCAACGGCCGCCGAACTGGCTCCGCCCGCCGGGCTGATCGAGGTGGTCCATGCGGCCGGGTTTAACCCCGCACCGCTGAAATCATCGACAAAATCAAACACGTCTGCGGCCTGGTTGGCAAGCAGCACAGGCTTTAATACCGGCATGGTGGCGAAGCCCATGCGCTGGATGCCTGAAGCGTTAACGCCGGTGTAGAACAGATAGTCATCGGCCCCATAACGCACCACGCCGCCGCCCGAAACGCCCGCGGCATCAAAACCGCCCGCTGTGCCGGGGGTGAACACCACGCCCTGTTTGTTGAACACGGCCCAATCGGTGGTGGAAGCCAGCGCAATCTGAGCGGCAGCGCCAGCCGAACTGAGCGCGGTATAGCCAATATAAAACTCATCCCTCACCTGCATCGCCCAGGGGTCGCTGACCCCCGCGGCGTCATAGGCCGCGCCGGGGATGATGACCGGGTTGGCGGCATATTTGGTCCACGGCCCGACCAGTGAAGCGGCGGTGGCATAGCCGATCTGTTCGAGACCGGCGGCGTTGATGCCCTTATACAGCAACACCCATTGTGTTCCGCTCTGAAACAGGAAGGGGTCTTGAACGCGGGTGCCTTCCCAGGTTTCGGTGGGCAGCAACACATCGACCGGGGCGCCGTAACCGGTCATGACAGAAGTGGTTGAGGTGACCACGCGAATGGCAGTGTTGGCCGGGTCGGTCACATCGGTATAGAAGATGTACCAGGTGCCGGAATCACGCAGCAGGAAGGGATCTGCGCCGCCGGTTATTGGTGAGGTGGCCGGGATCCATCCCCAGGCGATTGTATCGGGGTTGGTGGTCTGAATGACGTGGATATTGCTTGTGCTGCCGCTCTGATAGGCGACCGGTGTATAAAAGGTTTTATTGCTGTCCAAAAAATAGGGATAACCGATATCAAAGACATCCGAGACCGGCAGGGTGCCGATGATCGAAAGCTGCCCGCGGCGGGTGAAGGGCCCGGCGGGAGGGGCCGGGTATACATCTGAAAAGCGCGGGGTGGGGTTATCGTAATAGAGATAAAGGGTGGTTCCGGCAGCCGGCAGCACCGGGATTTTAAGCCATAGCTTTGCGCTTTGTGCGCCGGTGTCAATCGATTCGATCCAGAAGGGGATGCGGGTGATCTGGTCTGCGGCGGTCACGCGCAGGTCCGAACCATCTGCCAGCACTTTGCTCCAGTCCAGGCTGTCTGAACCGAGTGTGAGCAGCACCTGATAATCCGTCTGTTCCACGGCGCAGGGATTGCTGACCGTAAAAGCTCTGCGCAGCCCCCAGTCGGTATCCATCCAATTATCCAGCGGCATTGCCAGCGGCGCCGCCTGAGCAGATGGAATTGGCAGGAAACTGACCAGTAACAGAGTAGTGAAGACTATGGAGAACAATCTGAGATGAGGTTTCATTGCCTGCTCCTCTAGACGGTCTATTTAAAAACTGTTAATACCGGCATTGTTTTCCCCATCGCCGGCCAGCGGTTGATTGATTGGTAAGGGTTACTCCCCCGTGAGCGGTCCATAATGGGTGAGTATTAAGTTTGAATTTGATAAGACTCTATTGATTATTATACAACTCGAAAATATAAAATTCATCCATACTGCCCGGCGATAAGATTTCTACAAGCTTACGATCCTCCGGAAGGCAGCAAAGCGGCCCTTTTTTGGGGTGGTTCAACCCCGGGGTGAGGGGCCTGGGCTGCCAGAACATGGGCCATGTACCCCCGAGATCGGGTTATAATAATCATCAATCACTGTCCATCCGAGGAATTTTGACCCTGATAAACAACCCGACGAACCCTTTGCTTGTGGATATTGTTACGCCGATGTTTAATGAAGAAGAGGCGGCGGCCTCGTTCCACGCCCGGCTTTCTGCGGTGGTGGATGACCTGCCT
>CAZQLE010000042.1:0-4513 GCA_964593905.1 uncultured Anaerolineaceae bacterium | reverse complement strand
GACCTGCCTTGCCGGGTGCGTATTTTTTATGTCAATGACGGCTCGCGGGATGGAACCCAGGCGGTGTTGGAGCAAATTGCTGCCGGCGACCCGCGGGTGACGGTGATTGAGCTTAGCCGCAATTTTGGGCATCAGGCTGCGCTGACTGCCGGGCTGGATGCGGCCGACGGCGATTATGTGATCACCCTGGATGGCGATGGCGAACACCCGCCGGCCCTCATCCCCGAGATGCTGCGCCTGGCCCGGAGCGGTTATGATATTGTGCTTACCCAGCGCGCCGAGCAGGAAGATCTACCGCGCTTTAAGCGCTGGACCTCGACCACTTTTTACCGTTTGATCAACCGTGTGGGAGATACCCGCGTGCTGCCCGGCGGGGCCGACTTTCGGCTGATGAGCCGCGCCGCGGCTGATGGGCTGCGCTCGATGCGCGAGTATCACCGTTTTCTGCGCGGCATGGTCTCGTGGATGGGTTTTCGCACCGTCATTTTGCCTTTTCAACCGCCCGCGCGTCTGGGCGGCAGCTCCAAATATACGCTGCGCAAGATGCTGCGTTTGGCGACCAATGCAATTTTCTCTTTTTCGCTCTGGCCGTTGTATTTCAGCATCTCGCTGGGCGGGGTCTTTTTGCTGCTGGCGCTGATTGAGGCGCTGTATGTGCTGAACTTCTGGGTGCGCGGTCAAACCGCCAACCTGGCGCCCGGCTGGAGTTCGCTGATGTTTATGCTGCTGATCATCGGGGGGATGATGATGATCGCCCTGGGCTTTATTGGCATTTATGTGGGCTATATTTTCCAGGAGGCCAAGGGCCGGCCGCTGTATCTGGTCCGCTCCCGCCGCTCTGCTGAGGATACGCCGCCCCATGATTAATCGGGTTTTAAGGCGTTTGCGCGCCGTTGAACTGCCCGTCTGGAGTGTTCCTCTCGGGCTGCTGGGTTTGGCCGTATTGGCCTACGGGTTGCTGATTCCGTGGCTGGGTTTTTACTGGGATGACTGGGCGTTTATCTGGATCTCTCAAAAACTGGGTTCAGATGGCCTGGCGCGTTATTTTGCCACGAACCGCCCGGTGTGGGGGCTGTTTTACCGGGTTAGCATGGCGCTGCTGGGCGAAGAACCCTTGCGCTGGCAGATCTTTGGCTTGTTCTGGCACTGGGCTGCCGCAGTTGCGCTATGGAATGTGCTGCGTTTAACCCTGCCGCGCCGGGTAGGCCTGGCTGCGGCGGCTGCGGCGTTGTTTTTGGTGTATCCCAGTTTTGATCAGGCTCCTATCGCAATTACCTACGGACATTTTTTCTTCATCTATTGTGCCTTCCTATTCTCGCTGGCGGCTATGCTGATTGCGGCGCGCAATCCACACGGCACGCGTGCACGCTGGGGCTGGCTGGGGCTGGGGCTGGCGTTTTCGCTGGTGAACCTGCTCAGCATGGAGTATTTCTTTCTGCTCGACCTGATTCGTCTGCCGCTGCTGCTGGTGGCGGGGGCGCAGCAGGGCGGGTTAAAGAAGGCCTGGAGGCCGGCGCTGGGCAACTGGCTGCCTTATCTGGCGATCTTTCTGGCTGCGGTGATCTGGCGTGTGTTTCTCTTCCCGCATCAGACGCACAATTACCAGTTCGGGTTGCTCGACCAACTGCGCGCTGCGCCGCTGGCTGCGCTGCTGCATCTGGCTGCGACGGCCGCCAATGACTTGTTGGCCGTGCTGGGCGGGGCGTGGGTAAAAGCCTTTCGTCTGCCGGCCCCGGCTGCCCTGGGGGGGCGCACCTTTGCCTTTACCCTGGCGGTGCTGGCTGCGGCCGGGGCGCTTACCGCCGGGCTGCTGCTCTGGCTGCGCCGCAGCAGTGATGAAAGCGGGCGCTGTGCGCCTGCTGCCGCACTGGGGCTGGGGCTGCTGGCGGCGCTGGTCGCCGGGGGGCCGTTCTGGCTCACCGGTCTGCCCGTTGGCCTGCAATATCCCAATAACCGCTTTACCCTGCCGTTCTTGTTGGGTGCGGCATTGTTCACCGCCGGGGTGATTGAGCTGCTGCCCCGCCGCGGGCTGCGCGCGCTGGCCGCCGCTGTGCTGGTGGGGGCGGCTGTGGGGGTGCAGTTCCAGTCGGCCAATGCGTACCGGCGTGATTTCACGGTGCAAAAACAGTTGTTCTGGCAGCTCGCCTGGCGCGCGCCGGCCATTGCGGCGGATACGGCGCTGTTGATTAACGATCTGCCCACCCGCTATACCAGCGATAACTCGCTTACCGCGCCGCTTAACTGGATCTATGGTGGCGAGCCGGCCGACCCGCTGCGGATGTCGTATGTGCTTTACACCCCGTCGATCCGGCGCGAGACCGGCTTAAAAGGAATGCGCCCCGGCCAGACGATTGAACAGGATTATCTGGCGGCCGTCTTTTATGGCAGCACCGACCAACTGCTGGCGGTGCTCTATCAGCCGCCGGGCTGTTTGCGGGTGTTGGACCCACAGGTTGACCCGCTCAACCCCCTGCTGCCGCCGGAGATGCGCGAAGCCGCGGCGCTTTCTGACCCTGCGCGGGTGCTGGCGGAGGGGAATGCCACGCCCCCGCTCAATATTTACGGCGCAGAACCGACCCACGGTTGGTGTTATTATTTTCAGCAGGCCGATCTGGCGCGCCAGCAAGGTGATTGGGCGCGCGCGGCTGCGCTGGGCGACCAGGCTTTTGCGCTGGAAGATCACCCCAACGACCCGGCCGAACGCTTTGTGTTCATTGAAGCCTATGCCCATCGCGGCAACTGGCCGCGGGCGATTGAGCTGAGCCGCGCGACGCTGCAAATTACCCCGCTGGTTCAGGCACCGCTCTGCCGGGTGTGGCAGCGCATTGCTGCCCACACGGCCGATTCTTCTGAAAAATTGCAGGCGCTCGGCCCGGTTGAAGCTGAACTGGGCTGTCGCCTGGCAGAATCATCGCCACAACCATGAAAATTGCATCTTATTGGAGGAAGGTATGAAATATCTGATCACCGGCGGCGCCGGTTACATTGGTTCGACAATTGCTTCGGCGCTGGAAGACGCCGGTCATACCCCCGTTATTCTCGATTCGTTGATCACCGGACGCAAAGAGTTCACCCGCGGGCGGATTTTTTATCAGGCTGATATCGCCGACCGGCAAGCCGTGGAGACCGTCTTTCGCGAGCACCCCGATATTCAGGCTGTGATCCACTGCGCGGCGTTGATTGTGGTGCCCGACTCGACCGAACACCCGTATGAATATTACACCGAGAACGTCGCCAAATCGCTGGAACTGTTTCATACCCTGCACCGGTTGGGGCAAAAACGGGTGTTGTTCAGCTCTTCGGCTTCGCTCTATGATGCCGTACCGGGCTTTATGGTCACTGAAGCATCGCCGTTAAAGCCGTCCAGCCCTTATGCGCGCACCAAATATATGATGGAGATGATCTTGAGCGATTTTTGTGCGGCCTACGGGATGCGCGGCATTGCCCTGCGTTATTTCAACCCGATTGGCGCGGACCCGAAAATGCGTTCGGGGATTCATGTGAAGAACCCATCGCACGTGCTGGGCAAACTGGTGGATACCGCGCTGGAAAGAAACCCGGTTTTTGAAATTACCGGCGCCGAATGGGAAACCCGTGACGGCTCTGGCATTCGCGACTATGTGCATATCTGGGATCTGGCTCAGGCGCATGTGTTGGCCGTGACCGGTTTTGACCGCGCCTTTGCGCTGCACAATGCGCAGCAGTACCCCGCCGGGCCGCAGCAAAATTATCTGGTCATTAACCTGGGCACGGGCGACGGCGTGACCGTCTTTGAATTGACCTCTGCCTTTGAACGCGTGTGGGGAAAAGAGATTAACAAGCGGGTTGCCCCGCCGCGGCCGGGGGATGTGGCCGGGGCCTACGCGAACGCCGACCGTGCCAGAGCGCTGTTGGGCTGGGAAGCCCGGCTGTCGATCGAGCAGGGCATTGCAGATGCGCTCAAATGGGGTGAGGTGCGCGAGACAATTCTGGATTTTTCAAAGTAAGCAAAATTGGCCTGGAGAATAACACAGCCGCGACGAAAAGCGCGGCTGTGTTTTCATTATTGTTTCAGAAAAATATCTTACTCTGAAATCTCTTCGGATGCGTTTTTTTTGTTTTTACCGATTCGTGAGGCAATAAACGGAATAATGGCCCCCACCAGCAACACCAGGAGGATGCCCAGAATCATCTCATCGGTTTCGCCGCGGGTGAAACTGTGGCCCATAAAGGCAAAGGCAAACGAACTGGGGATGCCGCCCAGCAGGGTGGCCAGGAAAAAGCTGCGCATTGAAACACGGGTCAAACCCGAGACATAGCTTTGCACTTCCCAGGGCACCACCGGCAGCAGCCGCAGGATTAACACAAACATAAAGCCCGATTTTCCGCCGGTCAGCGAATAAATTGGCCGCAGCCGTCCTTTGCGCAGCTTGCTCTGCACCCAGTCTCGTCCCAGGCGGCGGGCAAGCCAGAAAGGGACCAGCGCCGAGATGGTGGAAATGATGATGGTCAACACCGCCCCGCGCACCGTGCC
>CAZQLE010000041.1:0-23318 GCA_964593905.1 uncultured Anaerolineaceae bacterium | reverse complement strand
CTACGGCAGCATCGAAAACCTGCCCGTGCAAAATGGCGAGCCGGTGTTTGACCCTCAATTCGCTTATGGACAATAACCGTTTGTGCTGCCATGTTTATTTTCCTCCCGCGCTGCTGGCTTTCAGCTTCGCTTCCCGTTCGCCAGGGTTTTTCAGCCGGTAAATGGTGCGAATAATCGCCGGCGCAGCAATAAACATCAAGATCACTGCCTGCAAAATGGAGATGATATCAATTGGAATGCCCGAGGCAACCTGCATACGGGTCGCCCCATTCCGCAGCGTGCCAAACATCAGCGATGCCAGTACAATCCCCAGCGGATGATTATTCCCCAGCAAGGCAAGCGCAATCGCATCAAACCCGTAACCAGAAGAGAAAGCCATTGCCAGGTTGTAGTTGACACCCAACACCTCGTTGGCGCCTGCCAGACCCGCCAGACCACCCGAAAGGGTCATTGCAATCATAATGTTGAGCGGCACGTTGATGCCCGCATATTTACCCGCATTGGGGTTGGCGCCAACCGTGCGCAAATTAAAGCCCCAGGTCGATTTAAACAACAGCCAGTAAACCCCATAAGCCATCAACAACGCCACAAAGAAACCCAGATGAAAACGGATCGGGTTATCAAAGAAACGCGGCAGCTTGGCCGAATCCATAATGGTCGGGCTGACCGGGTTGAATGAATCGGGGCGTTTCATGGGTCCGCTGAGCAGCCAGTCGCTCAGGCGAAAAGCAATGTAGTTCATCATAATCGTATTGATCACTTCTGAACCGCCTGTTTTTGCCTTTAGCCAACCCGGAACAAACCCCCACAGACCACCGCCGATAAAACCACCCAGCAGCGAAAGCGGAATGTGCAAGACAGCCGGTAAACCGGTGAAGGAATAACCGACATACGCGGCCAGGGCAGCGCCCATAAAGATCTGACCTTCACCGCCGATGTTGAATACGCCGGCCCGAAAACCAAGACCAACCGCCAGACCGGCAAAGATATAAGGCGTTGAAGTCACCAGGCTTTCGAGGAAAGGATTGAACGCGCGGCGAATTTCAAGCGCATCGCCCCTGGATAATGCTGCCGCAATTCGTTTTGGGTCGCCAAATGCGCCCATAAACAAAGCCGCATAAGCATTTGAAACGGTATCCCAGGCGATGCGCAAACCTTCGCCCAGCGAAACCTGGAAACCCGCATACACATCTTCGGTGGTGAAGATGATAAACAGCGCCCCAATGATCAAACCGGTGATGACCGCCAGAAAGGGGATCAAAATGGTCTGTCCAATACTCTTGCGAGACGGCTTTTTTGTCAGCTCTTCAAGGAGTATTTTTCCGGGATCCTGTTTGGGAGTTGCTTCAGATTCGTTCATATTAGCGCTCCCGCCTTAGTTTTTAGAATTAGAGGTCTGATGGAGCTGCGCTTTGGCCTGCTCCGATGAAATGCCCGCCATCAAGAGACCAATATAGGCTTTGGTCGCTTCTTCAGCAGGGACAATTGCCACAATCTTGCCGCGATACATCACGGCAATCCGGTCGGAGAGCTGCATGATCTCATCCAGCTCGGTCGACACCAGAAGCACAGCCACACCGTCATCCCGCCGCTTCAGAATCTGCCCGTGGATATATTCAATGGAACCCACATCCAGACCGCGGGTCGGCTGAGAGGCCACCAGCAAATGCAGCGGGCGTGAAAGCTCACGCGCCACAATCACCTTTTGCTGATTGCCGCCCGAAAGCGCCCCGGCATTGGTTTCTGACCCCGGTGTGCGAATATCATATTCTTTGATCAAACGCTGGGCATTCTCTTCGGCCTTATCCCAGTTAATCCGCGCACCGGTGGCAAACGGCGGCAGATAATAGGTGCACAGGATCAGGTTTTCGGTTAACGGCGCTGAAAGCACCAGCCCATCCCGCTGGCGGTCTTCGGGCACATGCCCGGTGCCCAGTTCAATAATCCGGCGCGGGTTGGCTCTGGTAATTTCATTACCCATCAGGTTAATCTTGCCGCTGAGCACAGAGCGCAGCCCGGTGACCACCTCAACCAGTTCGGTCTGACCGTTCCCCTGCACCCCCGCCACACCCAGCACTTCACCCGAGCGCACCTGAAAAGAAACCCCATCCACCGCAATCTGTTTTAATTGATCAGCAACAACGATATTCTCAACATCCAGCACAACTTCTTTGGGGTCGGCCGGCTTTCGGTCCAGATCAAGGTCAACCGCGCGCCCCACCATCATGGCCGCCAGTTTGGCCTGATCTGCTTCTTCTGGTACCGTTGAGCCGACCACCTTCCCGCGGCGGATGACGGTGATTGTATCGGCCACATCCAGAACTTCACGCAGCTTATGCGTAATAAAAATAATGGATTTTCCCTGTTTGGTCAAAGCCCGCATAATGCCAAACAACTCATCCGCTTCCTGCGGGGTAAGCACGGCAGTGGGTTCATCAAAGATGAGAATATCCGCCTGGCGATACAACAGCTTGATAATCTCCACGCGCTGCTGCACACCCACCGGCAGATCCCGGATATACGTATCCGGATCAACCGCCAGCCCATATTTGTCAGAAATATCCATGATCTTGCTGGCAGCAGTTTTCCGGTCCAACACACCGCCGGCTTTAACCGATTCATCCCCCAGCATGACATTATCAGTCACCGTGAAGACCGGAACAAGCATAAAGTGTTGATGCACCATGCCAATGCCGGCACGAATCGAATCACTGGGAGAATGCACCGTAAGAGGTTTGCCGCGCACGACGATCTGTCCTTCATCGGGCTGGTATAACCCATACAGGATATTCATCAGCGTGGTTTTTCCCGCCCCGTTCTCTCCCAGGAGAGCGTGGATCTCACCTTCCTGAAGAACCAGATCAATATGATCGTTCGCGAGGACACCCGGGAATCGCTTGGTAATGCCTTTCAGTTCAAGAATAGGCGTCATAAATGATTACTCCAAGGGGATTTTGGGTGAAAAGTTGTGCTTATTTTACCATTTTTGAAACACAGGAGTTTAATGACTTTTAGGCTCATTCGAGGAGTGCCCTTAAGTGGTTCCGTACTTTGGGGTATGAGCATGTTGCTCACCCTCACACCCCAAAATGCAGGGGGCTGCCAAAGGATTTTAAAATAAGCAAATTTCTCAAAAGGGTTGAAAAGCCGGCGGCAGGATGTACCCGCCGCCGGCGTCGTGAGACTAACTTGAGAAAACTACTTGGCAGGAGTGGTGGCGATCTTACCGGCAATGATGTCGGCCTTGAGGGCTTCAATCGCTGCTTTCAGTTCGTCTGACATCACTGAAGATTCGGGCAGGCCAACGCCGCTATTTTCCAGCGTGCCTACATAGATGCCGCCGGCGTAGGTATCGGTGCCAACTGCTTTTGAGGCATCGAACACAGCCACATCCATGTTCTTCACAACCGAGGTCAAGACAATGTCTTTGTATTCGGCGGCCGAAACGGTCCAGTCGCTGTCCACACCAATTACCCATGCATTGCCGCGTTCTTTCACTGCTGCGGCGGTGCCCAGACCCACAGGCCCGGCTACCGGCATGATGATGTCGGCGCCCTGATCCAGGAAGGCGATACCCTGGTTCTTGCCGTCATCGGTGCTTTCAAAATTGCCTACAAACGCGCCGGTCTGTTTTTCAGGATCCCAGCCCAACACTTCCACTTTCGCGCCGTTCTTCTCATTGTAGTAGCGCACACCCATTACATAACCATCCATGAAGACGGTCACGGTCGGGATCTGCAAACCACCAAACGTCGCCACTTTGCCGGTCTTCGTGCTGGCTGCCGCCAGATAACCCGCCAGGAAACCAGCCTGGTCGGTCGCAAAGGTCAGACCCAACACATTCGCAATCGTCGGATCATAGGCAAAGTCTACAATCGCAAACTTCTGGTCCGGGTTCGCTTCGGCAGCGGCTTTCGTCGCATCACCCAGCAGGAAACCCACCGTTACGATCAGATCGCATTTCTCTTCAATGAAAGCGTTGATGTTCTTTTCATAATCGGTCTGCTGCTGCGATTCGAGATACTTCGCCTCGCCGCCCAGTTCCGATTTCACCATCTCTGCGCCCTTCCAGGCCGTCGCATTGAAGGATTTGTCGTCAATGCCGCCGGTGTCGGTCACCTGGCATACTTTGACCGGTTTCACTTCCGGGGCAGCAGCCGGGGCGGGCATTGCGCCGGGGCCGGTCTGCAGTTTACCGGCGATGATGTCGGCTTTAATGGCTTCGATGGCTGCTTTCAGTTCGTCTGACATCACTGAAGATTCGGGCAGGCCAACGCCACCATTCGCCAGGGTACCCACATAGATACCGCCGGCATAAGTGCCGTCAAGAACGGCCTTCGAGGCATCGAACACGGCCACATCCATGTTCTTCACAACCGAGGTCAAGACAATGTCTTTGTATTCGGCGGCCGAAACGGTCCAGTCGCTGTCCACACCAATTACCCATGCATTGCCGCGTTCTTTCACTGCTGCGGCGGTGCCCAGACCCACAGGCCCGGCTACCGGCATGATGATGTCGGCGCCCTGATCCAGGAAGGCGATACCCTGGTTCTTGCCGTCATCGGTGCTTTCAAAATTGCCTACAAACGCGCCGGTCTGTTTTTCAGGATCCCAGCCCAACACTTCCACTTTCGCGCCGTTCTTCTCATTGTAGTAGCGCACACCCATTACATAACCATCCATGAAGACGGTCACGGTCGGGATCTGCAAACCACCAAACGTCGCCACTTTGCCGGTCTTCGTGCTGGCTGCCGCCAGATAACCCGCCAGGAAACCAGCCTGGTCGGTCGCAAAGGTCAGACCCAACACATTCGCAATCGTCGGATCATAGGCAAAGTCTACAATCGCAAACTTCTGGTCCGGGTTCGCTTCGGCAGCGGCTTTCGTCGCATCACCCAGCAGGAAACCCACCGTTACGATCAGATCGCATTTCTCTTCAATGAAAGCGTTGATGTTCTTTTCATAATCGGTCTGCTGCTGCGATTCGAGATACTTCGCCTCGCCGCCCAGTTCCGATTTCACCATCTCTGCGCCCTTCCAGGCCGTCGCATTGAAGGATTTGTCGTCAATGCCGCCGGTGTCGGTCACCTGGCATACTTTGACACTCTTTTGTTCGGGCTGCGCGGGAGCAGCAGGTTCTTCCGTTGCAACTGGCGTCGCTGCGGGGGCGCAAGCGGCAAGCAACATGGAAAGAACCAACAGAATCGCCACAACAAGATAAGACTTCTTCTGCATTTTCTTTCTCCTCTTCTTTTCGATCAGTGAGAAATGTGGATCAATGGGGATAATATTCCCCATTCTTATACAAAGTATAATGTCAAATTTTTTGGGAAGCAAGACTTATTCTAAGGTGTCTTTTGTCACCCTTCTTAAAAATTGTATAGCGAGACAGGTTTTGCTAATCTGCTTCAAATGCAGAAGGCAGCGGCTCTTCGGGCAGGTGCGCCTCTCCACGGCGCACACCCAGCATCATCACCAGCGCCAACACCAGAAAAACAGGGCTAAGCAGCATCATCAGGTTGTAATTGTTGCCCGTGGCCTGTACCAGTCCCCCAAAAGTGATCGGGCCCAGAATGGCCGCCAGCGTAGAGGCAAAGTAATACAGCCCGGTGTAGGTGCCAATGCGCAGCGAATCGGTCATATCCACCATCATCGGCAGCGAATTGATATTAATCATTGCCCAGGCAAAACCGGCAACGGCCAGAACAATCGAAAGCGGGTAAAATGCGCCAGTTTTGGTCACCTGTGCAAGTTTGCCGGTCAGGGTTGCGATGGGCAAGAAATACATCGCCAGAATGGATAATGCCATCAAAACAATCCCGGTGAGGATCGTGCGGCGACGGCCCAGCGAAGCGCCAACATAGCCGGCCGGAAGTGCAAACAGCAAAAAGGCCAGTGAGATATAAGTTAATTGGAAGGCCGAGTCTGCATCTGCCAAACCCAGGTGTTTCACCCCGTACAGGGTAAAGAAAGCTTCGATTGCGTTATAGCTCAAAAACCAGAAAAATATTGCCAGCAACATCCGTGAAGCGCTTCTTTCTTTTTCCGAAAAAACAGCTCGAATGCTGCTGAAAATATTCGGCAGTTCTTCCTGTTGTTTTTCATCAAAATTTCGGGGCTCACGGATGAAAAGCAGCACCAGTGAAGACGAGATAAGCACCAGCACAGACCCCAGCCAGAAGGCATAACTGGGGTTGGCGGCATACAGGCTTGAACCCACCGCAAAAGAGATCACCGAGCCCAGACCGCCCATCAGGTTGATGATGCCGTTGGCCTGTGAACGATATTGCGAAGGGGTGATATCGGGCATTAAAGCCACCACCGGGGTGCGCCAGAAAGCCATGCTCACCAGCAGACCACCCGCACAAATGATAAACAGCGGCAGCGCTGAAATCATCGGCAAAAAGCCAAAAATCAGCGCCCCCAGCGGCGCTCCAACCAGAATGAACGGCAGGCGGCGGCCCAGCGGGGTGCGCAGCCGGTCAGACCAGGCGCCCACAGGCGGTTGGATGAGCAGCGCGGCAATATTATCCAACACCATAAAAAAGCCGATCCAGCCCGCGGTCAGCCCAAATTTACCATCCAGAATCAACGGGACATAAGCGTTGTAGGTCGACCAGATAACACTGACGCCAAAAAAGCCAAAGCCAAGCAAAAAGATCTTGCCAAAATTGAATTTTTGCATCGTGTGGCCCTCCCTATGCTGCAAAAACAATGGGTCCACTCTAAATAGAGCGGTTATTCGGTTTCGGACGATTCGGAATCGCGTTGGTCTTGCTCAACCTGCCAGGCTTTGAGGAACTTAATATCCGCCGGGGTCAGGTTAAACTTATCCAGCATATCGGGCCGGCGTTTCAGGGTGCGCACCAGCGACTGTTCACGCCGCCAGCGGTGAATGGCCGCATGATTGCCCGAAAGCAACACATCGGGCACCTTCCACCCCCGAAATTCGGGTGGGCGAGTGTAATGTGGATATTCAAGCAACCCGGTGGCATGAGAATCATCACTGGCGCCATCGGGGTCACCCAAAACCCCCCCGATCAGGCGCGATACAGCATCAATCACCATTAATGCCGGCAGCTCGCCACCGGTGAGCACAAAATCACCAATGGAGATCTCATCCGTGATCAGGTGCTGCCGCACCCGTTCATCAATCCCTTCATAACGGCCGCACAGCAGGGCAATCCGCGGGTATTGAACCAGTTCTTCGGCCACCCGTTGATTAAAGACCCGCCCCTGCGGGGTCATTAAAATCACCGGGCAGGTTGGCGGAGCGCCGCAAATTGTTTCAACCGCGGCAAAGATTGGTTCCACCTTCATCACCATTCCCCCCCCGCCGCCATAAGGCGGTTCATCGGTGACATGATGTTTATCGGGCGCCCAGTCGCGAATATCATGCAGCGCCACCTCGATCAAGCCGTTCTCGGCAGCGCGCTGCAAGATACTGGAAGAAAGATAAGGCTGAAGGACAGCCGGAAAGAGTGAGAAAACGTCAAATTGCATGATATGATTCTAATAGAGAAACAGAAACCCTGGCAAGCATTAAAGTCTACCAAACTTCCTGTTTCATTGAAAATTCGCGCCCCGGATGGAAAATTTGGGCGCGGGTGGCGCCCCCGGTAGCATTAATTGAGAATTAAGAATCATCACAGAATCGACCCCGCATCTTGACGACGTTTTTTAATAGATGGTAATATTCAAAAATGTACTTACGAGGTAGTAAATGGAGTTATACCCGCCGCCGGAGAAAGACCAGCCCGGTGCGCATTGGCATTCTGGCAATTCTGGTTGCAGCCGCGGTTTATATCAATCAGGTGATCGTTCCGGTTACCCCGCCGCTGTTCATCCCCACCGCAACGCCCACCCGTTCTCCCGAATCATTTGTCACCGAAGCAGAAGCGCTGCTGGGCGAAGGCAAAATCTCACAGGCAGTAACCAGCTTCAACAGCGCCATTCAGTCCGATCCGAAAAACGCAGCAAACTACATCGCGCTGGCGCGCTTACAGATCTACACCGGCAAATATAAAGAAGCCATCACCAGCGCTGAAAATGCACTGCTAATCAGCCCCAACAACGCCATGGCGCACGCGCTGAAAGGCTGGGCGCTGGGCTTTATGGGTGACTATCTGGCTGCCGAATCTTCGGTGAAAGAAGCCATTCAACTGGACCCGAACAACGCAGTGCCCTACGCCTTTCTGGCCGAAATCATCGCCCTGCAAATTCAAGAAAACCAGGGTCAGCTAGGTTCGCTGGAAAAAGCAATTGAAGCCTCACGCACCGCCGAAACCCTGGCGCCAAACGCCATGGAGACCCACCGCGCCCGTGGTTTCGTACTGGAAATTACCAGCAACTATGAAGAAGCCATGGCGCAATATGAAGCTGCCGTAGAGGTTGAACCCAACATCTCTGACCTGCACCTCTCGCTGGGCCGAATTTATCGTCAGCTTCAAATGTATGACCGGGCTGTCGAAGAATTTAACCGCGCCAACAGCCTGAACCCCACCGACCCGCTTCCATTAACTTACATCTCGCGCACCTATGCAACCATCGGCGAATATCCCAAAGGGATCCAGTTCGGGCAGCAGGCAATCAAAATATCGCCGCAAGACCCCTTCCTGTATGGCAATGTGGGTGTGATGGAATATCGCATTAAAGATTATGCAAAGGCCATCGAGTTTCTAAAACTGGCTGTGCGGGGTGGAACCAGCGCAGACGGCTTTGAGGTGGAAGGTCTGCCGCTCGATTACGGTCGTGTGGCAGAATACTACTATATTTATGGCCTATCCCTCGCCCGTCAGGGTGAATGCAGCGAAGCATTGCAAATCTCGCAAATAATCAGCCAGGGCGTTCCCAACGACGAAACTGCACTGTTCAATGCCCAGGAAATGCTTACAATCTGCCGTGAAGGGCCGATCAGCCCCGGCGATCTCTCCACCGAAACGCCCGAAGAAAGCGCAAGCACCCCCGCCGCCAATGAGACACCCGACCCGGCAGCAGGAAATTAATGAATGAACCTGACCGGAAAAAACATCACTTTCCGCCGCAACCGCAGCCATTCGAATCCGACCCGCATCCTCATCCTGTTAGGGATGGTGGTGTTGGCGGTATTCTTGCTGCGCAGCGTCGAATCAGACCAAATCCAATCGCCATTCCTCCCCACGCCCTACCCCACCCGCGCTTCCAACTCATTTGCGCTGGAAGGTGAGACCTATTTCGTAGCCGGCAACCTGCCAAAATCTATTGAAGCCTACCGCAAGGCCCTGGAGCTTGACCCCGATAACGCCAAAATATTATCCGAACTGGCGCGCATCATGGTTTATTCTTCGGCGAACATGACCACCGACCAGGAAAAAAAGGACCGCCTCACCGAAGCGTTGGAGACTGCCACAAAGGCGGTTGAACTTGCCCCCGAAGAAAGTGACGCACACGCCATTCGCGCCCTGACGCTGGACTGGAATTCAAACCCTGTGCTGGCCGGCGATCAGCGCAGCACATTTATTGCCGAGGCCGAACAAGAGGCCACCCGCGCGCTGCAACTGAACAACAAAAACGCGCTGGCTATGGCTTATTTTGCAGAAATTATGCTCGATCAGGCCAATTACACCCGTGCCGAACAATTAATGGCCCAGGCGCTGGAGCAGGGTGATTCTTTTATGGATGTGCACCGTGTTAACGGCACCCTGCAAGAAACGCTTGGCAATTATGGCCGGGCCATTGAAGAATATCAACGCGCGCTGGAGATCAACCCCAAATTAACCTTTTTGCATATCGCCATCGGGGTTAATTTTCGTCAGCTCAAACGCTATGATGAAGCCCTGAATTACTTTTCGCAGGCGGCCACAATTAACGAACAACTGGGGGTCCGCGACCCACTGCCCTATCTGGCCATCGGAAAAACCTACTCACAGACCGGTGACTTTTTTGCCGCGTCATTGAATACCCGCAAAGGGTTGCAGTTTAACCCCTACAACCAAGATACCTATGCCGCGCTCGGCGTGGTGTACTTTAAGGCACGCAACTATGAATCGGCCATTCCGGCGCTAAAATGCGCCATCCGCGGCTGCCCACCCGAAGAAAGCTGTGCCGTGCGGCGAGACTGTGAAGACCCAACCGCACCCCAAATCACCCTGACCGGGCTGCCCCTCTCTTCAACCACGGTGGTCTACTACTATACCTATGGTTCGGCGCTGGCAGGCATGTACCGCCCCCGCCAAAAAGGGATGGATTATTGCGAAGAAGCCACCGCGATTCTCGACCAGGTGCGTAAGGGCTTTTCGGAAGATACGGTGATCATGTCCATTATCGAACCCAGCGAGCAAATCTGCCGTTCCTTCGGCTATACGGTAAAATAGGGGTGGAGGAAACATGACAACACCCCACCAGACCAGCCATTGCGAAGCCTGCGGCGCGCCCTTGCCAGCAAAAGGGAGTGCCTGTCTGTATTGCGGCAGAGTGTTCAAAAAAGAAGAATTCAGACCGCAAAACTTTGACCAGGAAATGGTCGAGATCATTCAACCTGCTCCGGCCGAAACCTGGGAACCGACACCCGGTCCACAAATTCCGCTGCGCCGGCCCACTGTTCTTAAGCCCGTGTTCTGGATTAGCTTTGCCCTGGTGGCAGCAGCGCTGTTGTGTGCCTGTCTTGCAATGGGGCTGCTGGCGCTGATGCGCACCAATTAGCCCACTGGCAACGCACCCGCTTAAACCACAGTACTTTCTTTATTGATTTTCTCCAAAAACAACAGCATAATAAAGGCAGATGATCGCAGACCCGACGCCTTCCGCAATGGATCGGAAGGTTTAAGGGTTCCTTGGAATCTGTCTGCCATTAAATGTCTGGAGGGGTGCGATGACTGAGAGCAGTGGTACCTGCCCAAACTGTGGGAATGTGATCTGGCCAGGAGAAACAAAATGTCCCATCTGCCACCAATCCATACCGGGTTCCAACCCCTCCTCCGCCACAGATGCGCTGATCTCCGGGGCCGAATCTACTACCGCATTGCCGGAACCGATTTCTGAGCCGGATGAATTTGCCTGGCTCGAAGAAATTGAAGAACCGGCCGCGCAGCCCGACCCCGACGAGCCCCCCAGTTCAGCCCCGGCTGCTTCTGGTGAACCACAGTCCGACCAAAATCAATCGATCACCCAAACCCAGCCGGTAAGAATCTCACCCCCAACCGCTCCCAGACCCGCAAAGGTGGCCGGCCCCTGGCAGGTGCCCACCGAAAAAAGGATGCCGCCCCCGCCTCCCAAGGTGAGCGGCTGGCAATGGTTTTTGTTGATCGCTGAAATTGTGTTTATTCTCACTTCCAGCGCGGTGCTGGTTTATCTGTTAATGGGGAGACCGCCGCTTAGTTTTGCAAAGCCACAACAACAGCCAACCCAATCGCCTCTCATCGCCCCCCTGCTGCCCGATTGGACGGCCAGCCCTGTCCTCACCGATCATTTCGACGGAGAAAAATATATCTTTCCCCGCGGCGTCACACGAGATGCCCTGTTTCAATATACGCAGCAGGGCAAGTATTGCATCGACATTCTAAAGCCCGGAATTGGCCGCGCCAGCAAATCGGAAACCCTGGAGCGGTCGCAGGATGTTTATCTGAAATTCTCGGTTGTCCCCGCTGAACAGCCAGGCAGCATCGGCGCCACCTGTCGCGACGCCGGCGATCGGGTGGTGGTTGTAAAATTCAGCCCTTATTACAAAGCCTATTCCATCGACAGGGTGACCCGCACCGGGGTGGAACCGCTCTCGTATGGCTGGCAGCCTGTTGAAAATATTGCGCCGCCCAAAGACGGCCGCTATGACATCGAAATTTATTGCATCGAAAGTCAGGCCGGAATCCGAATTAACGGATGGTGGGCTGACCCGGCCTTTATTGATCAGAAACCGGAAGACCGGGGGCAAGCCGGGTTATATACCGGCGCACTGGAAACAGGCACCCCCGTAGACGGCGCATATTTTGGCGCCTGTTTTGACGACCTGGAGATTGCCATTCCGTGATGCTGTTGGGCCGCAATTGCCCGCTCTCACCACTGGCAGACAGGGCCTCTTAAACCCGGCAAAACTTTTGTCAGAATTTTATAAGAGAATAAGAGAATGCCTTGACTTTCATACGAAAGACAGGTATTATTCGCAACGGTTTAGCACTCATTACATGCGAGTGCTAACCGATTGAAACAAATTCTCTGATAATCCTATTCAGGAGGTTGGAAATGGCAATGAAACTTAAACCCCTCGGCAGCCGCGTGGTCGTCGAACCGATCGAAAGCGAAGATGTTACCGCTGGTGGTATCGTCCTGCCCGAAACCGCAAAAGAAAAACCCCAGAAGGGTAAAGTTGTGGCTACCGGCCCTGGCGATCGCGATGAAGACGGGAAACACATCCCCATGGATGTCAACACCGCTGACACGGTATTGTTTGCCAAGTATGCTGGCACCGAAATTAAAATCGACGGCAAGAAGCTGCTGATCCTGCGCGAGAGCGATCTGCTGGCGATTGTTGAAGAGTAATTCACTTTTTTGAACTTCTGAAGGAGAAATATACCTATGGCTAAGCAACTCGTTTTCGGTGAAGAAGCCCGCCGCAAACTGAAGACCGGTATTGATACCGTTGCAACTGCAGTTGCGACCACCCTCGGCCCCAAAGGCCGCAATGTGGCGATCGATCGCAAATTCGGCTCCCCCACCATCACCCACGATGGTGTGACCGTTGCCAAAGAAATTGAGCTGGAAGATGCGTTTGAGAACATGGGCGCGCAGCTCCTCAAAGAAGCAGCCACCAAGACGAACGATATCGCTGGTGATGGCACCACCACCTCGACCGTTCTGGCCCACGCGATTGTCAATGAAGGCCTGAAGACCCTGGCCGCCGGCGCCAACCCGATGCTGCTCAAACGCGGTATCGAAGCAGCCTCGAAAGCTGTTGCCGATGCGATCAAAGGTCAGGCAATCTCGATCGAATCGAAAGAAGACATTGCCAATGTCGCTTCCATTTCGGCCCAGGACCGCACCATCGGCGAGCTGATCGCTGAGGTCATGGACAAAGTTGGTAAAGACGGCGTCATCACCGTTGAAGAATCCAAGGGTCTGGAATTCGAAACCGAATATGTTGAAGGTATGCAGTTTGACCGCGGCTATATCTCGGCCTATTTCATCACCGATTCCGATCACATGGAAGCTTCCATCGCCGATCCTTACATCCTGATCTACGACAAGAAGATCTCGGCTGCTCAGGATATCGTCCCCGTACTCGAAAAACTCGTCCAGATCGGCAAACGCGAACTGGTCATCATCGCAGAAGATGTAGACGGCGAAGCCCTGGCGACCCTCGTGCTGAACAAACTGCGCGGTATGCTCAATGTGTTGGCTGTGAAAGCCCCCGGCTTTGGCGACCGCCGCAAGGCCATGCTGCAGGATATTGCGACCCTCACCGGTGCGCAGGTGATCTCGGAAGAAACCGGCCGCAAGCTGGAAACCACCGTGCTCTCAGACCTGGGCCGCTGTGAAAAGATCGTCTCCGACAAAGACAACACCACCATCGTCGGCGGCAAAGGCAAAGACAGCGAAATCCGCGGCCGCATCGATCAGATCCGCGTTGAAATCGACAAGACCACCAGCGACTATGATCGCGAAAAGTTGCAGGAACGTCTGGCCAAGATGTCGGGCGGCGTTGCCATCATCCGTGTTGGCGCTGCCACCGAGACCGAACTGAAAGAAAAGAAGCACCGTGTGGAAGACGCTCTGTCGGCGACCCGCGCTGCTGTTGAAGAAGGCATCGTCCCCGGCGGCGGTGTGGCTCTGCTGAACGCAGTTCCCTCCCTGGCTGACCTGAAGATGGGCAACGCAGACGAACAGATCGGCGTCAACATCGTGCGCAAGGCCCTTGAAGTTCCCATGCGCAAGATCGCCGAAAATGCCGGCAAAGATGGCTCTGTCGTGGTCGAAAACATCCGTCAGGCCCAGAAACGCGAAGGCTCTGGCAAGATCGGTTACGATGTGCTCCGCGATGAGTACATGGACATGGTCAAAGGCGGCGTGATCGACCCCGCCAAAGTGACCCGCGGCGCTCTGGAAAATGCTGCCTCCATCGCAGCCATGATCCTGACCACCGAAGCCCTGATCGCAGACAAGCCCGAGCCGCAAAAACCCGCTCCGGCTCCGATGCCCGAATACTAAAATTTAGCTGTATAAAACAGACTGCGGCAGGCGTAAAAACCTGCCGCAGTTTTTTTATTGCCAGCTCACAGCAATCACACCCCGCGGGGGGGCGATTGCGCCCCGGTCTGCATCCCACACTTTGATGATTTTTATTCGATCTTGCCTTTGGTGATGGCCTGCTTCACCTCGGCAATGGCCCGCGTCACCTCAATTTCGCGCGGGCAGGCCTCGGTGCAGTTGAAGGCCGTGCGGCAGCGCCACACGCCAAACTGATCAGATAAAATCTTCAACCGCTCTGCCCCGGCGCGGTCGCGGCTGTCATAAATGAAACGGTGGGCGTTAACAATGGCCGCCGGACCCACATAGGCCCCATTGCTCCAGAAGGACGGGCAAGAGGTGGTGCAGGCCGCACACAGAATGCACTTGGTGGTGTCATCAAAGCGCTCACGCTGCACCGGGCTTTGCAGGCGCTCTTTGCCATCCGCCGGCAGCGGCTCGTCGTTAACCAGGTACGGCAGCACCGATTTGTAATGATCAAAAAACGGCTTCATATCCACCACCAGGTCTTTCACCACTGCCAGACCCAGCAGCGGCTCCACCGTGATGGTGGTCGAATTAAGATCCCGCACCAACACCTTGCAGGCCAGCCGGTTGCGCCCATTAATACGCATGGCATCCGACCCGCACACCCCGTGTCCACAAGAGCGGCGGAAGGCCAGAGTGCCATCCATATAGCCGCGCACAGCTTCAAGCACATCCAATACCCGGTCGGTCGGTTCAGCAGTGACCTGAAAGGTATCGTAATAAGCAGGTTGGCCCGATTCAGGCTGATAACGATATACGCGTAAGCTAATCTCCATCACAACCTCCGGGGGTTAATAAGTGCGCTCTTTGGGCTGATAGCGGGTGATGACAACCGGTTTGCTCCCCAGCCGCACGCCGTTTTGATCCATCCAGGCCAGGCTGTGTTTTAACCAGTTTTGATCATCGCGGTTGGGGTAATCTTCGCGGGCATGCGCTCCGCGGCTCTCGGTGCGGGCCAGAGCAGCTACGGCGGTGACCTGCGCCAGGTCCAGCAGACAACCCAGCTCCCAGGTGTTCAACAAATCCATATTGAAGATTTTTCCACTATCCTGAATGCGCACATCCTTAAATCTTTCGCGGAGTTCGGCAACTTTTTCAACCGCATTTTGCAAGCCCTCGGCCGTGCGAAAAACGCCCACATCATCAAACATGACCTTTTTCAACTCCACACCAAGGCGGGCGGCGTTCTCTTTGCCGCTGCCCGTTTTCAAGGTGCTCACCTGAGATAAAGCCATGCCCATCGCATCCACCGGCAAACGGGGCATCTCTACCCCCAGCGCATATTCAGCGGCGCCCAGACCCGCATATTTGCCAAAGACAATCAAATCTACCAGCGAATTGGTGCCCAACCGGTTTGCGCCGTGCACCGAAACACAGGCGCACTCCCCTGCCGCAAACAGACCAGGGAAAACCGTGTTCTGATCATCGACCACCACCCTGGCCATCTTGTCGGTCGGAATGCCCCCCATGGCATAATGCGCGGTCGGCTGCACCGGCATGGGTTCTTTCACCGGGTCCACACCCAGATAGGTGCGGCAAAAATCGGCAATATCCGGGATCTTGCTCAGAATTTCTTCAGCCGTCACACGATACGGCGATCCATCGGGCCGGGTGCGCCCGTCCAGCTCGGCATAGTGATTAATCACCTCGGGGCGGGCATCCAGATACATATAGCGCTGGTGATTAATATCCCGGCCGGCCCGGGTTTCAAGATAAATCGCCCGGCTGATCACATCGCGCGAGGCCAGGTCTTTCACCCGCGGGGCGTAGCGCTCCATAAAACGCTCTCCCTCACTGTTGAGCAAAATTCCACCCTCCCCGCGCACCGCTTCAGTGATCAAAATACCCAGCTTGTAAATTCCGGTCGGATGAAACTGAAAAAACTCCATATCTTCCAGCGGCAGCCCTTTGCGCAAGACCAGCGCAGCGCCATCGCCCGTATAAGCATAGGCGTTGGAGGTAATCTCCCACATTCGGCCATGTCCGCCGGTTGCGATCACCACGGCTTTGGCATGAAAGACATGCAGCTCACCGGTCGCCTGCTCAATCGCCACAGCGCCGGCGGCCCGGCCATCTTCCACCAGCAGCTCAATCACCTGAAATTCGTCGAAAAAGCGGGTTTTATTGCGGATGCACTGCTGATAAAGGGTTTGCAAGATCATATGCCCGGTGCGGTCAGCCGCATAACAGGAGCGCCGCACAGGCTTTCCGGTGACATTATTGGTGTGCCCGCCAAACGGCCGCTGGGCAATTCGGCCGTCTTCAGTGCGCGAAAAAGGCAAACCCATGTGTTCCAGATCATAAACCGATTGCACAGCCTCCTGGCACATAAACTCAATCGCATCCTGATCCCCCAGATAATCAGAACCTTTGACCGTGTCAAAGGCATGCCATTCAGGATGATCTTCTTCAAGGTTGCCCAGCGCCGCGCCGATGCCGCCCTGAGCGGCCCCGGTGTGCGAGCGCGAAGGATACAGCTTACTGATGACCGCCGTGTTGGCTGTCCGCGAGGCATACAGGGCAGCCATCAAACCAGCGCCACCGCCGCCAATAATGATGACATCAAAAGTATGGGTCTGTGTCATGCAAGGCTCCTTTTAACCGGCAGAAACGCCGCCCACCAGCGCCGCAGCGCCGATAAACGTGATTACGGCCCAGAAAACCAGCAGGCCAATATTAATCACCCGCAGCCAGCGCAGGCTGTGAACATAGTCATTAATCACCTGACGAGCGCCGTTAACCCCGTGGGCAAAAGCAAACGCCAGCAAAAGAGCATCAAAAATACGCCAGCCGATATTTGCCCAGCGCATTTGCACATAATCCAGATCAATGGCATGAACGCCAACAATCACATCCTGCAAAATAATATGTCCAAACGCCAGAAAAATCAGCAAAAAGCCGCTGTAGCGCATCCAGCTCCAGGCGATTGTCTCAAAGTTTCGCGGCACACGCACAGTTTTTTGAGAGGGGGTCATCATCTGCCTCACTTATCCAAGCACCATTCCAAAATTGTGGATCAACAGATTGCGCACCATAATCACCGTGGCGGGCAGCCATAACAACAGGGTTAACCCCAGCGTCCAGCGGAATGCATTGCGTGAAAGGGCAATGGTCCAGGCGTGGGGTGCAAAAAGATCCAAAATTGCAATGCGCAGCCCATTAATTCCATGAAAAAATACGCAAAACACCAGGCCCACCTCACCAATTCCAAACAGGGTGGAACGGTAAAGCGCAATGGCTTCCATATAAAGATGTGGGGCAAAATAGACAAAAGCCGTATCAAGAATATGGATCGAAAGGAACAGCAAAACCCCCAGACCGGTGATGCGGTGCATTAAAAAACTAATTTGACCCTCGCGTCCGCGATACGTCGTGTAACCGCGCAGGGTCGTTTTAAGGTTTGCCATGTGAACCTCCACTGAAATTCGGCTTTTCGATAACGGGGCAATGACCGGGAAGATCATCCCCTCAACGCCACTGTTTGTCTGATACCGTGCTAAAAGTTATTGTAGCAAAAATTTATAAAATCAGGTAAAGATTGGTTGAAATAAAAATGACCGTTCCATGATCAGAGAAATTAAAAAAACATCCCCGGCGCAAAAGCGTTCGAGGATGAATAAAATTCCAGACCGGGTATGCTCCACGATCCTGAAAAAATTTCGCAGCCCGCCGTGAGGCCAGGCAGAATTTATTCCGGCTTTATGGGACGATGTTTCTGTGAATCGGGATGCTTGCGGATAAACCGCCGCCGGTTGGCCGGTTTGCCGGCTGTGGGGCTAAGCAGCAAACTGAGCTGATTAAGCGCCGCCAGATCATATTCGCGCCGGCCGCATAAATCGCACACCCACGACGGAAAATCGGGCACGGTTACCAGATCATCACCCAGCCAGGTAAAATAAGTGACCGAGGTGCGGTGCATTTGACCGGCCTGGCACTCGGTGCACGGTAAAGTTTCTTCTTGTTCCAATGCCATCTTATTTCTTTAATTCCCGTTCTTCAATCGCAATTTTCGCACCCGCGCTGGTACCCAGGCGCGTCGCTCCGGCGCGGAGCATGCCATAAGCATCCGCCAGGCTGCGCACACCGCCGGCCGCCTTCACACCCAGAGCCGGGCCAACCACGCGGCGCATCAGTTCAACATCCTCAGGGGTGGCGCCGCCGCCGGCAAAACCGGTGGAAGTCTTCACAAAATCGGCCCCTGCTTCACGCGTCAACAACGACGCGGCAATTTTTTCTTTCCGATCGAGCAACACCGTCTCGATGATGACTTTTAAAAGCGCCCCGCCGCGATGACAGGCTTCGGCCACCTGATGAATATCCTCATAGACCTGTTCGTATGCGCCGGCTTTTAACAGCCCGATGGAAATGACCATGTCAATTTCTTCAGCGCCCTGCGCAATGGCTTCAGCGGTCTCAAACACTTTTGTTGCCGTAGGGACCGCACCCAAGGGAAAACCGACCACTGTGCAAGTTTTTACACCCGACCCTTGCAATGCTTTTGCCACACGGCTTACAAAAATAGGGTTGATGCATACAGCTGCAAACTGGTTGGCAATCGCCTCGCTGCAAATCTGATCAATTTGGGCCGGGGTCGCCTCCGGTTTTAATAACGTATGGTCGATCCAGCGGGCAATCGGCGGGTCCAACGGAGTTCCGCCCGAAAAAACAGGCAGCTCAACCGCATAAGTCTCAATTTGTTGGCGAATGGTATTCATTGTAATCATGGTATCGTCCTTATTAACGAGCAGCTTCAACCATACGCGGATGGTTTAACACCCGGGCCTTATCAAACGGCCAGTAAATTACCAGTGCGCGGCCAACCACATTGCGAAAAGGGACATACCCCCAGCTATGTGAATCCAACGACTGGTTGCGGTTATCGCCCAAAACAAACAGTGAGTCGAGAGGCACCTGCCATTCGCCGCTATAACCGGGCGGTGCAGTCAGATAATCTTCACTGACGGTAAAACCGTTGATCGAAACCTGCCCCCCTCCCACTACAACCGTATCGCCGGGAATGCCGATAACGCGTTTAATATAATCTTCCAGTGGATTGGTCGGATTATGAAACACGATAATATCACCGCGTTCCACCTCGCCCAACCGGTAGGCCAGTTTGTTAACCAGAATAAACTCACCCGGCTGCAAGGTGGGCAGCATGCTGATATTCTCCACCCGCACACGGGCCACCACGGCGTCGATCAGAAAATACAAAACCAGCGCCAGCAAAACCGTCTGCAACAGTTCGGTCAAATAACCGCTCAGCGTTGTTTTGGCGCTGGCCGGTTGTGTTTTAACATCCAAACCGGCAGAACGCGGCAAATCGGCCGTTTCGGGGTTGGGTTCCTGGGTTATTGGGTCCATTTCAGTCATTATAAAGCGGGTTGAAATGGACTGCAAGGGAACGGATTTCAGCAGCACTCAAGGTTCATCTGCCCGATAAACGACATGAAACCGTTCGCAAACCACCGGGATGGTTTCTGTCAGAGGTAACTTAACCGCAGCATGAACGCGCGTAAAATATCGCCAGTGGCCTTCACGCCATGCCGCCAGAGAGCGGTCATCCTCGCCTTCTTCAAATGCAAATTCGGCCCCCACCTCATTAAAGGGGATAATGCACACGTCATCGGTACGAATGATACAGACTGGTTTTCCCTGTCCATCAAGAATCACACTAAAATCACCCACCTGTGGAACCGGTTCTCCCACTGCCTGAATCTCGAGCAGCGAACAACAGGTCGCGGTTTTAATCCCGCGCTTTACCAGCCCGGCCAGTTCATCGGCCAGGTCCGGGTGATCACCAAAAGACCAGGCAGAAAATTCATCTGCCTCAGCAGGCGATGAATTTTCTGCACAGAATGCCTTCCAGAAGGTGTTGACTTCTTCCTTAAAATCGACTGGCATCGAAAACCTTCTAGCGACGCGCTTTGAGAATCACACGAATCGGGGTGCCCAGAAAACCATATTCCTTACGGATCTGATTTTCAAGGTAACGCACATAGGTAAAATGGCCCAGTTTGGGATCATTGCAATGCAGCAAAAAAGTTGGCGGGTCGCTGCGCACTTGATTGCCATAATAGACCCGCAGCGATTTGCCGCTCTTCGAAGTGGCGGCATGGGCATCCTGAGCCTTTTGCAAAATCGAATTCAGGCTGCTGGTTGTGATGCGCGCCAGACGTTCTTCTTGAACACGCAGGGCGGTTTCGAGCACCTGGTCGACCCGTTGGCCGGTTAGAGCCGAAATGAACAAAATGGGCACGTAGGGCATGAAATTCAATTCCCGCCGGATGCGGTCGGTATATTCCTGCATGGTGTAGTTATCTTTTTCAATCGCATCCCATTTATTAACCACCACCACACAGCTCTTCCAGGCTTCCAGAATGAACCCGGCAATATGCGTATCTTGAGCGCTGATGCCGTCCTGGGCATCGATCAACAACAACGAAACATCGGCTCGTTCAATCGCCCGCATTGACCGTAACACGCTGTATTTTTCCACCCCCGGTTCAATACGCCCGCGCCGGCGAATTCCGGCGGTATCGATCAGCGTAACCGGAAGCCCGTTGACCTCAATCTTCGTATCAACCGCATCGCGCGTTGTGCCGGCAATTGGGCTGACAATCGACCGTTCTTCACCAATCAGGCGGTTAAGCAAACTGGATTTGCCCACATTTGGCTTGCCCACCAGAGCAATTTTGACCGAGTCGTCGTCTTCTTCTTCGACCTGCGGGGGCAAAAGCTTAACCAGGGCATCCAACATATCGCCCGTGCCCGTGCCGTGAACCGATGAAATCGCATAGGGCTCGCCCATTGCCAGTTCATAAAATTGATTGGCATTGCCGCGCAGCCCTGCGCTGTCGGCCTTGTTCACCACCAGCAAAATCGGCGGCTGGGGTACCCCGTCCACCATCTTTTGCTTTTTGCGCAGCAGGTGGGCCACCTCAACATCTGCCGGGGTGACCCCCATGATCGCATCCACAATGAAAAGCACCACGTCTGCTTCTTCAATGGCCACCTGGGCCTGGGTGCGGATCTCGCTGATAAAGTCGGCCGAGCCAATCGAAAGGGGTTCTTTCCCACCCCCCGAAGGGTCAATACCGCCGGTATCCACAATATCAAACTCAACCCCCGTCCACTCCGCTTCCGAAAAAATTCGGTCACGGGTGGTGCCCGGAGTATCATCCACAATCGCCAGCGGTTCACCCGCCAGCCGATTAAACAAGGTGCTTTTGCCAACATTGGGCCGCCCTACCAGAGCGACAACAGGTTTCTTCATTACAATTCCTCAATTCTTCATCAGGGCGTCTGCGTGACCGCGGTACCCTTTTCTACCACAATTTCGACTGAACCGGGCAAAATTGATTGGACGGTGATATCATCCACTGCAATTTCAACGCGTGGCACCCGCTGATAGGTGCCAATTTTTTCTCCGGTCAGATCAACGACTACACGCACATCTTTTGTGGTCAGGCTGCTCAGCAGCGGCACTGGTCCGGTCAGAAATACGTCAACGCCCGAAGGCGAAACTTTGCCAATCAGCCCTGGCTCAAGGCCGATCACTTCAACTTGCATATTATTCAGGGTCAGGCTGCCTTCAATCGATGCCACCCCAACCTGCACCGCCACGGTCTGATCTCCCACAATCTGCACCCCGGCCGGCAGGGTTAACGGCAGCCCCACATCCACATCATCCTTAACCCCGTTAAGATCCAGCGCAGCAGTCTCAACATAACCGGGCAGGTCTTCCACCAGTTGCGGGTCGGTCGAAAAAACCGTCACCGCCGGCGGGAAGACCGAAATATTGGTCACCCGATAACCATCCACCACCTGGCCTTTCAATACCACTTTCACCACCACGTTGCGATACCCGCCGCGCTGGGTGATCTCAAGCTTATAATCGATCTGATCAGGGCTAATGCTCACATCGCTGATCGTATTTCCGTTTTTGTCCACAGCCTGCAATGTGGCAGAGCGCTGAATGGTCTCGGTCGCCCGGTTCAAGTCCACCTGTAACCGGACCTCCGATACGCGATCCACAGCCGATTTTGGTCCACTGACAATCACTTCTTCGGGGTCAATCAGCGAATCACCGGTCTGATAGCCAACCCCCAGCTCGCCGCGCAAAACAGCCTTTACCGGAAAACCGCGCGAGACCAGTTCCTCCAGATTAATTTGCAGCGATTTCGGCGAATAAGAGCTGACCACCGCCGGGCGAATTCCAATCTGAATTTGGATCGGAACGGTATGTTCGCCCGACGCCAACCCGGTTAGATCGGCAACCGCCCGCACCCGAATCTGCTCATTCACAATCCGCTCCCAGATCGAGCTGGGGGCGCTAATGGTCAGCGACACCTGCTGGGCAATGCTTTCAGTCACAACCAGATTCGGGTCCAACCCGACCGTTTCAATCTGAATCAAACGCGGGTAAAGCCGGTCCTGGGTCGGGTCGCTGGCGGTCACTGCCGAAATCCAAACCGCCACTGCCAGCGAAAAAGCCAGCAGAAATGCCGGCAAATTGCCAACAAAATTTCGCAGCGGTTTTAACATTTACTCCTCCCCCTGCCGGCCAATGCCCAACCGGTCGCGAACCCGTTGGATAATTGGGAAGACGGATTTAATTTCCTCGGGGTTATGATAAAACGCGGTCAGAATGTTCTCCAACCGTTCGCTGTCTAAACGCCGGATCATTCGCCCCCCATGAGCGATGGAAATTGAACCGGTTTCTTCTGAAACCACCACGGCAATCGCATCGGTCGCCTCAGAGGTCCCCAGAGCTGCGCGGTGACGCAGACCCATCTGCCGTTCGGGGGAGCGGTTCAAGATGCCCGAAGCCGATAGCGGCATCACACAGGCCGCCGCCGCCAGCCGGCCATAGGCAATGATCACCGCGCCATCATGCAGAGGGGTGTTCGGGTAAAACACCTGAAGCAGCAGCTCGGGGGTCACCGCCGAATCCATTTTCACGCCGGTGCGCATATATTCCACCAGAATGTCGTTGCGCTGCAAGATGATCAAAGCCCCATGCTGACGGGCCGATAAGCGCGCGCAGGCCGTAACCACCGATTTGATGACGGCCT
>CAZQLE010000040.1:0-23458 GCA_964593905.1 uncultured Anaerolineaceae bacterium | reverse complement strand
AATCAAAGTCGTGCGTTGATGAGCCGACCGGTGAGCCGTCTGCGCGTGATTCAGCCCACACACAGGCCGTGACAAACCAGACATGGGGCCCACCCCCCAGGGCGGTTTCTGGTTCTGCACCGCTGATCCAGGCCTCTTGAATACCGACCCAGCCATCCCGGATGCCGGCCATCATCGCCGCTTGAGGAGAAGGAAAGATGCCAAACAACTGTGCAGAAGCGTTCAGGCGGCTGATTGTAAAATACCATGCCCCGAATGTAAAAACCACCCCAACCACCATTATGCCAACGATACTGAAAACGACCCGGAGCAATTTGGATGGTCTGAACATCGCTGCCTCCTATTGCTGGTCAATTTGCATACTCGCGCGAATCTTCATCAACTGGCAGGGGTGATTGCGCCTGCGCGTTCGTAATTCACAATGATGACGCCACTCGAGGTGACTTCGCTTTCCGTCACCTTAAACGCCGCCGGCATTGTGCCATCGGCGAACAACCGTTTTTCAGTGCCCAATGTTCGTGGAAATATTTTCAGCCAGAACGCATCGACCAGATCCTGCTGGAGGAGCGTTTGAATGAGATTTGCGCTGCCGTAAACGTGCAAATCGGGCCCGGGCTGATGCTTGATTTGGGTGATTTTTTCGGCAATATCTCCGTTTAAAAACACGGACGGCTGCCATTCGTGAGAAGTTAAGGTGTTTGAGACGACGTACTTGGTGGCAGTGTTGACGCCCGGCCAAACGTCGGTATGTTGCGGCCAGTAGGGTGCCCAAATTTCAAAGGTTTTGCGCCCCAATAACAGGTCGAAGGGCAGGTTCATCTGCTTTTTGATGACCGCCGCAAGAATCGGGTCGGAATATGGGCCGATCCATCCGCCATAGGCGAAGCCGCCGCTGGTGTCTTCGTCTGGTCGGCCTGGAGATTGTATGACACCATCGAGGGAGATAAATTCAATTACGATTACTTTTCTCATGATCGGGTTCCCTCCCACATCAGGGTCTGACTCTCTCCATTCAGTCTTTAGCCCAAGATAATCTGCAAAGAATACAGCGGTCTGTAACTCCCAAACGAAGCCCCAGAAATTATCAAATTCGCATCCTCCTGGAACATGACCTCCGTTATCTCACCCTGGCAATGCCATGCCCTTACCTAAAAGATGATCAAAAAATTCAAACCATCTTTCATTTTGCCATGTTCCAAGTCTCCAACCCATATAGTGACAATAGAACGGAGCTATATCTGAGCATTTCTATAATTCCATCAGCGGAAAAACAACAGCAATGTTTTCATAACAGGTAAGACGCTCTTGCACTTTTTCCCAGTTGAGAAATTGTTTTACAAAGAAGTGGACGGGTTCTTTCATCGTGTCACTCATGAGTCACCCAACGGTTACTTATTCAAATTCCCGTTGCGCGGCAATTTTGCCGGAGAATCACCTGGAACACCGGTGATGGATGTTCTAAACATCATCCAGAGGCTGCGTCCCCCTCGCTGTTTAGATTATACCCACCATTACTGGCAAGTGTGGATGAGATTCAGTGCTTTTACAAAGTCGAAAACTCTGTCGCGTGGGCGGCCGAAGACCCCGGCGGCAAAAAACACCGTCATGGGGGCCGGGGGGTGAGCCGCGCAGATAAAATCTGGTCTGTGCGAAAAAAGACCGGGGTGTGCGCGCCGCACGGCAGTGCCCGGCGCCGGGTGTGAGCTGTGTTGGGCAGTGCCGGCGTGCGCTGAGGGCCTGTCAGCAGTTGAACACCGACCAGCAGAGGTCATTTCTGAGCCGCTGGTCGTCTCGAACAAGCTCGCGAATTGCCTCTGGCAACTGTTCGCGCTGCCATTCACACTCAAGCCGGCCCGCTTCTTCAGCTCGACCGTCAGGCGCGGCAGCACGTGCGGCCTTGATCGCATAGGCCGCAGCACCAAGCTCGTGTGCGGCGACATGCGCGACCACTGCTGCCTGGCCGGCGGCATATGCGGCGTGCCGGGCGGCCCCGCCAGTCACTCTGGCCGCAGCCATGGCATGGCCACCCGCTGCGCGGGCCTGCGACATCGTAATTTCGCCTCGCGCCCAGGCACGGGCCAACTCGATGGCTCGCCGCGGCCGATCGTCATTTGGGTGCATTTCTTCGAATAAGTGCAGCACATGCTGTGCGCAATCGGCTGCCCATGCCGCAAGCAGGTGATGATCGCTGTCTAGCAGGGTGCCGCCGCGCCGCACAGTGATGAACCTGGGGTCTCGCTTCTCTGGCAATATCATTGGTTCGTTCCCACGCGTTCCTTCTAGCCCTCATTCACCCTGGGCCGGTATTGCAGCGCTTCGGCCAGGTGCATGGGCAGAATGGCCTCGCTGGCGGCCAGGTCGGCGATGGTGCGGGCCAGTTTTAGAATGCGGTGGTAGGCGCGGGCCGAAAGGTTAAGCTGGCTCATGGCGGCGCGGATGAGCGCCGCGGCGGTGTCATCCAGCTTGCAGAACTGGCGCACTTCGGCGGGGCGCATGTCGGCGTTGCTGGCGATGCCGGCTGCTGCCAGGCGGGCGCGCTGGCGGCTGCGGGCGGCTTCAACCCGGTTTTGAATGGCGCCCGAGGCTTCGCCCACCCGCCGGTCGGCCAGTTTGTCAAACTCCACGCGCGGCACTTCGATATGAATATCAATCCGGTCGAGCAGCGGACCCGAAATGCGTTTTTGATAGCGGGTGACGGTGGTCGCCGAGCAGGTGCAGGCGCGGGTCGGGTCACCGTAATAGCCACAGGGGCAGGGGTTCATGGCGGCAACGAGCATGAAATTGGCCGGGAAGCTGAGCGAGCCCTGGGCACGGCTGATGGTGACGGTCTTATCCTCCACCGGCTGGCGCAGCACTTCTAGCACGCGCGGGCCAAACTCGGGCAGCTCATCCAGAAAGAGCACCCCGCGGTGGGCCAGCGAGATCTCACCGGGGTGGGGCTGGGTGCCGCCGCCCACCAGCCCGGCATGGCTGATGGTGTGGTGCGGGGCGCGGAAGGGGCGGATGCGCACCAGCGGGGTGTCGGCGGGGAGCTGGTCGGCCACCGAGTAGACCCGGGTAACATCCAGGGCTTCGTCGATGCTCATGTGTGGCAGAATGGAAGGCAGCGCACGGGCCAGCAGGGTCTTGCCAGCGCCGGGCGGGCCCGACATGAGCACATTGTGCCCCCCGGCGGCGGCCACTTCGAGGGCGCGCTTCACATGCTCCTGGCCTTTAATCTCTTGAAAATCGGTCTGCACCGCGGCGGATATCGATTCGGCGGCGATATGCGGGTGCACCGGCAGACGGCTGCGGTGGTTTAAGTGGGCAGTCAGGGCAGATAAGGAACCGGCCGGGATCACTTCCAGGTCGGGGATCAGGGCGGCTTCGGCGGCATCTGCCGCGGGGACAAAAACGCGTTTAAAGTTTTGGCTGCGCGCCACAGCCGCCATGGGCAGCACCCCGCGGACATGGCGCACAGAGCCATCCAGCGACAACTCGCCGATCACCAGGGTTTCTTCGAGTTCGGTCAGGGGAATATCGCCGCAGGCAGCCAGCACACCCAGGGCAATGGGCAGGTCATAGGCCGGGCCTTCTTTGCGCACCGAGGCCGGGGCCAGGTTAACCGTTACCCGTTTGCGCGGAAAGGTCAGCCCGGCGTTTTTAATGGCCGACTGCACCCTTTCGCGGCTCTCCTGCACAGCGGCATCAGGCAGCCCAACAATCACCATCCCCGGCAGACCGGGGGCGGTATCCACTTCCACTTCGACAATGACGCCGTCCAGTCCGATGACGGCGCAGGAGAAGATGCGGGCAAGCATGGTATTAGTGTAGAGAAAGGGGACGAAAATGTCAAATTGCTGCGCAGATCAATTTGCGCCTGCGGTCCATAAAAAATGCGCACCCGCTTTCAAGGGTGCGCAGGGTAGAAATCTGGAACGGGTCCAGAACTAATCGACTGCGACCATCACATTGGATGCTTTCACCACCGCATAAACTTCCTTGCCTTCTTTTAATCCCAGACTCTCGACCGACTCTTTGGTGATGACTGAGACAATTTCCACGCCGCCGGCAATTTCAATCACAATTTCCGAATTGACTGCACCGGGGATGATCTTCTTGATTGTTCCTTGAATTACATTGCGAGCGCTGATTTTCATCATTTCCTCCCAATTGCATAATGGATCAAACTACATTTTGTGTAGCAACACAGTATTTCATCATTATAGAAAAGCATTTCAAGATATGCAATCCATGCCGTTAAGAACCTGGGCGGCTCGGTTTGGCGAAACGATATCGGATAGGGTATAGTTATGAAAATTTTGTCATCAAAGGCCAGGCAGAATGCAGCGACCAGAATTTGAACCCACACCGCGCCAGATTACGCTTTCGCTTCCTTTGGCAGTCAGCGCCGCGGCGCTTGATCATTTGCTTGAAGCGGCATTTGCCAGTTTGATCGGCCGCCTGACGATGGAAGACGCCCCGCGTTACGGTTGGAACGGGATGCCGCACCAGGCGGTTCTGACCCCCGAACAGACCCTGGCCGAATTCACGGCTCTGGCAGACCCGGTAGAAGCGGCCGCCTCGCCGGCCTGTGCCGGGTGGTTTCTCTTGCCGGTGCCTGCGGCAGGTGAGCCGCCTGCCCTCCAACTGGTCTTTGAATGGAATGGCACAGATGAAGTGAAGGTGGTTTGTCTTGAAGGCCCCGCCGAACCATTTTTTGCCCCCGAACGTTTTTTGCGCGCATTGAATGTTTTGCTGCGCGGGTTGATCGACCACCCCGCGATTCCGCTGCTGCGCCAACCCATTGTGGATGCGGAAGACCTGGCACTGCTGGCGGCCTGGAATGACACGGCCGCGGTGGTGGAGATCCCCGCAAACCTGAGCGAGGGGTTTAACCGGGCTGTGCAGCGCCACGCGCAGCGGGTGGCCATCTACGAGGGTGAAAAAGAGATTCTCTACCGGCAGCTTGCCGGTCGGGTGGCGCAATTGGCGCAGAGCTGGGTAAAACAGGGCCTGGGTTCGGGTGAGACGGTCGCATTGATCCTGCCGCGCGGCAGCGAACTGGCGGCGGCCATGCTGGCGGTGCTGCAATGTGGGGCCGTGTTTGTGGCGCTGGAACCGGCCCTGCCGGCGGAGCGGGTGGGTATGATCGTGGAAGATGCCGGGGTGCGCTGGGCCGTGAGCGCCGCAGATTTTTCTGCCGTTCTGCCGGGGGTATCCTGGCTGGCTCTGCCTGACGCGGCGGATGAGACGCAATTTGCGGCTGTTCAACCTGCGCCCGGGTCACCTGCCGGGGCCGATGACCGGGCGGTGCTGCTGTATACCTCGGGGTCAACCGGCAAGCCCAAAGGGGTGATCCATACCCACGCCAGTCTGCTGTATCGTTTTGATGCGGCGGCGGGGGTGGCTCCTTACCGGCCAGATGATGTGACGGCGCAGTCTTCACCGCTCAGCTCAATTGACGCCATTGATGAGCTGTTGATCCCATTGCTAAATGGCACGGCGCTGGCTTTCATCTCTGATGCGGTGGTAAAAGACCCGTTTGCCCTGGTGAATGCCCTGGGCGAATATAACGTTACCCGTATTTTGCTCGTCCCGTCTTTGCTGCGTGTGATCCTCGCGCATGTGCCCGCGTTAGACCGGCGGATTCCGCAATTGCGCACCTGGCTGGTGGGCGGCGAAGCCCTGACCCGCTCACTGGCCGAAGATTTTGCCGCCAGGCTGCCTTTTGCCGAATTGATTAATTTTTACGGGCTGACCGAGGGGGATGCCTCTGCCTACCACACCGGTGGGGGGCTGCCCGCGGCCTATACCGTGCCCATCGGAAAGCCCATCCGCAATACGCGGGTCCATATTCTTGACCCGCAGTTGCAGCAGGTTCCGCCGGGGGCGCCGGGCGAAATTTGCATTGCCGGCGCGGGCCTGGCGCAGGGCTACCTCAACCGGCCGGAATTGAATGCCGAACGTTTTGTAGCCGATCCATTTACGCCGGGCGGGGTGTTGTATCGCACCGGCGACCTGGGAAAATATCTGCAAGACGGTAACATTGCCTATCTTGGCCGCCGCGACCGGCAGGTGAAGATTCGGGGTTACCGGGTGGAACTGGGTGAAGTGGAAGCAATCGCGGCGCAAATGGCAGGAGTTCGCCAGGTGGTTGCCGCAGCGCGTGAACGGCCGGGCGCAGAGCCGGGGCGTTCGGGGGCGCAGATTCTGGCCCTGTATGCGGTGGTGGATCTGGCAGCCGGGTTGACACCGCAGCTTGTGCGCGATTGGCTGGCCGAGCGGCTGCCCGAATATGCGCTGCCTTCGGCGGTGATGTTTCTGGAGCAGGTCCCCTTGAACCCCAACGGTAAGGTGGATGTGCGCGCCTTACCCGCCCCTCAGAAAATTGAAACACAGGTGGAGAAGATCTCGCCTCGCGATGAGGTGGAACAGTTTTTGGTGCGAACGTGGGAGAGGGTGCTGGGGGTTGCGCCTGTGTATGTGAACGAAGACTTTTTTGATCTGGGTGGAGATTCGCTGGCGGCGATTGCCGTGCTGGCCGAGATTGCCCATGTGCGGGGCAAGAACCTGCCGGTGGGGTTGTTTCTTGAAGCGCGGACCATTGCCGAGTTTGCCGTTCATCTGCGCGGGGGTGAAAGCGAGGCTTCTTTGTGGGCCTCGCTGGTAGCCATTCAACCCGGGGGCAGCCGGCCGCCGCTCTACTGTGTGCATGCCGAGGGCGGGGTGTTGATCTATCACCGTCTGGCCGAGTTGATGGGCGCCGACCAGCCGATCTACGGTTTGCAGGCCCAGGGGCTGGATGGCCGCTTGTTTCCGTTTCGGTCCACCGAAGAAATGGCAGCGCATTATATTGAAGAAATCACCCGGGTGCAACCGCACGGGCCTTATTATCTGGCGGGCTTCTCGATGGGCGGGTTCATCATCTATGAAATTGCGCAGCAACTGACGCGGCGCGGTGAAAAAGTGGCTTTGCTGGCCTTTTTCGATGCCTACGGACCCGGCTATCCCATTCGTCAGGCCGGGGTCAGTAAATTGAAGTACAAGCTGTATCGTTATCTGGATAACGCGCGCGGACAGGGTTTGCCCGGCGTGGTGCGCTATCTGATCCAGCGGGCCAATTACCGCGCGCATGTTCTGGCGGCCTTTGCGGCGGCACGCTGGTTTTTCTCACGTGGGCGGGCCTTGCCGCACGGCCTGCGCTACCATTATGTTGAACAAACCATCGATCATATTACCGAGGCCTACCGGCCGCAGCCCTACCCCGGCCGAATCGTCATCTTTAAAGCCGCCCAACAGCCGCAGTGGATTGTCGAAGACCCGACCCTGGGCTGGAAACCCTACGCACTGGAAGGGGTGCAGGTGGAAGCGGTGCCCGGTGACCACAATTCCATTTTGAAGCCGCCAGATTTGCATACCCTGTTCCAAAAATTTAAAGCGGTGTTGGAAGCGGCCAGAAATCGTTAAATAAAATACGCGTGACAGGCTGAAAGCCCCGTCACGCGCACCTGTTAAACCGGGTTGGGTTATGCTTTGCTTTTGCCTGGTCGGGGCGCCTGTGCCAGAATAGATTTCATCAGGGCCGGGTCTACGGGCAACATGCCCACTGCCGGCAGACGCTGCACCAGTTCGGCAAAGTTTTTATTGATTGCAAACACCTGTTTGAAGATCGGCAGTGCATCATCCAGACGGCCGATATCGGCCAGGGTGACGGCCTGCCAGAAGGGCAGCTCTTCGACATCCGGCGCCATGGCGGCTGCTGCGCTGTAAGACTCGAGGGCATTGGGGATATCATTTTGAGCCAGGAGCTGATCGCCGCGGTTCATCAGCGTGTAGGCGCGCTGGGTGTTGAGCAGGTTGCGCAGCTTGACCAGCGGGTTGGGGCGGTCTTCGACCCGCAGATCCATAATGGTATCGTTCCACGGATATTTGCTGCGCGTGGGGCCGACAACAACCAGAGCGGCGCTTTGCTGGCCACGGATATCTCCTCCGGCGGCCTGGGCGGCTTCAAGGGTGAGCATCAACCGCTCGGCCAGGTCTCCCCGGGCTTCGCGATAGGCTTTCGCCATCGCGGGCACAACCTCGGGATTTGCCATCATGTTGGCCTGAACTGAGAATTGTTCTCCGATCAGATGAGAAGCAAAGCCGATGCATTTTACGCCGGTATGGGCAGCAACGCGGCCCTGGGTATCCACCATCGCCACCTGCCGGTATTCGCGGCGCTCATCGTTTGCCAGTAATTTTTTTAAAGATTCCGCAGCAGATTTCCCAAAACGCATTAATTCCAGGCCAAGCGGGCCATAGTTTACCTCGGCAATTGCCTGGGTTGCCACAGCGCCTGTACCCGGTTCTGCCCAGGCCACAACCGACCCCACAGAGAACCAGTGCGATTGTACCGCGACGCCAAAAAAACCGGTCTCGGGGTCACGGGCAACAATGGAATATGTGTGTGCGAATGGGAAACGAGGATATTCAAGACGTTCCATTACCGCTCCTGTACTCGACAAAAATTTCTTGGTAACGGTTCAGCCAGGATGACAGACTGCATCTTTCATGGCCCACGTCGTTACACCTCCGATTATACCCGCACATTGGGGCGTTCCCGGGGTCAACTCGGAATAATCTGGCGAAAAAAATGGTTTCAAGCATTACAAATGGCGATAAATCCCCGGAAACAGGTCATCCTTGACAGGTCACGTCGAACATGAGAAAATTAGCCCCGTGATCGTGAACCTGTTTGTTGCTCAATTCGTAAGATAATTTGCGGTCATTAACGGCAAACAGCGTTTAATTTTTTTTGAACGGAGAAATAAGATGTCTGAACGTTTAACTGGAACCGTCAAGTGGTTCAACGCTACCAAAGGTTACGGCTTTATCGGCCGCGATGATGGTGAGACCGACATATTCGTGCATTTTTCTGCCATCGAAATGGATGGCTACAAGCGCCTGTTGGAAGGCCAGAAAGTGGAGTTTGTTGTCGAACAGGGTCCGCGCGGCCTTCAGGCTGCGGATGTCAAAGCCGTAGAGTAATTCTCTCAATTCGAAATTGATGACAAACAGGGCTGCGTCAGCAGCCCTGTTTTTTTGTTTATGGTTTTCGCACCCCGCTCCAGTAAGCAAAAAGCGCCGCGTATTCTTGAAGGGTTACGCGCCAGCCTTCTGCTGTTGTCCACCAGGTGGCCGAGCGGTACCAGTGCCCTCGAACCGGGCGAACATTCACCCGGATGCCGCTGTCTTCAAATACCTTTTTGAAGATAAAACGGGTGCGCTGGGTATGAAATGGATCGGTGACAATGATCGTCGACTCGGCCCGCTCTTGCTGAAGGAGTTTGAGCACGGCTCTGGCTTCATCAGAAGTATCTTCGGCATGGGCCTCTGTTTCGCGAATGGCGCCAATTGGAACGCCCAGATCCATCGCATCCAACTTCTGCTGAAAGATAAACTGCTGATTTGACCCCGGCAATTGGGCGCCGGTTTCGGTCAACACAAACAGTTTGGCATATTTCTCCGAGTAAATTTTATAGGCCTCTTCCAGACGCGGCCGTCCGCCGCCGCTTAATACAACCACGGCATCTGATCGTTCCAGTGGATCGGCGATGATTAGGAACCCTCCCATGGCGGTAAATACTACCTCGATCATGATAAAAATGACCAGGATTACCGCCAGCCCCCCCATAAACCCTGTGACGCACGATCTCTGGCCAGGGGAGGGAGTATTCGGTTGATTGGTTGCATTCATCGAGCATCTCCTAAATTGCAGGAGGAAGCTTAAGAGCTTAGTTTGATTCGATCAGCGCTTTTTTCATTCGCTGGAGTGCTTCCTCGAGCATCGACCGGGGACATCCAAAATTCAGGCGCACAAAACCTTCGCCGCCTGTTCCGAATGTCGCACCATCATTGACCGCAACACGGGCTTTTTTCAAGAAAAACTCGTGCGGGTTGCCATTTACTGCTTTACGACAGTCCAGCCAGGCTAAATAGGTGCCTTCGGGAAGCCCCATTTCAACACCCGGCAGTTCATTTTGCACAAACTGGTATAAAAAGTCTCGATTTCCCTGCAAATATTTCACCAGGTCTTCCAGCCAGGGCTCTCCATCACGATAAGCAGCCAGGGCGGCGGTCTGGCCCATGATGTTCACCCAGCCAGACATGCCGCGTCCGCCGCGGCGCAGACGCTGGCGAATTTCAGGGTCCGTCGCAATTACGACCGAGCATTCCAGGCCGGCGATATTAAAGGTCTTGCTCGGGGCGATCAGCGTGACGGTGTTTCTGGCAATTTCAGGGCTGAGCGACGCAATGGGGATATGCTGGTGGTGGTCAAAGATCAAATCTGCGTGGATCTCATCTGAACAGATGAGGATGTTTTTCTTTAAACAAATTTCAGCCAGTCTTTCGAGCTCTTCTTTTGTGAAAACCCGCCCGATCGGATTGTGTGGATTGCAGAGGATAAATATCTGTGTATTGGGTTGAATGGCATCTTCAAAGGCGGCAAAATCAATGCTGTAGCTGCCATCGGGTTGGCGGGTGAGCTGCATTTCGTGCTTTTCAAGTTCGGCATTCGCCGGCGCATACAAAAATGGCGGGTAAACCGGCGTTTGAATTAAAGCCCCGTGACCGGGTTGAGTCAGTGAATTGCACACCCAGTTAAACCCGGTTACAACGCCGGGCACCAGCATAATGGCCTCTTTTTCCACCACCCAGTGATAGCGTTTTTCGATCCAACGCTGCACCGTTTCAATTAGTTCCTGTGGATCGCCCGGATACCCAAAAACTCCGTGCTCAACCCGCTGATGGAGGGCATCCAGCACCGGTTGGGGTGAGACAAAATCCATATCGGCCACCCACATGGGTAATACGTCGGCATCATAATAGTTCCATTTACCACTGTCGGATGCCCGGCGATTGGGAAAGGTGTCAAAGTTATGACTCATCGGTTTGGTTGATCCTCTCTTGTTTCATTGTGTTGTTTGTTGTGCACCAGCCGCACGGGCATGGGTGTTCCGTTCATTATAAATCCAATTTTGGTTCAGCCTGGTTTATCAGAAGCGATTCACCCACTGCGCGGCAAAAAACACTCCGATCAGTGGGGGTAACAGCGCCAGTTTGACAACTTCCTCAGCAGGATTAAGCAGTTGGTGAATATCTTGGTATACTAAACGCTTATGAAGAGAAAGGACTATACATTCAATGGGTGTTAATATTTCGTCTCCTGCACCACGGATTGAGATTTTGACCTCTCCTGATTGGCAGGAATATGAACTGCTGGACAGCGGTAACGGGCTGAAATTGGAGCGTTACGGCCCCTACCGGTTTATTCGTCCCGAACCGGAAGCGGTCTGGGCGCCGGCGCGGCCTGAAAAAGATTGGAAAGCCGCCGATGCCGAGTTTAAACCTTCTCCTGAGGAAAATGGCGGACACTGGGTGTTTGCCCATCCGCTGCCTGATTCATGGACGATGCGCTACCGCTCGCTGCGGTTCCGAGTTCAGACCACGGCTTCGCGCCATGTGGGGGTTTTTCCTGAACAGGCAGTGCAGTGGGACTGGCTGCAAGAGCAAATTCGGGCTGCCCGCCGCCCATTGAAGGTCTTGAATTTGTTCGGGTATACAGGTCTGGCAAGTGTGGCCGCAGCCGCGGCCGGCGCCGAGGTTGTGCATGTGGATGCATCGAAGAAGGTGATTACCTGGGCGCGCGAGAATCTGGAGCTTTCAGGGCTGCAAGACCGCCCGGTGCGCTGGATTGTGGATGATGCGCTCAAGTTTGTGCAGCGCGAGGCGCGGCGGGGCTCATTTTATGACGGCGTCATTCTTGACCCGCCAAAATTTGGGCGCGGTCCTAAAGGGGAAGTCTGGGAGTTTTATAAATTAATTCCCAATTTGTTGCAATCTTGTCGGGATGTCCTTTCAAAGAACCCGCAATTTGTGCTGATGACTGCTTATGCCGTAAAGGCTTCTTCGGTCACCCTGCATTATGCGCTGGAAGATGTGATGTCTCGCTTTAACGGCCAGGTGAGCGCGGGCGAGGTGGCCTTGCAGGATCATGCTTCGGGCCGTTATATCTCGATGGCGATTTATGCCCGTTGGGCGGCCGGAGAATCGAAAAAATAACAGGATCAAGTGAGGGTATTTTCATGAAAAATCCGTGCATTGCTGTAATTGGGCCTGGCGTGATGGCTGAGGCGATGATTGGTGGTTTGTTAAAAGAACAGGTAACCACCCCCGAACAGATTCACACCTCGGGCCCTGAAGCTGCACGGGTGAATGAGCTTAAAGAAAGCTATGGAACACGCCCCTTCACCGATAATGTTGCGGCAGTGCAGGGTGCCCAGGTGGTGATTCTGTCGGTAAAGCCGCAAAAATTGCAAAAAGTTCTAACCGGGCTGCGCGGGAAGATCCCCGCAGATGCGCTGGTGCTTTCGATTGTTGCCGGTGCGCCGATTGGCGGGTTAATGAACGGGTTGAATCACCGTCAGATTGTGCGCGCCATGCCCAATACCCCGGCACAGATTGGGGAGGGCATTACGGTGTGGACCGGATCGCCCGATGTCGATCAGGCCGGGCTGGATCTGGCGCGCAGTATTCTGGCTTCGCTGGGCGCAGAAGTCTATATGGAAGAAGAAAATTATCTGGATATGGCTACGGCGCTTTCGGGCACCGGCCCTGCCTATGTGTTCCTGTTTATGGAAGCGATGATTGATGCCGGGGTGCACATGGGCTTTCCGCGCCGCATTGCCGAACAACTGGTGGTGCAGACCCTGCGGGGATCGGTCGATTATTACACAAACAAAAAGCAGCATGTTTCACGGCTGCGTAATGAGGTTACCTCGCCGGGGGGAACCTCAGCCGAAGCGTTGTATTATCTGGAGAAAGCCGGTTTTCGCACTGCCATCTCACGCGCGGTCTGGGCGGCTTATGAGCGTTCGAAAGAACTGGGCGCAGGCAAACAGGGCGGGGCGCCGGCCAACGGAAATCAATAACCGTTGCGAGTTTTATACAGCGTCCACCAATCCCAGGCGGTGGCAGCCACATCACGAATATTCCAGATCAGCAGCGAGCTAAAGGCATATTGACGCAGGTTTGCCTCGGCGCCGCTGCTTTTTATACCCATCTCGCTGCATAAATATAAGGCGCGGATCAGTTGAAAGCGCTGGGTGACCAGGATTGCATCGCTGATGCCAAATTGATTGAAGGCGTTCGAACAGGATTCATAGGTGCTTAACCCGCTTTCATCCACAACCAGATGATCTGCCGGCACGCCCAGCGACTCGGCCAGCGAACGCATGACAGCCGGTTCATTATAAGAATCGGTGCGTCCGTCGCCGCTTAGCAAGAGTTTTTCCACTTTGCCGGTCTGATAGAGCTTGACCGCCGTCTGAACACGGTCTTGCACTACGGCAGAAGCGCGGTTATCTGGATAGACCGCGGCGCCAAAGACGATGCCCCACCGCGCAGGGGCAATCTCATTCATTGGATGGATCTCTGGTGAATGGCGCAGCACTGCGACCACCCGCGGCAAACTGACGAGGATCATGCTCAACAAAATTGAGAAAATGATCCCCCAGCCGGCTGCGCGATAGGCTTTCTTGCGGGCATGCAGCATAAGGTGAAGTACCCAGTAAGCGGTGCGCCATCCGGCCAAAATGATCGCGCCGGCCACCAGAAAGCCCACAAAAAAATTGACAGAAAGATCGTATTGATAAATGAACCACAGGCAGGCGGCCCGAAAGGCCCAGGTTAAACTGCCGGCCAACCCCCAGGCCAGTGCCAGACGAAACCCCATGCGCCAGAAAGATTGATTAAAATCGCGGGTTTTGATTCTGGCATCTACAAAATGCCAGGCCAGCAGCAGCGGCGGAACCGATGTCATTAAGTCGAACCACGGTCGGGCAGGCCGGACGCGTGCTGAAAGGATCACCAGTCCGATCAACGCGAGCAAGATGAAATCTCCGGCCGGCAGGATGCGCTGAAACAGTTTTTTCATGGAATGATTATAAACCGGCTGATTGCGAATTGCTGCGAAAAGTGATACGCCAGGAATGGACAATGACAAAGAACAGGCCCGGTATAATAAACAGGATGGCAAATTTGAGCCCCCCTCGTTTTCCACGCTGGTTATGGATTCTTCTTCCGCTGCTGGCGGCTTTGTTGTTGAACCTGTCGCCCGGGGCGGTTGAAAAGACACAGGCCTGGCAGCAGTTTGGGCGCGCAAAACGCGAACACAACCTGATTGAGCAGGCCAAAGCGTTGGAAATCGCTGCCCGGTGGGCGGCAGAAGACCCGCAGCTGTTGAACCGCGCGGCGGAGATCTATCTGGATGCCGGGCTGGCGCGGGATGCGATTCGCATTTGGGAGCCCCTTTACGCGCAGGAGCACATCTCGGCCCAGACAGCTTATCGCCTGGGCCTGGCTTATCAGGCTGTGGGAGAGGACACCGCCGCTTTAAAAGCCTGGCGGGCTGCCGCTGGTGAACCCGATTCGACCGGTGCTATGGCGCTGACCGTGGTGGGAGAATTGCGGAAACAAAAGGATTGGCCGGGAGCCGAAGAATTCTTAAAAATATGGGTCCGGCAGCATCCTGCTGGGCCTGATGTTCAATTTGAACTGGCAAAACTGGTCAGCCTGAATGATCTGGCACAGGCCCGCGTTCTCTTGCAGGATGCAGTGCTCAATGACAGCGCTTATGCCGTGCGGGCGGCGCCATTGCAAAAGGCAATTCGTGAGGCGCTGGCCGCAGAAGACGCAGCACAGGCCGGGCTGCTGCTGGGGCGTGGCCTGGCACAGGTGGAGGATTGGGAACTGGCCGTTGTTGTGTTTGAACGGGCCACTGCGCAAGACCCGAATTATGCAGAAGGCTGGGCGCTGCTGGGCGAGGCGCTCCAACAGGCAGGGGAAGATGGCTCGGCAGAAATATTTAAGGCATTAACCCTCAACCCGCATTCACCATTAATCCAGGTGATTACCGGTTTTTATTATCGCCGTGCCGGCGACCCGGAAAAAGCGCTGCCCTATATTGAAGAAGCAGTGCGCAGAGAACCCGCCGAGATCACCTGGAAGATTGAGCTGGGGCTTGCGTACGCAGAAAGCGGTGATCTTGTGCGGGGGTTGGCCATGCTCCGCAGCACCACGCAGACCGCTCCGCAGGATGTTCGCACCTGGAAAAATCTGGCCTGGTTTTGTTCAAATTATGAAGTGGAACTGCGTGAAACCGGGCTGCCCGCTGCGCGCGAAGCGGTTGCGCTGGATGAAAAAGATAGCGGCAGCCTGGATTTGATGGGGGTGATTTTATATCAGTTGGGGGATGCAGTCAGCGCGGAACGTTTCTTGCAACAAGCAATTCAAATGGACCCGGCCAGCAGTCCCGCTTTTTTGCACCTCGGGCAATTGTACTGGACCACCGAACGTCCCGACGCTGCAAAGGCTGCGCTTGAGCAGGCGGTGAGGCTGAGCAAAAAAGATGGTCAGATCCATGTGATTGCTGACCGGCTGTTGAAAAGATATTTTGGTGAAAAATAAATTCTCCTGACAGGGTGGTTGTTCGATAATGAGCAGGCTCCAGGACGATCGAAAATGGATTGAAGGATTGCACCCTCACCGAATTAGGACCGGTGGACGGAAAAATTTGGTTGTGCTGTGTGGAACGGTCTGGTTGTTGCTGCTGCTCACCGCCTGTGCGGGTGTTGCGCGGCCCGATGAACAACCGGCTGCCGGAGAGCTTTTGTTCAGGGATGATTTTTCATCGGCCGACAGCGGCTGGGATTCGTGGTCTACGGTTGCGTCTGCGGCCACCTATGAACAGGGCGGTTTTCGGATGCGGGTTAACCAGCCAGATTATGATTACTGGTCGCGGCCCGGAAAGCGTTATGCCGATATCTTGATGGAGGTTGAGGCGGTGCAGTTGGGCGGGCCTGATACCAATGATTTTGGAATGATTTGCCGCTATATGGATTCGGACCAGTTTTATGCTTTTCTGGTCAGCAGCGACGGCTATGCCGGAATTGTGCATGTGGATCGGGGTGATTATCGGATTATCTCGGGGGATCGTTTCACGGCGGTCCGGGGTGTGAGAGTTGGAAATGAGATTAACAAGATTCGCGCAGAATGCCGGGGTCCGCGGCTGCGTCTGTGGGTGAATGAAGAACTGGTGGCGCAGGCAGAGGATGACGGGTTGGCCGAGGGGGAAATTGGTTTGATCGCCGGTGCTTATCATGAACCGGGGGTCGATATTCTGTTTGATAATTTTTCGGTCTGGGCGCCTTAGCCAGAATTACCGCATCTCAAATTTGACAATTTTCTCAATGGTATAATGGGCGCCATGAAAGTCTATCTGGATACCATTGGCTGCCGTTTAAACCAGAGTGAAATTGAACAAATGGCGGCCCAGTTTCGCAGCGCCGGTCATACACTGGTGCAGTCGGCGGCTGAGGCCGACTGGGTGGTGGTGAATACCTGCGCTGTAACGGCTGAAGCGGCCTCCGATTCGCGCCAGCGAATTCGCCAGGCGGTGCGCGCCGGGGCTGAAGAGGTGCTGGTTACCGGCTGCTGGGCAACACTGGATGCGCAGGCTGCCGCAGTTTTAAGCGGGGTAACCAGGGTGGTGGTGAATGACCGGAAAGACCACCTGGTGGCAGATTTTTTGGACCTGCCGCTGGAGACGTTTGACCATGAACCGCTGGCGCGTGAGCCGCTGCCCGGTTTGCATTTGCGTACACGCGCTTTTATCAAGGCTCAGGATGGGTGTGACAATCACTGCACTTTTTGCATCACCCGCATTGCCCGCGGCCGTGGGCGCAGCCTGCCGGCCGCAGAAATTATGCGGGAAATTGCAAGTGCCCTTGAAGGCGGCGCGCAGGAGATTGTGCTGTCGGGGGTTCATCTAGGGTCGTGGGGGCAGGATTTTGAACACCCCCAGCATCTGCGCGACCTGGTTCAGCGGGTGTTGAACGAAAGTGATGTCAGGCGGCTGCGCTTATCTTCGGTTGAACCCTGGGATCTAGATGAATCGTTTTTCAGGCTGTGGGAAGACTCACGCCTGTGCCGCCATTTGCATCTGCCCTTGCAAAGCGGGGCGGCGGCTGTGCTGCGCCGCATGGCCCGCAAGACCACTCCGGATTCTTACCGTGATTTAATCGCCGCTGCCCGCGCTGCGGCCCCCGGAATGGCGATCACCACCGATATGATCGTCGGTTTTCCCGGTGAAACCGAGGCTGAATTTGAAGAAAGCCTGGCGTTTTGCCGTGAGATCAATTTTGCGGCCGGACATATTTTTTCTTATTCGGCCCGGCCGGGGACGCCGGCAGTGCGTTTGGCCGGGCATCTTTCGGGGACGATCATCAAAGCGCGCAGTGCGCAGATGCGTGCGGCCTTTCAGCACATGGCAGAAGGATATCGCGCAGAATTTACCGGGCAGGTGATGCCCGTCTTATGGGAAAGCGCCGACGCACTGGAGGATCAGGGCTGGCGGGTGCAGGGTCTGACCGATAATTACCTGCGCGTCAGCGCCACTGCTCCGCAGTCGCTGTGGAATAAAATCTCTCCGGTCCGTTTAACCCGGCCCACTTCAACCGGTTTTGATGGAGAGATTATCGCGGCTGAATAAAAGAACAGGGTTGTGAAACGGCCGTTTGTTTACAATTCTATGTTGCTGAAGATTTCTTTCAATACGCCGGCTGAATTGCGCAGGTTTGCCACTTCTTCATCGCTGAGTTGAAGGCGGATGACACGTTCGACCCCGCCGCGGTCTACCACACTGGGCAGGCTGAAGCACACATCCTGGATGCCGTAATAATGTTCCATATGGCTCGAAACTGATAAAACCGTGCCCTGATCCCGAATAATGGCCTCAACAATTCGCAGCAGGCCGGCGCCGATGGCGTAGTAGGTTGCGCCTTTTCGCGAGATGATGTCATAGGCGGCATCGCGTGTCTGGCGGAAGATATCTTCAAGGTCTGCGCCGCGGCACTGAAGATCATTGGCCTCGCAATAGACCGGCAGGCGCATACCGGCGATGTTGGCCAGTGACCAGACGGGCACTTCACTATCGCCGTGTTCACCGATGATATAGGCATGCACGCTGCGCGGGTCAACATCAAACCGCTGGCTGAGCAGATAACGAAACCGGGCGGTATCGAGGATGGTTCCGGAGCCAAAAACACGCGAAGAGGGCAGCCCGGATAACTTCCAGGCCACCTGGGTTAATACATCGACCGGGTTGGTGGCAATCAGAATAATCCCTTCCGGGTTGTATTTTACAATTTCGGGAATGATGGATTTAAAGATATTGGCATTACGATTGACCAGATCCAACCGCGATTCGCCGGGTTTTTGCGCGCTGCCGGCGGTGACAACCGTGACCGTGACTCCTTTTAAGTCTGCGTAGGTTCCGGCCAATGCCTTGGTTGGCGAAGAAAGCGGTGCAGAATGGTTAAGATCCATGGCTTCGCCTTCGGCCCGGGCATGGTTTGCGTCGATCAATACGATCTCTGACGCAAGCCCGCTGAGCATCAAAGCATAAGCAAATGTAGCGCCAACATTGCCGGTTCCGATTATCCCGACGCGAACAGGGTGGTGGATGCTGTGGGTCATCTGATACTCCTTTGGATAGTGACAAAACACACTGGCAGACGGTTGTCAGTTTGATAAATTTGCATTTTATATGTTGATTATATGCCAACAGAACCTAAAGAGCCTATAGGTTATGATGTTGTTTTGTGCGAAAATGGATCGAAGAAATATTGGTTTCATAGCAGGGTGGTGGCAGCCCCAAACAAATTGACCCTGCACCCCGCGGTGCCTGCCCTCTGCGAAGTTCAGCCAAAAGTGCTCACTCGACGACAGCAATAGATATTGATATAATTGTTTGCTTGTTGCACATCACGATTATGCAGGTGGAGAAGTCTGTCATGCAATATAAAAAAGACAAGGGAACGACCATATTACGTCGGGGCACCGATTATAAACCGCCGCAATCCTGGCGCACCGTAATGATCGGCCGGCCGTTATCGACTGCCGATGCGCCGCATCAGACCATTGGCAAGGTGATTGGTCTGGCGGTGTTTGCGTCGGATGCGCTTTCCTCCACTGCTTATTCCACTCAAGAAATGATGATCATCCTCATTGCCGCCGGCATGGGCGCCTTTTCATATGTGGTGCCGTTGTCGTTGGGCATTGTAGTGCTGTTGACCATTTTGACCATGTCTTACGAACAGACCATCCACGCTTACCCAAACGGCGGCGGTGCTTATATTGTGGCGCGCGATAACTTGGGTGAGTTTCCGGCGCTGGCCGCCGGAGCGGCGCTGTTGACCGATTATGTTTTGACGGTTGCGGTTTCCATTTCTTCGGGTGTGGCCCAGATCACTTCGGCGCTCCCCGATCTTTTCCCCTATCGGGTGATCATCTCGGTGGTGCTGGTTTTTCTGGTGATGTTAATCAATCTCCGCGGGGTTAAAGAGTCGGGGATCACATTTGCCGTCCCCACATATTTCTTTATTGTGATGATGATCATCACGGTGATCGTGGGTCTGGTCAAATTGTTAACCGGTTCGCTGGGGGTGGTGTTGGATCCGCCGGAACTGGAGATGATTCACAGCGCCCAGTCGGTAACCCTGTTTTTGATCCTCAAGGCCTTTGCCAGCGGCACCAGCGCAGTGACGGGTGTGGAAGCCATTTCGAACGGGATCACAGCCTTTAAAGAGCCGCGCAGCAAAAACGCCGGGCTAACCCTGATTATGATGTCGGTGATTCTGGGCTCGCTTCTGATGGGCATCGCCACACTGGCAACCCATGTTCAGGCAGTGCCATCTGAATTTGAAACCGTGGTCTCACAAATTGTGCGCACTGTGTACGATTCGCGCGGAATTTTATATTTGATGACCATTACTGCGACCACCGTGATTTTAATCATGGCGGCCAATACGGCTTTTGCCGATTTTCCCCGCCTGGGCGCCCTGGTGGCGGCAGATACCTTTTTGCCCCGTCAGTTGGCCTATCGCGGCAGCCGGCTGGTATATTCGCGCGGCATTATCGCCCTGGCGGTGATTGCCTCGGGGTTAATTGCGGCCTTCAATGCCAGTGTAACGGCGTTAATCCCGCTGTATGCCATCGGGGTATTTGCATCTTTCACCCTTTCACAGGGTGGAATGGCGCGCCGCTGGCATAAGATTGGGCAGTTAAAGCCGGGCGAAGAATTAAAAGAGCGCGGCTCTACGCTGTTGTATGAGAAAAACTGGGCCGTGAAGATGATCATCAACGCTTTTGGGGCGGTTACGACCCTGGTGGTGATGGTGGTTTTTGCGGTGACCAAGTTCGCCGATGGCGCCTGGATCGTCATCATCATCTTGCCGGTGATGATGTATGTGTTTCTGTCGATCCATCGCCATTATGCAAAGCTGGCCCGGCGTCTTTCGCTGGAAGATTATGTGCCCTCGACGCGCATCTCGCGCAATCGGGTCATCATCACCCTGGGCGGGGTTCACCGCGGGTCGCTGCTGGCACTGCGCTATGCACGCACCCTCTCCGATGATATTACCGCGGTGCATGTCTCGATAGACCCGGATGAGACTGAGAAAATTCAGAAGAAATGGGAGGTGTGGGGTGAAGGTATTCGATTGGTGATTATTGATTCACCGTATCGTTTGTATATTGAACCCCTCATGGAATATATTGACGACATCAACTCCCGGCGGGAGAAGAATGAAGTCATTACCATCGTCGTCCCCCAGTTTGTATCACGGCATATGATCAGCAATGTGTTGCATTCGCGGACTGCTGACTTGCTGCGTCACTTTTTTATCTATCAAAAAGAAATTGTCATTACCGAAGTTTCTTATGATATCGATTGAACCCGAATAACGGCCTGGCTGTAATGGCAGGGGGGGCAATCTGGGTGTTGGCAGATGCTGCACGCCCGGGTTGAAGCCTTTTGCAGCGCAGTGGGCAGGTTATGAATCTAATTTGAAAGAAGAGGCCTTATGAAAGTCATTGTTGTCGGTTGCGGCAGGTTTGGCGCCGAACTGGCCTATAACCTCTACAGCCACGGTCATGAAGTTGCGGTTGTAGATATGAATTTTAGTGCATTCAATAATTTACCGGCCGATTTTGAAGGCCGGGAATGTGAAGGAGATGCATTAAGCGAGGATGTGTTGCGGCGCGCCGGGGTTGAAAAATGTCAGGCGTTGGTTGCGGCAACCTCTTCAGATGCATTGAACCTGACCATTGGGCATGTCGCCCGTGAGATTCATAAAGTGGGCGTGGTCATTGCCCGCAATTATGAACCCAGTTGCCGCGCATTATACGAGACCTTTAATATTCAGATGGTCAGCGCCGCTTCGTGGGGGGTGCAGCGGGTTGAAGAGCTGCTGATGGATATTCAGTGGCCGATTTTCTCGGCGGGCAATGGTGAGGTTGAGGTATATGAGGTGAATGTGCCTGACCATTGGGATGGTAAAACCCTGGGCGACCTGATTGATGGCGTAGAGGCCATACCAGTTGCCCTTACCCGCGCCGGGCGCGCTTCTTTGCCCCGCATGGATCAGGCGCTGACGTCCGAAGATGCGCTATTGGTAAGTACCACGATGCAGGGCATTGAAGCTCTGCGCGCGCGTGTGAATCAGGCTGAGTAAAAGGAGAGGCCCAAGATGCGTGTGTTAATTGTTGGTGTTGGCCGGACCGGCGCACAGCTTGCCCGTTACCTGATTCACGAAAATCATGAAGTCAGCGTGATCGAATATCGTAAAGAGATTCTTTCACGCATCCATCGTGAACTGCCCACCGAGGTGATTTTTGAGGGCAACCCGATGGATCCGGATGCATTGGAGAAAGCCGGCATTAAGACGGCCAACGTTGTGGCAGCGGTGACAGCCTCGGATGAGGTTAACCTGGCTTTGTGTTACACTGCGCGAGAACGCTATCAGGTGCCGCGCACCATTGCGCGGGTGAACAACCCGCACAACGCCTGGCTTTTTGATGCGCTTTTCCGGGTGGATGTAGCCATGAACCAGGCCGAGATTCTGGCGCGCTTGATTGAAGAAGAAATGTCGCTGGGCGATATGATGACCCTGCTCAAGCTGCGCCGCGGAAATTATTCTCTGTACGAAGAGAAGATCCCCGAAGGCGCGCGCGCCATTGGAGTTGCGATTAAAGATCTGGAAATCGATCATACGGTGATCGCGGCCATTATCCGGCATGGCGAAGTTGTGGTTCCGCGCGGTGTAACCACATTTGAAATTGGTGATGAAGTTTTGGCGGTTGCCGATGTGGATGGCGCCTTGAAGCTTAAAGAGCTTTTTGGCCGCCCGCAACAGCAGTAGCCTTAAAAACCTTTGACCGCAGCCCAACCTTCTGGTATAATCTCGGGTCTGTCGGTGAGAAATTATTTGCATTTTCACGAAAGGAAGAAGCATGACCAAACGCACATATCAACCGAAGATTCGCCATCGCGTTCGCGTGCACGGTTTTCGCCAGCGCATGGCTTCGGCCGACGGCCGTGATGTGTTGAAGCGACGCCGCCTTAAGGGCCGCCGCAAGCTGACCGTTTCGATGAACAATCATGTAAAACGCGTCCGCTGGTAAATCAGAGCTTTAGGAGCCTAAGGTTTATTTGTCACTCCTTGATAATGATTGAAATTTACAACTGCTCAGGCAAACAGGATTCATTGTGAAAAAAGCTGTGCGCCTGACCCGTTCAACCGATTTTAAGCGGGTGCGGCGTTATGGAAAATCTTATGCCCACCCGCTGTTGGTATTAATCGTTAGTCGGGATGATTCATTGTCGGCGTTAAGATGTGGTGTGACCGCGGGGCGCAGTGTTGGCCGCGCGGTTGAACGCAATCGCGCCAAGCGGCGCATCCGGGCCGCAGTTGATCAAATCGTGCTCTCACTTTGCCCCGGATGGGAAGTAGTGATTGTGGCCCGTAAGCCCATTGTTGATTCTTCTTTCGAAGCCATTCAACAGGCGCTGAATCAGGTTTTAAAGCGGGCACGATTGTTTGCAGAAGTTGAAGGACAGCAGGAAAGTGGATGATATCCCGGAATTCCCCCCCGAGCCGCGTTTGCGGGATTTGTCGTTTAATCTGCGAAACGCGCCGCGCTGGGTGTTGTTAGCGCTGATCCGTGGTTACCAGGCAGTTGTCTCACCGACCTTACCGCCCAATACCTGTCGATTTTATCCCACCTGTTCTCACTACGGTTACCAGGCAATTTACAAACATGGCGCCTTCAAAGGCACTTACCTGGCTGTCTATCGTGTTTTGCGTTGTAATCCATTCAACCCGGGTGGTTTCGACCCTGTGCCATAAGGATGTGGTTCAGACCGGGCCATTCTTCGTCAGAGAAAGTATCAAAGAAGCATGAAAACAAAATCTGTTCAATGGTTACTCCTCTTCGTCCTCGGAAGTCTGCTGCTAAGCGCTTGTACCGGCACGGCTGCTGGAGGGCAAAGTTGGCCTGGGGTAACGGCGGATCAGGATACCATTTATGTGGC
>CAZQLE010000039.1:0-23511 GCA_964593905.1 uncultured Anaerolineaceae bacterium | reverse complement strand
CCCTTAACGCCGACGCGCACAGTGACCACAGCGCCGACCGTTGCACCCTCTCGAACACCGACCGCCGCCCCGACAAAAATACCCACCAAAACGCCGACGACCTCCGGCCGGCCCTATACCCTGCAACCCGAAAGCCCGCTTTACACCAAGCTGTTCTACCGCCCCGAGCGCAATTGCAACTGGCTGGGTGTTGCCGGGCAGGTCTTTGACAGGAATGGTGTTCCGGTGAAAAACCTGGTGATGGTGGTTGAAGGCACACTGGGAGCCACGAGAATTGACAACCTGGGCATGACGGGCACCTCAACGGCTTATGGGCCTGGCGGCTATGAAATCGACCTTTCCAACAAGTTGGAAGCTTCCAACAACACGTTAAAGATTACTGTGTATGATCTGGCCGGCAAAGCGGTCAGCGATACGGTGTATTTTTCAACGTACGCTGATTGCAACCGCAATCTGGCTGTGATCAACTTTAAAGCCCGATAATTTTTATTAACGGATATCCCCGGCAGTTTTTGATGCTGCCGGGGATATTTCTATCCCAAGGGAATTGCATCTTGCAGGTGCATTCCTTCGCTCTATTTAAACAGTTCATTTCTGGACGTACGTTATAATTGTTCTATGTCTTTCTCAACCCCACAACAATCTGAAACAGAGTCAGACCAGTTTTTTTCTCCTTTTGACGAGCTGGGCTTTTTTCTTCGCCACTGGTGGTGGCTGGTTCTGACCGCCATTCTGGGCGCGGGTCTGGGCCTTTTAATCAATTTTATGCAGCCACCAATCTACTCTGGTGAAGCAAAAATTGTCACCGCAATTGATTTTAACCGCACTGGCGCGCTGGATGATATTGCCCGCGATCAGCTTCTGGGGGCGGCCGAAGACCTGATGACCGTGCCGGGTACATTTGCAGCCGCGGCCGAAGACGCCGCGCTGCAAGGGTATGTGTTGGACGGGGCCGAATTTCGTCAGATCGCCGTGGTGGAACGCGGCCTGTATACCTGGACGCTGCGTGTCACCGACACCGACCCGAAGATTGCGGCCGATCTGGCAAATATCTGGGCGCTGCGTTCTTTTGACCGTCTGAAAGAGGCTTATCGGCATGCCGTTATGGCTGAAACACTGCTGCAAAGAGCTGATGAGCTGGCCGGTTGTTTGGAGAAAGCGGCCGCGGTTGAACCGGGGCAGCCTTTGTGTGGTTATACCCGCCTGGCTGATTTGCAACCTGAGCTGGAACAATTGAGCGCTGCCGCCGAAAGGGAGCGCAGCGCTGCTTATGGGCTTTCGACCGCGATGACCTATGCCCTGAGCGATCCGGCGCAGCCGGCGGTTGAGCCGGTGCGCAACAGCCGGGCGATACTTGTTCTGGCGGGTATTCTGATCGGGCTGGTTATCGGGTTTATTTCTCTTTCGGCCGGGTTGCCGAGGTTCTCCAGGCGAGGAGCAAAGCTTGGTTAACCGGCTGATGAGTGGTCTTCAGCGCTGGTTGTGGGGGCTGGTGATCTTGCTGCTGCCGATCACCAGTATGCCGTTGGTTGCGCGCCTGACCGGTTCGGATGTGGTGGCTGCACCAGCGGGGCTTGTGTTGGCCGTGTTTTTGCTGATCTGGCTGGTTCCCTATCTGTTAAAACGGGGGCGGCTGCCTCGGCAGGTCATCCCTTTGCTGGCTTTTGTGCTGGCGGGGGTGCTGGCTACCGCGGCGGGTGATTTTTTGCCGATTCCGCTCTATAAGAACGCCGATCCTTTACGCCAGGCTGTATCTGCATTTGTCACCCTGGCGGTGGGGGTTGGTTTTTATCTGGCAGCGGCGGCCTGGCCGGCGGATGAAGACCGGCTGTCTTTCACTTTGCGATTGATCAACTGGAGCGGGCTGGTCATCTTGTTATGGGCGCTGACTCAGGCGGTTGCCTGGTATAGTTTGCACCGTTACCCGCAATGGATGCGCACCATTCACGAGTTTTATTCGGTGGGCACCCTGTTTCGTCAGCGCTTTGTGGCTTTTGCGCTGGAGCCTTCCTGGCTGGCGCATCAGCTTAATATGTTGTATTTGCCTTTCTGGCTGGCCTCAGCCTGGAAGCGCAGCACGGTGCACCGTTTTAAACTCGGGCCGTTTCATTTCGAAGATCTGCTGCTGGCCGGCGGCGTGTTGGTGTTGGTGTTGACCCTTTCACGGGTGGGGCTGCTGGCCTTTTTAACCACGCTGGGGTATCTGGCGGTGCGCATGATGTGGCGCTTCACCGGCCGTTTAAGGGCGCGATCTGTGCAGCGCTGGCAGGGTGGAAATTCTGCCAGAAAAGTCAAATCGGTGTTGATTACAGCCGGGATGGCGCTGATTTTGATTGCGGCGGCCGGGCTGGTGTTGCTGGGGGTTGGGCTGCTGCTCAGCCGTTTGGATCACCGCATGGCAAATCTGTTCAGGCTTGATTTGCAGAATCAGGCTGACCCAATTCTGTATTTGGCAGAACGTTTAAGCCTTTCGGCACGTATGGTTTATTGGAAAGCCGGTTGGAACGTATTTAACCAGTATCCTTTGCTGGGGGTTGGGTTGGGACATGCCGGTTTCTTTTTGCCGGGCCAGTTGGATGGTTTTGCGCTGAGACAGGTTGAAGTTCTTAATTTGCTTTATCGCTGGGATGTGGTATTAAATATCAAGAGTATTTGGGTCCGAATACTGGCCGAGACTGGCCTGGTCGGGTTTAGTATTTTTGCCGGCTGGCTGCTGGTTTTATGGAAGACGTTTCGGCTGGGCGAACGATTTTCTTCACGGCAGACTCAAATGTTTGCCTGGGCAGGTCAGTTTGTTTTGATTGCCTTTTTATTGGAGGGTTTCAGCGTGGATACTTTTGCGCTGCCCTATATCTGGTTAGCGGTCGGGTTGTGCACGGCTGCCGTCATGATGGATTGGAGACACTGTGAACAATAAAACGGTTCTGATTGTCGTTATTGCATTGATTGTCCTGTGCTGCTGCTGTCTGGCGACAGTTGCGGCCGTTACTGGTGGCGTTTTATTCTTGAATGTTGCCGATGAACAAAACATCACTCTGGACAACGATTTTTCCTCTGAAGAAGATTTTCAACTGGCGCCGGACCAATTGGGGGAAGAACCGGTTGTGGTTACCCCGGTGCCCCTGACGACCGGCGATGTGTCTACAGAAACATTGGAGACCCTGCAGAACGCCCTGGTGCCCATTAATGACCCTGTCGAACTAGCGCGGCGATTGGATGGGAAAAAGGATATTCCGGCCAGGGTGGTGGACCCTCAGGGCGAGCCGGCCTTGAACGATGAACGTGAATTCTGGGTGGTCAACGACGAAACAAACGAACACTTTCAGGTGACGGCTGCGCTGGCATATAAGGGTCAAAACACCTACTTTTTTATCGAACGCGGCGTAGATTATGACGAAAACGATATGCAGGCGCTGGGTGATGCATTTGATCAAGAAATTTATTCCACCAATCGCGAATTTTTCGGCGGTGAATACTCGCCCGGTATTGATGATGATCCGCGGCTGTATATTTTGTACACCACCGGGTTGGGTGACCGTATCGCGGGTTATTTCTCGTCGGTCGATTCTTACCCCGGTGAAGTGCACGATTACTCAAACAGTCACGAAATGTTCATTCTGAACGCAGATGCCATCACTCTGGATGAACCGTTTACCTACGGGGTGTTGGCGCATGAATTTCAACATATGATCCACTGGTATAAAGATCGCAATGAAGAATCCTGGTTGAACGAAGGCTTCTCGGAACTGGCTGCATTTCTCAACGGCTATTACGTTGACCAGAAAGATTATTTGTATACCATGTCTCCAGATCTTCAGTTGACCGATTGGCCCAATGACAAAAGCGCGACCTTGCCCCACTACGGTTCCAGTTTTCTGTTTGTAACCTATTTTCTGGACCGCTTTGGAGATGAAGCCACCCAGGCGCTGGTGAAAGACCCCGGCAACGGCATGGACAGCGTGGATACGGTATTGCGTGATCTGGGTATTATGGATCTGGTGAGCGGGCAGGCCATTAAAGCCGATGACGTTTTCGTCGACTGGACGGTGGCGAACTACCTGCAGGATTCCGAGGTGGGTGATGGGCGGTATGGTTATAAAAACTATTCTGATGCTCCGCAGACCTCCGACACTCTGGTGATCGACCGCTGTCCTTCTGATTGGGAAAGCGCCTCGGTAAAGCAGTATGGGGTCGATTATATTCGTCTGGATTGTGGAAGTGGAACCTATCAATTGAATCTGGAGACATCGACCAGCGTGGGGGTCTTGCCGGAAGGCGCCAATTCAGGGGAATATGCCTTCTGGACCAACAAGGGCGATGAGTCGAATATGCGCTTGACCCGCGAGTTTGATTTTTCAGACAAATCGGCCCCGCTCGATATGACTTTCTCAATGTGGTATGATCTGGAAGAAGATTACGATTATGTTTATATCACCGCCTCAGCGGATGGCGGCACAACCTGGCAAATTCTCAATACTCCCTCCGGGACGGATGAGAACCCGTCTGGCAACAATTATGGTTGGGGTTATAACGGTGTGAGTGAAGGCTGGTTTGAAGAAACCGTCGATCTTTCGGCCTATGCAGGTAAAAAGGTGCTGGTTCGTTTTGAATATGTGACGGACGCTGCGGTCAACGGTGAAGGTTTGCTGCTGGATGATGTGTCCGTCCCGGCGCTGGATTACTCCACCGATTTTGAGCAGGACGACGGCGGTTGGCTGGCCGAGGGCTTTGTGCGTATTCATAATGCGCTGCCGCAGATTTACCGGCTTTCGACCATCACCAAAACCGGTCAGGGCGAAACGGTGGTGCAAACCTACACCATTCAGCCCGGCGATGCTTTTCGTCTGTCGTTGAATTTTGATGATGCCGAAGAGATTACCCTGGCAATTTCGGGTGTGACCCGTTTCACCCGTCAGGAAGCCGGGTATCGCTTTAAGATTGAGTAAATTAGGGTGATAACAAAAACTGCCCGATCAACATAAATGATCGGGCAGTTTTTTTGTTTCTTAAAGATTTTTAGTTGCCGGCTGAACGCAGTGAGGTCAGTTCGCTTTCCAGTTCATCCCGCTTTTGTTTTGCGGCCTGATTCACTTCCAGAATGATTTCCTGGGTGTAATCATTGATCTGCTGGCGGAACTTCTGGCCGGAGGCCGGGGCAAAAAGCAGCGCCAGCGCAGAACCCAGTAAACCGCCCACAGCAGCCCCAAAAATGAAATAGCCAAATCGCTGCATGATGTTCTCCCTTTCAGTAACCCATCGGGTCAAAAAAAAACAAAAAGAATGGAATATTCTTGTAACTCAACGCTGAGGGGCATAAGCGCCCATCCTGATTGAGTAGTTCGCTTTTATTGTTGTTGTTTTGATAAATTCACCCAGCCAAGACGCAGAAATAAAAGCGGTGCGCCAGCCGATACCCATAATCCGATCAAAGTATACCTTAAATATCGTGCAATATAACTGATCCAATTTGCATCCCGGGGAAAGATCTCTCCCAGACCGACATAGAGAATCATCACGCCCAGAATTCCTGTGATCAGGCAAAAGAGCGGGAAAAGGCTTGCTTCTCGAACTGTGAACAGGCGTTTATTACGGATTAACCAGAGATAACCGGAAGTCATGCCAAAAAAGGTCCCGGCCAGGGTAAAGCCGTTATCAAAACCAAAAGGCTGGATTTCTGAGCCGGGTGCGACCCGCGCGACATTTTGGACCCAATCGGCCGGCAGAGTGAAGCGACTTTGGACCAGGCTGGAGACACCCATGATACTGCCTGCCATCACCAGCGAGATGCCCCCCAGAATAAACCAGCTCCAGGCCAGCGGCACCCGGTTGAACCAGCCAGTCACCGGCTTTTCGAGCCTGAGAAACAGCCAGACCAGAATAGCCCCGATCAACCATCCCACCAAAACATCGCGGGTGAAGTGCACCCCCAGATAAATTCGTGAGAGACCGATCAGAAAAACGGTCGCCAGCAGGCCAATTTGCAGCCAGCGCTGCCTAACCGACTGGCTTAATAGCCCCCAGACACTGGCCGCCGTTTGTGAATGTCCTGAGGGCAGGCCAAACGAAGTCTCGTGTGCAAATGCCGATACCTGAGGGTCGAACCAGTAGGGACGGGGTGAATGGAAGCTGATCTTAAAAATGGTGTTAAAGGTGTTGGTTATTAAAAGCATTATTCCGGCGCGAAACCCGACCGTGGGTGACACGCACCAATACAGGGTTGGCATCAGGATTAAAAAAGCCTTTTCAGAGCCCAACCAGGAAAAGGCGTGCATGGGCAGTTCGAGCCAGCCCCCCAGAGATTGAACCCACAACGTGATCTGGATCTCGCAAGCCAATAAGTTTTCCATCCCTGCTCCTGTGAATGATTGACGGTTAATACGTTGTTATTGTACACTGGGATGATGACCCAAACCAGAAATCGGATTGATTGGTTAGCTTTATTGACGCTGCTGCTTGTCATCTGGTGCGCTGTCTGGCGGCTGCAGGCCACCCGCTGGACAGATTTTCTTGATTTGATGAATTACACGGCCTTGCTGGGGCTGGTAATTGGAGCGGCGCTGGGATACAGCTATTTTTCAAGCGGCAAGGTCGCCCTGCTGGGAGTTGGGTATACCGTCCTGGTTTTGTTATGGCGGTTGACCCTGATCGTGCGCGGTGATTTGCCTTTGCGCGAGGGCATTCTCCAGGTGGTTGGGCGATTGGGCAAGGCTTTTGATATTCTGTTTACCGGTGAGCCGGTATACGATACGATTCTCTTTTTGTTCAGCATGTCGCTTATTTACTGGCTGGCGGCGCTGGTGGGTGGCTATCGGCTGGTACGCTACCGCAACCCCTGGATCGGGGTGTTGGCGGTGGGTATTGCCATGATGGTAACCGATCTTAACAGCCCCTTTACCCCTTATCGCTTTCGATATGCCGGTTTGTTTGTGCTTGCAGTGGTGTTTCTGGTGGTGCGGGTCTACTTTATTGAAAACCGCTCCAACTGGGATGACCAAAAAATTCCGGTCGATTATGAAACCGGTTCAACCCTGGGCCGCTGGGCGTTGGTCAGCGCGGTGATCGTTCTGGTGGTGGCCTGGTATTTGCCGCACGCGATTAACGTAATTCATCCCAATGCCAGTGACCAGCAGCGCGCCGTGCAAACCTGGGCAGAATTGCGCGACCGGTTTTACCATGCGGTGGCTGGTCTGCGAAGCCAGACGGCTTTTGTGAACGATCTTTCGGGAAATAAACTTGAACTTGGAACCGGAACAAAGCTGGGTGATGAGATCCTCTTCACCGTGGATTCATCGATCCGTCAGCCGCGGGGTTTTCGGTATTACTGGCGGGCAAGAACCTTTGATGTTTACAGCAACAGCGGCTGGCAGAGTACGATGGCCGATATCGGCCTGGTGAAACCTGAAGCCTGGCCCCTGGATATTGAACGATATGCCGGGCAGGTCAGGGTGAGCCTGAGATACAATCTGACCATTCCGGCGGTGCGCAGCCTGTTTGTTCCGGGCCAGCCGGTGCGGGTCAGCCGCCCGGCGCGCATCATTGCTGAAGAGGGCACAACCGAACGGTTTGAGGTTTCGGCGTTGCTGGCTGAACCGTCTTTGAGTGCGGGCGAAACCTATGAGATTACCGCCGCGGTCAGTTCGCCGACCATTCGCCAACTACGCCAGGCCGGCAGCGAATATCCACAATGGGTGCTTGACCGTTATCTGCAACTTCCGCAGGGAATGTCTGAACGGGTGGCCGCGCTTGCTGAACGGGTGGCTGGCCAGGAGCTGACCGCGTATGATCAAACGGCAGCCATTACGCGCTACCTGCGCGACTCGATTGAGTATGCAGAAGAAATTTCAAGTCCGCCGGAAGACAGCGACGTTTTGGAGTGGTTTTTGTTTGACTACCGCCGCGGATATTGCAATTATTATGCAACGGCCGAGGTGATCATGCTGCGTTCGCTGGGCGTTCCTGCCCGTCTGGCAGTGGGTTATGCCCAGGGTTATCTGAGTGAAGAGGGTTTATTTACGGTACAACTAAAAGACAGCCATGCCTGGCCCGAGGTGTTCTTTCCCGGTTATGGCTGGGTTCCATTTGAGCCCACCGTTTCACAGGACCCCTATGATCTTTTAACGGGCGACGAGCAGCTTTCGACCTTGCCGTCTTTGCCCGACAATGCTGCCGAAAGCCGCAGCGACGCCGATGAGGATCCAAATATTGATGAGGAAGTGGATCTGGGTGAAGGAGACGCCGGGAGGGGGAATCTGCCGATTGTGGTTGCTGTTTCTGCCGCCGGCCTGGCTGCGGTCGCCGGGGTGGGCTGGTATTTGTGGAAATTCAATTTGTTGGCCGGTTTTTCGCTGCCTGTCAGGGTGGTCAAATATCTGGACCGCAGAGGTTCGACTGCACCGAATTGGGTGCAAGGCTGGGCAAATTACAGTGCCCTGAGCCCGATGGACAAGGTTTTTAAGGGGATCGATGTGTTGTGCTCGTTCTTGAAGCTGGATATTGAACCGGGTGCAACCCGGCGAGAGCGCGCCGGACGGTTGATGACTGATTTCCCTGAGACGGTTCCCTGGTTATCCATTCTTGTGGAAGAATATCACCGCGACCGGTACAGCCCGCGCAACGGAGATGTTCGGCTGGCGTGGAAGGCCATGTTTAAAACCTGGTGGGTGGTTTATCGAACGAAAATACGGAATATTCTGGGCGTTTAGTGATTAATGGATCTACCGCCAGATGCGCAGGATTAATTGCTGTAATGCGCATAATCCCCGGGTGAGCGGCGCCAGTTCAATATACTCTTCTGCGGTATGGGCGCGGGCGCCTTCGGTTAACCCGATGCAAACGGCGGGAAAACGCCGGCTGAGCGCGATATTGGCATCTGTGGAGGCTATTCCGGTTTGCGGGGCCACCCCGGCCTCTTCATAACAGCGCGCGGTAAGCAGCACCAGCGGATGGTCTGCTTCAATTTCACCGGCAGGACGTGCGCCAATCATTTCTGCAGTTGCAGAAACTTCTCCAGATTGAAAGCGGTCTACAATTTGAAGCACCCGTTTTTGCAAACCGGTCAATTGATCTGATGACTCGGATCGTAAATCAAGTTCGATGGATGCTTCTGATGCAATAGTGTTAATTGAGGTGCCCCCATGAATGACGCCGATGTTAAAGGTCGTGCGGGGGTGTGAGGGCAGCGGGATCGCAGTAATTTGTTGAATAAGACGCGCCATCTCGTGAATGGCCGAGGGGGTTCCAAAATTGGCCCAGGAGTGACCGCCAGGAGTGCATAAGGTGATTTTGTACCGTATTACCCCCAGCCCGCGATGAAAAATTCTGCCCAGTCCCATACCTTCCAGAAACAGGTATGCTTTTGGCCGGCTTGAAAAGCGGTTAACCAATGCCTGGGCACCGCGTAAATCGCCCAACCCTTCTTCACAAACATTGGCCGAAAGCCAGATATCTCCGGCGAGCTGCTCTGGGTGTTTGAGAAACATCTCTGAAACAGCCAGCAACCCGGCCAGGCCCAGTGCGTTATCGCCAATTCCGGGGCCGGTGATGCGGTTGGGGGTAACCTGGAGCGATAAATCGGTTGAAAATGGATGGACGGTGTCGAGATGTGCCGATATCACCAGGGGGCGGTCGCTGCCGCCAGGAATCCGTCCATAGACATTCCCGCTAGGGTCAATTTCCACCTGGGTCAGGCCGTGGCTGCGAAATGAATCGGCCATCCAGGCGGCGCGTTTTTCTTCATGAAATGTGGGCGCCGGAATCTGTTGAATTGTGCAGGTATTGGCAATGACCTGTTGTGTGAAACTATCTGAAATGACCATCATATCCGCCGTACCGATTCTCGCAGGGCTTCCATGCGCGCTTTTGCCAGACCGGGGAGGGCATCTAAAGCGTAAAACGGAGAATCACCCTCGATGACAAACGATGCTGAAATTGCGCCTGACAGGGCAGCCTCAACCGGGTTATAAGAGCTGCGGAACCCGACCAAAAAACCACCATTGTAAGCGTCACCGCATCCGTGCGGGTTGGTGATGCGCGCCGGATAGGCCGGGATGATCCAACGCCCGCGCGTTGCCTGCTCGTAAATATACTGTCCCCGGCCGCCTTTTTTTACCACGACAATTTCTGCCCCCCAGCCGGCAATTGTCTCGGCCATTTCCCAGATATCATTGGAGCGACCTTGAAACAGGCTGGTGATTTTCTCTTCATTGCACAGAAAGGCTGTGATGCCTTTGACCACCCCGTGCATATTATCCCAGAAGGTGGGGTTCATGTAACCCCAGGCGGGGTCTATGGTGATGGTAGAGATATTGCCCCGATGCAAAATGGATGGCAGCAATGTGTGGGTAAGATAATCCACCGGGCCAAGATGTGCAGCGGTGGCATCCAAAAAATCAGCCGGGATATCACTGGCCCTTAGGGTCAGATCGGTGGGTTGGTTTCGGCTGTCAATTTGTGGGATCGGCGCCGAATACCCCAGCAGGTCTTTGGGTAACTGCATCCCCAGACTGGCAAAATGCGAAACCGGTGAATCGTGGGTGCAATGATCCGGGTCGGAATAGGCGGTAAAGGATCTTAAATCAATCGTACGCGGCAGAATGTTAATTCCCCGCGTATCAAAACCGAGTGATTTTAACTTTTCCAGCCAGTCTTGGGGGTAATCTTCGCCCACTCGCGAAACCAGTCCCGCCGTATTGTTCCAGACTTTTAAACCCATTGCGGTATATACCAGGCTGCCGCCCGGGATATTGATCTGTGGCTTTTGGCTGGGCGGTATCAGAAAGTTTCTTTTCAGGTTCCCGAAGAGCAAAAATTGCTGAAGTGAAGGGCTATGATCCATAGGGTGGAGGGGTGTTTCTTTTACCGTTCCATTGAATCGGACAATATTTTGAGCAGCCCAAAAACCCCAATTCCCAGTTTAACCCCTTCACCGGGGGTGATTTTTGGCGCAGTATGATTTTGTTCGGCGCGCTGCACCAGAATTAATGCAGCCAGTCCGCCTGCAATAGCCCCAATGATTGTCCCCATTGCGAGGGTACGAATTTTCCATGATCCACGATTATCCATTGATGCTCCTCCGGAATGCTGGTTTATTCTTTGCTATGGCTGCTTTTTACCGCTAATCTTCTGAAAAAATGCCGCAAGGCCGCGGCCCGACTTTTGATGTTGATAACAGGTTGGGCGCTCTGATTGGAGATCTGGGTTAACATTTCTTGGGCATACTTGAAATAGCCAAGGATGCGGCCGGCCAACCCGGGCAGCGATGATTTTGCGCGGGTAATTCCGACCACAAATAAAACCAGGACTGCCAGAAAAAACAACCCGATGACCATGAGCGGTGCAATTAGAAAAATTGCGGCTGCGCTGGCAGGGTTGGCGCCGGCAACAGAAGCCTGCAAGGTAAAGCGGGTTGCGAGCACAGCTACAAATGCAATCAGGGCCAGGGCGACCAGCAGGGGAAAGATAATTTGCCAGAACACCTGTTTGCGGTGTTTTTCTGGTAAGGCTGGCCTGGCGGTGGGTGTTGGTGTCTGATATTCTGCCATGTCTTTATTGTAGCATGTTCGTGAATTATTTAAATCAGGGTCTTCTGTTTTTTGGATGGATTGGGTTGTGAAATTTTCCGTTGAGGCTGTGTACCTGGCTTGGGTAAGTGCCAGGGCTGTAGAACAAGGCACTTCTCGCAGCGATGCGTAGCTGTCACATGTCTGAAGGAGCGCAGTAGTAGGGTGCGCTTCGGCGTACCTGTGACGGCGGGCGTCGGCAAGGGTCTTGCAGATTGGCGTAGGGATGCTTCACTGCGTTCAGCATGACACGGACGCTGATCCAGCGCGTCGTGCGCCACGAGCGAAAGTGCGTGTTATGCTGAGCCGAAGCGCAGCGCAGGCGAAGAATCCCTAAAGGCAAGGCGGCGGCAAGCATTTCGTAGGTTGGGTTGAGCGGGTCAGCCAAGTACACCTATCGACCAACACAGGAGCGAAACCCAACGCTTTTTTGGTCATCTCGGCGCTGATGTTGGGTTTCGGGCTGACAGGGCGTGTTATACATGTTTTTTGTGAGGTCGCCCTCGCTCTGCGCACAGTGTGCAACCCCAACCTACAATATGTCAGGCGGCGAAGGTCTTGCCGACCGGTGTAGGGATGCTTTGCTGCGCTCGCTCTGTGCACCTTTGGCGTCGTTTAGCAGGACAATTTCCGGCAGTACTCATCCAGATCGACCCTGGTGCGGGCAACCCCGCTTTCCATTGCGGCGCGCGCCACAGCCGACGAAACCCAGGCGCGTGCGCGGTGATCGAGCGGTTTGGGGACGATGTAATCGGGGCCAAAATGCAGCTCGGTTAATCCATAAGCCTGCAACACATCTTCCGGAACCGGGCGGCGGGCAAGCTCGGCCAGGGCGTACGATGCGGCCAGTTTCATTTCATCATTAATTTTGCGTGCGCGCACATCCAGCGCACCCCGAAAAATATAGGGAAACCCGAGCACGTTATTAATCTGGTTGGGGTAATCTGACCGGCCTGTGGCGACAATGGCATCGGGCCGCGCCTCGCAGGCGGTTTCATAACAAATTTCAGGGTCAGGGTTCGCCATTGCAAAAATGATCGGCTGGCAAGCCATTTGTTTGACCATTTCTGGGGTGACAATGTTGGCAACAGACAGCCCGATAAAAACATCTGCGCCGGTGATGACCTCTTTCAATGTTGCCGGGCCGGTTCCATTGGCAAAGGCTGCTTTTTCAGGGAACATTAACTCGGTTCGGCCCGGGTATACCAGGCCGGCCACATCACACATCCAGATATGCTGGCGGGGGACGCCCAGTTTGATCAGTTGGCGGGCACAGGAGATGCCGGCTGCACCGGCCCCTGAAAAGACCACCTTGATCTCTTCGATTTTGCGCTCCGAGACGATCAGCGCATTTAATAAAGCCGCACCCAGGATAATGGCCGTTCCGTGCTGGTCATCGTGAAAAACCGGGATATCCAACATTTCTTGCAAACGGGTTTCAATCGAAAAACACTCTGGCGAGCGAATATCTTCCAAATTAATTCCCCCAAACGAGCACCCGATGGCTGAAACAACGCTGATGAGCCGTTCCGGGTCATGTGTATCCACCTCGATATCAAATACATCAATCCCGGCAAATTTCTTGAACAAGACCCCTTTTCCTTCCATAACCGGTTTTGAGGCCAACGCTCCACGGTCACCCAGGCCAAGAATGGCGGTGCCGTTTGAAATGACCGCAACAAGATTGCCTTTGTTGGTATATTCATAGGCCAGATCAAGATCGGTCTCAATTTCCAACACGGGGTAGGCAACGCCGGGTGTATAGGCCAGGCTGAGATCGTACTGGTTTTCGAGCGGTTTTGAGGCGATAACCGATAGTTTTCCGGGAACTCCATGCAGGTGGTGATACGCGAGTGCATCCTCGCGGGTGATTTTTTTCATGATGCATAACCTTTCTGGGTGGTCAAAAGAAAATTAGAACAAACCTGTTAAATAAGATATACGAATAGTTAATTCTATTGTATAATATTATTCAATTAGGAAGGAATGATTTTCTTCTGTTATTTGCAGGACAAGCAGTCTGGCTAGATTGACTGGAATGAGCTAGAAAAGGTATGTTATTCACTCCTGTGGAGTGTGGGATTTTTTCGAAAGTCGGTAGTTGGACGACCGGGCGGATGAAATCGGTCACAAAAGGGAGCGTATCTGTGTTTGCTGATACTGCCCTGATTGGGAGAACGTTTATCGAAAAACCGTTTGACCGGCTTTGATAAAACCAAGTTGTTGCAGTAGCTTTGGGTCACAATCGTGAACAGGCTGCTCCGCAGGTGTAAGACAACCCAAACTCATCCAACCTGAAACAGCCGTGACTGCCTGGCAGTTGTACGGCTGTGTTTTTTAAGTATGGACCAGAAGATTACCGCACTGAAGGCACAAAAACGCAACCCCAATCGGGTGAACGTTTTCCTGGACGGGGAATTTGCCTTTGGGGCAGCAAGGATCGTGGCGGCCTGGCTTCAAGTGGGACAGGTTCTGGATGATGAAAAAATTGCCCAGCTAAAAAGTCAGGATACGGTTGAAGTGGCTTTGCAAAAAGCGCTTCATTTCCTGAGCTATCGGGTGCGATCTGAAAACGAGGTCCGTACAAGATTGACGGAAGGCGGTTTTGCCACCGAAGTGATTGATGTGGTGGTTGGCCGGTTGGCGGCGAGCGAACTGATTAAAGATTCTGAGTTTGCCCGTCAGTGGGTAGAAAATCGGACCGCATTTCGTCCGCGCAGCCGTAGAGCGCTGGCAATGGAGCTTCGACAAAAAGGGGTATCAGAAGAGGTCATTGACGAAACCCTGGAAGAGGGTTCGGATGATGAGCAGATGGCATATCAGGCAGCCAGTCGTTACCTTCGCAAGTTGGAGGGCCTTGATTTTGCCGGGTTTCGTGAAAAGCTGGGCGCATTTTTGGCGCGCCGTGGTTTCTCTTACGGGACCATCATACCGGTTGTGAACCGGGTCTGGTCAGAAATCCACTCCTCCGGGGAAACTGATGATCACTAAAATGAGGATATGGAACTATGGGAACAAATTTGGGGATTTTTGCTGTAATAATGGTCGTGATCGACGTGCTTGTCGTCGCCGGTGTGACCTATTTTCTGGTCAAAACATTTTCGGACCGGTTTCGAAAAGAAGAGCAATCGAAGGCTGACAATGTAGTTCAACTGGCCAAAGAAAAGGCCCGCGAAGTTGAACTGGAGGCGAATGAAAACGCCCTTAAAGTGATTAAGGATGCCGAGAGCGAAATTACCCGCCGCCGGACTGAATTATCTCGCGAAGATGAACGGTTAGGAAAACGCCGCACTGAGCTTGATCATCGCTGGGAGCGCCTGGAACAGCGTGAGGCAGCTTTGAACAAACGCCAGAGCTCATTGGACCGGCGGGCAAATGAAGTTGAAAAAGCTGCTTCGCAGCAAATGGAAGAATTACAGCGGGTTGCTTCAATGACGGTTGACGAGGCCCGGGCAGAACTTTTGGCCCAGGTGGAAAAAGATGCCCGCAACGATATGGCGCGCATTATTCGCCAGATTGAAAGCGAAGCCCGTGCAGAAGGCGACAAACGTGCACGTGAGATCATCGCCGATGCGATTCAACGGGTTGCGTCCGATCATGTATCCGCAGTAACCACATCGGTGGTTCCGCTGCCCAATGAAGAGATGAAGGGCCGAATTGTTGGCCGCAATGGCCGCAATATCCGCGCTTTTGAACAGGCAGCCGGTGTTGATGTGATCGTTGATGACACCCCCGAAGCGGTGACGATTTCATGTTTCGACCCCGTACGGCGTGAGATTGCCCGCCGGGCGCTGGAACATCTGATTTTGGATGGCCGGATTCATCCGGCCCATATTGAAAAAATTCTCGGCGAAGAAGAACGTGAAGTGGATCGTTTGATTGTGGAAGCTGGCGATCAGGCTGCGTTTGACGCCGGTGTGGTTGGGATTCACCCTGAAGTGTTAAAGGTGTTGGGACGGTTAAAGTTCCGCACTTCGTATGGTCAGAACCAACTGGCTCATGCGGTTGAAGTTGCCAAGCTTGCCGCGGTGATTGCGGCCGAACTGGGCGCAAATGTTGAAATCTCTCGTGCTGGCGCATTGCTGCACGATCTGGGTAAGGCCCTGGACCATAATACCGAAGGTACACATGCCATGATCGGCGCGGAATTTGCCCGCCGCTACAGTGTTCACCCCAAGGTGGTGAATGCAATGGCTTCGCACCATCATGAAGTGGAGCAGGAAAGTGTTGAAGCGGTTATCGTAGAAGCGGCCGATGCAATTTCTGGCGCCCGGCCGGGTGCGCGCCGTGAAGATCTGGAGCAGTACATCAAACGCCTCCGCGCGCTGGAGGAAGTGGCAAACTCGCACAAAGGCGTTAGCCAGTCGTATGCCATTCAGGCCGGCCGCGAAGTCCGCATTATTGTTCGACCGGAAGATGTGGATGATTTTGGCGCCAACCGCCTGGCGCGTGATATTGCCAAGCAGATTGAAGAGACCATGCAGTATCCTGGTCAGATCAAAGTGACGGTGATCCGCGAGACGCGCGCCGTTGATTTTGCGAAGTAGTAGCGCCGATTTTTTTGGAGCGTTTTTACGCCGCCCGGTCCGGGCGGCGTAATTTATTTAACATCGGTCGGGGTGGCATCAAAGGCAACTATTCATAAGCCAACACTTCGCGGATTGTGAGCCGTGAAGCCGATTCAGCGGGGATGATGCTGGCTGCCAGTGACAGCACAATCACGATGAACATCCACAAAATTGGGCCCAGAATGGAATAGGTGAACCCGGTTGGCGCGCCAAATATGGCGGTGTTGATTACATCTGACATCAATTTGCTGATTGGAAACGAGATTGCCAGACTGAGCAGCCAACTGATCACCCCGATCATGGCCCCTTCTGACAAAACCAGCTTGATGATGATGCGATTGGTTGCTCCAACCGCGCGCATGATGCCAATTTCGCGGGTGCGTTCCATCACATTCATGCTCATTGTTCCCGCCAGACCAATGCTGCCTACCGAGGCGGTCAGAAAAGCCATGATGAGCAAAAATGTGGTTAGCACGGTTAATCCATTGGTGGTGTTTTCGCTTAACAACAACCCGGCGCTTGCGTCGGCGATATCGATACTGTGGGCTGTCAATGCGTCTTCTGCTGCGCGCGCCAGTTGTTTTTGCCCGGCCAGGGTCAAATTGGTTTGATCGGAGCGAATGCGGTAAATGGCCGAGCTTTTTTTGGAACCGGTGATCGCGGTCAGAGAATCGAAATCGGTGTACACCATGTAGCCAGAGGCGTTGCCGGCCAATTGAAAAAAGCCCACCACCTGCCACTGGGTGGTTTTTCCATCGATTTGCAGTTTCAGCGGATCGCCAATCTCCAGATCTGGGAAGAGGGAAGCAAACCGTTCACTGATTGCAACGGCATTATGATCCGCGGGTTCGATCCACCGCCCTTTGAGCAAAATGGGCTGCACCAGTGGTGAATCGCCTGGCGGCGCAAAGACCTGCACACTGTCTCCGGTATTGCCGTCCGGTAGAATTATCTCTCCGCGCACAATGCTCCATCCTTCAACCAGATCGATCCCCGGTACTGTGGCTAAAATATCTTGAATATGTTCGATCCGGTAGGGGCGGCTGAGGGTCAAATTCACATCGGCGACAAAATATTTACTAACTCTGGCGACGTAATCTAGAATTGAATAGCGCACATTGATTGTGGCAACAAAAATTGCACCGCCGAGCATCAGTGTGATCAGGGTTAGAATCAGCCGTCCTTTGCGGCGGAATAAATTGCGAAACGAGATCAGCATGGGGCGATGGATCTGCGCCCGGGCCAGTGCTTTTGTCAGCCAGGGCGGGGCCGGTTTGATGATATTCTCCTGACGAATCCCGCTGATGGCCTGCTGAGGGGTGATTTTTACACCGCGTAAAATTGGGATCAGCGCCGCCCCCTGGGGAATAAACACGGCCATCAAGATGACCAGCAACATGCCGGGAAGCGCAACGCGAAATCCGCTGGCCGAGAAATTTACCCGGTCTGCCAGGAATTCGAGCAGACGGTAGGATGAGATTGAGGCCAACGGGGCAGACAGGAGCAGTGCGATCAGGCTGAAAATGCAAACCAGTTCCACATAAATCCAGATAATTTGTCTGCGCCGGCCGCCGATGATTTTCATCACCCCAATCTGGTTGATCTGCTGGTTAAGCAAGGCTTGCAAGGTATTGGTCATCAGAAATCCGCTGAGAAACATGACCAAAACCGAAAGCAGCAGCATCACCTGACCCATGGCCTGGCTGTAAGCAGAATTGGGGTGTTGTGTGGCCGCTGCGCGTGAAATGTTGTAGATTTGCAGCCCTGCTTTTTCGATGGCATCTTTGACCTGTTCTGAAACCGCGCGAATATGCGCCAGGTCGTTTTTATCACTGCTGACGGTGAGCATAAGATAGTTGAGCGCATCGGGTTGTTCGAGCCAGGTCAGGTCATCTGTCTGAATATAAACCTGGGCCGGGGCAAGAAAAAAGCCCCCTGCGGTGCTGGTGGCGCCAATGGACTGGTCTTTGATGAGGCCGGCCACTTCCATCTGCCGGATTTTTCCGCTGGGCAGGCGTATTTCCATCATTTTTCCCGGTTGGAGATCGAAATCGGTATTTTTGAAACGATCCAACAGCAACTGGTGTTTTGCAGGTTGAAGGGTGCCCTGAATTAGCTCAACCTGGTTAAGCCTGGTTTTTGAGAAATCTTGAACGGCTTTAAAGTGAATATCCTGCCATTCGCCGCTGCGATTGCGGGCGCGCAGATTGAAGGACTGAAAGCCTTCAACTTCGTCTACGCCGTCAATATTTTTGAGGGTATCTAAAAAATTGGGCTGAAAAGCCGATGTTTGAATCTGGATGTTGGCGGGGTTGGTCAGGGCGTAACCCTGGTCCATATCCTGACGCAACAGAACATACAATGAGAAAATAACCCCGACTGCAAACAATCCCACCGCAATGGAGGCGGTTACCAGCGCAGAGCGGACCAGGTTTCCCTTTAAGTCGGCGGTAATTTTACGCCAGCGTGGGCGTGACATAACGGTTTGCTCCCGAAGATGGGGTTTGACAGTCTGCGACCGGGTTAGAAGCGCAGCAGAGCGTGTTTTAGATCAGGCCGTGCCAGCGTTTTTCTTCCTGCACCGAGGTGATCTGGCCGTGACCCGGAAAGAGCCGGGTGGTATCTGGCAGCGAAAAGACCCGGCTGTAAATGCTTTGATAGAGTGTTTTTTCGGAACCGCCGGGTAAATCGGTGCGGCCAATGCCATGAAAGAAGATCAGGTCTCCGACCAGGGCGGAATTTAACTCGGAGCTGTAAAACAGGATGTGGCCCGGTGAATGACCGGGAACATGACGCACCTCAATCTGGCTCTTCCCGAGCGACAGGATTTGATTATCTGCAAAAAAGAAAGCCGGTTCGGGGCCGCGCTCAAACGCAAAACCAAAATTTCTGGCGCCGCCATCCTCCTGCCAGAGCGGTAGATCCAGCGGGTGAATGCCAATGGGAACAGCGGGGGCAAAATTGGCGGCCAGTGCCGCGCCGGCGAAATGATCGAAATGGGCGTGGGTCAGCCAGATGGCGGTTAGCCGCCAGTTTTCTCTGATCAACGTTTCTTCAACTGCCTGAACACCGAAAGCAGGGTCAATTAACGCGGCCTCGCGGCTGTCTTCATCGATTAACAAAAAAGTGTTGTTTTGCAGCGGCCCAAGCACAAATGATTTAAGAATTAAGCCCATAGCTACTCCGGTTTCAAACGATTAACCCGTGGTTTGCCAGAACTGGTCAATGGCGGCAAATACCCGATCTTTATCGGGTTCGCGGGTGATGACATGGCCGCTGTTTGAAACCCACAGTTTTTCCTTGTGCTGGCTGCCCAGCCGGTCATAAATATATTCCATCGAATCAGCGGGGATGGACCGATCGCCGTGCGATTGCACCAGCAGAGTGGGGATGCGCACCCCGGGCAGGCTGGTGACCATCTGGTGCATGAGCTGGTTGAGCTGGATCATGCTGCGCGTCGGGTAAGTGGCATAAGAGCGATGCTCGGTGCGATTGATTGGATCGTGCCAGTCTGGCGGGCCTTTTTTGTATTGCGGCTTGAAAAAGGTGAGGATGGGTAAGAAAGGCAGCCAGGGGTTATCGGGCAGGCGATAGGGCGTCGAGATGGCCGCGGCGGCCTGAATGACCGGAAACCGGGCAGAGGCCAGCAGGGTAAGAATGCCGCCCATCGAAAGCCCGGCGATAAAGATTCGCTCGGTGCAGGGTTGCAGTAAATGCAGCCCATCTTCCACCGAGGTCAACCAATCTTCCCAGTGGGTGCGGGCAATATCCTGCAAATTGGTGGCATGACCGGCGAGACGGATGCCAAGAACGGTATAACCCCGGCGGGCAAAATCTTCACCCATGGGGCGCATTTCTTTGGGAGTTCCGGTAAAGCCGTGCACCAGCAGTACGCCGTCTTTTCCACCGGGAAAGAAGAAAGGCTCTGTGGTTAGGAGGATGCGCTGGTTTTGCATCATTTTTCTCAGTCCAATAGATTGCGCATCTCTCTGGGCAGCGAGGATAACGTCTCGCAGCCTGTTTCGGTTACCACCATATCATCTTCAATTCTGACCCCGCCTTTACCGCTCAAATAAATGCCGGGTTCAACGGTGTAGGCCATGCCCGGTTCCAGCAGCAGGGTGTTTTCTGCGAACATATAGGGCGGTTCGTGGCCTTCCATGCCCAGCCCGTGCCCGACGCGATGGAAGAAATATTGGCCATAGCCACCCTCGACAATCACCGCCCGCGCGGCTTTGTCGACCTCACCGGCTGCGATGCCGGGCCGGCCAGCGGCGCGGCCGGCGGCGTTGGCGCCATGCACCAGGCCGTAAATGGTGTGCATTTCAGCTGGAATTTTCCCGACTGCAAAGGTGCGGGTAAGATCTGATACATAGCCCTGATACGCGGCGCCCCAGTCTATCAGCAAAAATTCTCCTTCATTCAGCCTGCGGTCTGATGGGGTGCTGTGTGGATCGGCGGTGTTGGGGCCGGTGGAGACGATGGGTGAAAAGGGCATTTCAGAATCGGACCCATGACGCAGCAGTTGCATGGTGAGCTCAGTCGAAATTTCACGTTCAGAGATGCCCACCTTGACCACTTTAAGCGTTTCCAGCAGTGCATCTTGTGCGATTTCAACCGCCTTGCGCATGGCTGTGATTTCACCATTGTCTTTGCACATGCGAATCCGGGTCAGAATATCTTCTGCCGCGACGAAGCGGGCATTGGGTGCTGCGTTTTGCAGGAAATTCAATTCGAGGAAGCGCAGGCGGTTGGGCTCTACACCCACGGTTTGCCCGTCCACAGCGCTGTACTGGCAGGCGCGTTGGAAGGCTTCCTTCCAGGAGGCCGGGTTGTCGTTGAAGGGGAAGGGCTGCAAAGCGAAAAATGACTGGCGCAGTTTGCCAATTTCAAGCTCGGGCAGAATGATTGCGGGCGGCGCAGAAGCCGAGATGATCAGCACGGTCGGCCGTTCCATTAAGTGAAACATAAGACCGGTCAGATAGGTCATCGTAGGCCCGGGGTTCAACACCAGGGCTTTTAGCCCGGTTTGCTGCATGGCAAGTTTGAGATTATCAAAGCGTGTGGTTGTCATGGTTAAGCCTCATTTGTTAACGACAAATTGAATTTTGTAAAAACTGATGCCCTTCCAACACGACTGCATCTGCTGAAGGAAGCGCTTTTTCAAGGTTGAGGTATTGACAAAGCTGGTACCCAAGATAACGTTCTTCTGTCATGATGGGGATGATCTGGCGCGCCTGGTCAACATCACCAGTATACGCGTATGCCAGTAAGAACGGAAGCCACTCAACCCGGTCAATTGGTTTCAGGTCTTTTTCTCTGGCTTCATTGCCCAGCCGAACCATTTCGGGCCAGTCGCCGCGTTGCTGCGCGAGGGAAGCCTTTTGATAATAGTAGCACCAGGCATGGGCCGGTTCGGGGCCAAATACGGCGGCTGGCGGTGCAGCGGGCTGGCTGTCCACCCGGATGCGCTCCAGTTTTGAGTAGGGGGCAGCCAGTTGGATGCGATACTGTTCCGAGATCGAAAGCATCGGGTTGGCGCCATCCACCACCTGAAGGCAAGATTGAGCGGTAGGCATGGTGAGCAACAGCAGATTGGCGTAGTCGCGTTCCACTTCAATGGTGCGCATATTTCGTTCGGAACTGCGCTGCATTTTTACGTCTTGCAGGGTGCTGGTGTTCAACACTTCTGCGGTGATCTGCAACCCGGTTGAATCGGGATAATAGATCAGGTTAACCGGCCCCCAGACTTCGTAATCTTCTTCAAGGGGATAACCGGGCATTTGCGCCATGATCACCGTGCCGGGTTGAATCTGGGGGGCGCGCCAGGCCAATTGCCACCAGTAGCTGCGCACCGTCTGCCACCAGTTGGCATAGTAATTGCCATTGGCATAATGGGTGAGCACGGCCGTGCAGACCAGCAAAATGACAGCCCATTTTTGGGCAGGTTGCCGCATCCAACCCCGGAGGAGCGCGGTGAGCAGCAAAACGCCGCCCACCGATCCCGGATAGGCAAACCGATCCATGGTCAGCGAGAAGCTCACTTCGCGGTTGCCAAAAATGATCGGGATGCCGCAGATCACCACGGTTGCGGCGCCCAGAAAAACCATTTCGACCTTGCTGCGAGAAACCGATTCGCTCTGCGGTGCATCAACCGCGCCTTTTTCCAGTATTTTTAACCCCGCCCAGGTGATTAAACCACCTGCGGCGGCAAAGGCCAGACCGATTAAAAACTCTCGCAGACGGGCACTGGCCACCAACTGATAAGCCGGAACAGCCCAGGCCTGAAAAACAACCTCAAAGCTGTCTTTGAGTAGTTCTGAAAGGGTGAGCAGGATCTGGTAGATGGGTGATGCCAGATATTCTTGCAGCATGGCATCTGGCCGGGTGGTGGGGCGGATGCTGACAAAAATAAACAACCGCCAGTATAGAAAAGCCAGGATTGTCGTTAGATAAGGCAGATACCAGCGCACTGCCTGCATCAGCCGGGTGGTGAATTTTCCTTCGCTCCGCCAGGCCAGAATGCCCAGCGCAAGGAACCGAAACCCTTCCAGGCCGATATAATATTCCATCATGGAGAGCGAGACCAGCGAAGCCAGCATGGCGCCGGCCGAAAGGCCAATTTTTTTAACAAGTGGGGTGCTTTGCGCTGCGGCCAGGGTTAAAGCGATGGATAGCAGCGAAGCCACCATATTCAACTGGTGGGGCTGATATTGAATGGGGTTATACTGCTGCAAGAAACCGGGATAGATGGCGAACAAAATGGCGCCAATCAGGGCGGATGTTCGTTCCTGCGGCCAGAGCTGGCGGATGACCCAGTGGAATAAAATTGCACTGGTGGTGCGCCAGATAAACGCGGCAATGGCATATGGCAAAACTGCGTCACCCAGTAACTGATAGAGAGCCGCCATTAAGTAGCCGGCGCCAGGGCGGTCAATGGAATACATCTCGATCAGTTTTTGGGAACCCTGACCGTGGGCCGCGTAAATCAGATTCCAATCATCGCGATAATAGCCAATGCTCATTAAGTGCGGTAAATAGGCCAACGCTGCTGCGGCGATGATGAGCAGGAGTGGCAGCCACCCGAACTGGTTTTGTTGCACTGTGCGCTTCGCGTTGAGAAAGATGGATGATTTCAAAATGATATCCTGGGTTTGAAAGCTTGTGCGTGTTCGACGCACTTTCTGAGAATTATACCAATGAAGGAAAAATGCTTATCAAAATGCGGTTTTGTTTTTGTAATCATCCGGGGCAGGCGGCAACCTTGTTTTTTTGAATTTCCCTTGACAGTTCTTCTTTCCTGGTATAAAATCTTGCTACCCTGAATAAGGGGCCTGTAGCGCAGTTGGGAGCGCGCTTCAATCGCACTGAAGAGGCCGAGGGTT
>CAZQLE010000038.1:0-23631 GCA_964593905.1 uncultured Anaerolineaceae bacterium | reverse complement strand
GGGTGGGCGTTTCAGGGTTATCGGCCTGTGCGCACCAGCTAAGTCTGTTTGATGCTGCGCCAGAAAAGGAGCGTAAGCTGCTCTCTGCGGTGGATGAATTGCGCGAAAAATTTGGGAAAAATATTGTCCAACGCGGCTCAACGCTTAACAAAAAAAACAGGGGCCGCTAACATTCTATGGTATAACCATACCAGTAAAAAATCTCCATGCAGGTGTTCTTTTATGCCGCCAGTCATCGCCAAAATCAGGAGAGATTTCCGCAGCAAAATTGTGGATGGCTTATTGTGCGTGGTTGTACTGCTTGTCTTGCGCGAATTGTTATCCCTGTTGTTGATTCCTTTTCGGCTGGCTTTTGAGACCCAGGCCGGTGTGTTGCTTTATGTGGTTGGAATGCTGGCCGTATCGGTTTTTTGTCTGGAACGTTCGCTTTTAACCCGTTATTCTGAACCTTATCGGGCCTGGTATGGCATTGTGGGCGGCCTGGTGGGCTGGGTGGTCATTGAGGTCAGTAATTCGCTTGAAGCTGTTCAACTTGTGGGGGCTGCCGGGGTGGTCTCGCTGATCTTGATCGCGCTGGTAATTTCCATCCTGTGGCGGCGGAATATTTTACCCACCGGGGTTAAATTATATGGCCTGGTGATTTTGCTCAACTGGGTCGGTCATTTGTTAATTACGGCTTTGACCTGGCTGATTGTTTCATTTTCGTTTTTGGGCTGGGTGCAATATGTTGCCGGCGGAATATGCCTGGCGGGTAGTTTGTTTGGAATCGTTGCCCTTTTTCTGCATTCTGACCGGCGGATACAGCGTTTGTGGTATGCGGTATTTATCTGGTATTTGTTGCAGTTTGCGCTTCAACTTTTTATTCCTCGCTAGGATTGATCAGCGCTTCGTACATGGATAATACCTGAGCGGCAATATTTTCCCAGGCATAGGCGTGAGCATATCTTTGCGCCTGATGCCCTAGTTTTTGGCGCAGGCTATCGTTTGTAATTAATGTCTCCAGGCGGTTGGCCAGTTGAAGCGGGTCGCCATCTGGAATGACGTAGCCGGTGACGCCATCTTGCACTAAAAAAGCCAGCCCACCAACCTGTGAAGCGACAACCGGGGTTCCGCAAGCCATTGCCTCGAGGGCAACCATGCCAAACGACTCGTAATGCGAGGGCATAACGAGCACATCGGCGGCTGAATAGTAATACGGCAAAACATCCTGGCTGCGTTTTCCCAGAAACAGTACCAGTTCATGAATTCCCAATTGCTGGACGAGTTTTTGCAGCCGCTGCATTTCGGTGTTCATCTGGTCGGGACTGGCATTGGGGTCACCGCCGATGATGACCAGATCATAGAGATATTTTTCCAGTAATCCGCGCTGGTGTAATTCGGCCAGGGCGCGGACCAAAGTTTCAACGCCCTTCAAGGGCTCTATGCGCCCGACAAACAAAAGCACCCGTGAATTTTTAGGCAAATCAACCACTGCTTTGGCTTCATCTTTTGAAATGGGATAAAAGCGGCTGATATCCACCCCCGGGGGGATAATCTCAATTTTTCTTTCAGTGGCCCGGTACAAAAAATTGAGCTGTGCTTTCTCGGCCTGGGTGGCGGCAATAATCCGATCTGCAATTTTGATGATATGGGCCTCGCCATCTGTGCGATAAGGGCCTTCAATTTCAGCGGGATTGCGTGCAATACGGTTCTTCATTTTCCCCAGGGTGTGAAACATCTCAACCAGCGGCACCCCCCATTCTGTTTTGAGTGGTTCGGCCGCAATACCCGACATCCAATAATGGCTGTGGATCAGATCATACTGAATGTTTTTTTCGGCGGCAAATTTTCGAATTCCATCGGTAAACTCGGGCAAATAGGCGATCAATTCTTGCTTGGGCAATGGGAATTCTGGCCCGGCGGGCACATGGACAACCCGGTTTCCATAACCAAGATCATGCAGCACCTGAGGAACATGCTCATCCTGTGAACGGGTGAAGACATCCACATGAACTCCCAGACGCCCCAGATGGTGGGTTAGCTCGCGCACATAGACGTTCATGCCGCCGGTGTCTTTGCCGCCCAACACCGCCAGTGGGCAGGTATGATAAGAGATCATGGCTATTTTCAAAAATTCCTCCACTATTAAGGCTCCAATTCACATCTTCGTGCTCAGGCTGGCCGCTGAATAAGATTTGACACAGCACAAGTATAGAAGAAAAACAGCAGTTATGGAAAACCCGTTTTTTTGTTTTTATGATTTTTCCAAAAGAATAAAATTAAACACGGTTTACCCTTGAGCCCTGTGGGGGGTTCTGATATAATTTTGCACGCAGTAAGCCACCTTAGCTCAGCTGGTAGAGCAGACGATTCGTAATCGTCAGGTCAAGAGTTCGATCCTCTTAGGTGGCTCTGGCTGTGACTTAGAAACTTTTGGAGTGAAATTACCCACTCTGAAAGTTTTTTGTTTTAAGGTGTGTTTTGGGAGGTATGCGTTAGATAAAAAGGAGAGGGAAACCAATGAGATGTGTTCATTTGATATCAGGGCAGCGCAGAATTCACGAAAATCTGTGAGATTTTCCTCAACGCTTCTATATTTTTATCTCCATCAAAATGTTGATTCTTCTCCCCTTTACCACTGAATATTTCCGCCTCTGAAAATGCCTACATCGGATGACGCGGCAGATTGTGAAAAATGGTACGATCGACCTGAGCTAAACCTCAGGTCTTTTTATTTTGTACTGCGCAATAATCTTATTTTTATCATTACAAGTTCCTTAGAGGAGGAAAGAATGGTGTTGGAGCTGCAAGATACGGTGCAGGAGGTGACCTTCAAAGCGCTGGAACGGCATCACTACAAACGTTCAGAGCTGATCGCCATGCTGCAGGAAATTCAGGAAGAATTCCATTATTTGCCGGCCGATTCGTTGGATGTTATTACTGAGGCTTTGGAAGTGCCAGCCCCGACGGTATACGGGGTGGCTACTTTCTATGCTCAATTTTCTCTGGAACCCAAAGGGAAATATTTGGTGCGAATCTGTGATGGCACAGCCTGCCATGTCAAGAATTCTGCCAAGATTTATGACTCGTTGAGCAAGAAATTTAACCTCGAAAGCGGGCTGATTACAACCCCAGATGGTCTGTTTACACTTGAGACGGTGGCGTGTCTGGGGGCCTGCGGCATTGCACCCGTCATGGTTATCAACGAAACGGTGTATCCGCAAATGTCGCCCGAGGCGGCTGAAATGGTTGTGCAGACCCTGATTGAACGTGAGAAAGAGGATGGGTGTGTCAGCGGGGATTCGACCAAGGAGTCTGGCAATGAAAATTAACTCCATTAACGATCTCAATGTCGCACGCGATATTTATGCCGGTTATCTCGACCGACAAAAGACCCGCATTCTGGTTTGTGCGGGTACGGGGTGTATTGCCAGCGGTGCGTTGAAAGTATATGGTGAATTGGTTCGTTTGGTGCGCGAGAGCGGCAGTCTGGTTAATATTGAACTTTTGGCCGAAGACGAACATGCTCATGGCACATCGGTCGTTCCGACCGGGTGTCGCGGCTTTTGCGCGGCAGGGCCTCTGGTTCACATTGAGCCTTCGAATGTGCTTTACACACATGTGAAACTTGAAGACGTGGCCGAGATCCTGCGGGCAGTGGAACGTAATGAAGTGGTGCGCCGCCTGGTTTATCGCGACCCGGTCACCCAGGAACCATACGCCAATACCGATGATTCTCCTTTTTATCGCAAACAAAAACGCCATATTCTGGCGCACTGTGGCAATTTGGATCCCGAGCGTATTGAAGAATACATTGCAGTGGGGGGGTATCAGGGAATTGCCAGGGCTGTGACCGGTATGACCCCCGAAAGTGTGGGTGAAGAAGTTTTGGCCTCGGGCTTGCGCGGTCGTGGCGGCGGCGGTTTTTTGACCGGAAAGAAATGGGAATTTGCCCGCAAACAGAAATCGGATGTGAAATATCTTGTCTGTAACGGAGACGAAGGCGACCCCGGCGCATTTATGAACCGCAGCCTGCTGGAAGGCGACCCACACCGGGTGTTGGAAGGCATGATGATTGCCGGCTACTCGATTGGCGCTTCGGAAGGTGTCTTCTATGTGCGCGCTGAATATCCGCTTGCGGTTCGCCGTCTGCGCATGGCGATTCAGCAGGCAGAAGACTTTGGCTTGCTGGGTGAAAATATTCTTGGTTCGGGTTTCTCTTTCCATGCCATTGTTCGTGAAGGGGCAGGCGCTTTTGTATGCGGTGAAGAAACCGCGCTGCTGGCCTCGGTGGAAGGTGAACGGGGCATGCCCCGGCCCCGCCCGCCGTTCCCGGCTGTTTCTGGTTTGTGGGGTAAACCCACCATCATCAATAACGTTGAAACTCTGGGCAATCTCAGCATGATCGTTCTGCAAGGCGCTGAGGCTTTTCGGGCCAACGGCACTGCGAAGAGTCCCGGTACCAAGACATTTGCCCTGACCGGCAAAGTGAACAATTCTGGCCTGGTTGAAATTCCGATGGGCGCCACGCTGCGCGAGCTGATCTATGATATTGGCGGCGGCATTACAGATGGCAAGAAATTTAAAGCGGTTCAGATCGGCGGCCCTTCGGGCGGCTGTCTGCCCGAAAGCCTGCTGGACCAACCGTTGGATTACGATTCGCTGCAATCGCTGGGTGCAATGGTTGGTTCGGGCGGTATCGTCGTGACCGATGAAGAGAATTGCGTTGTCGAGTTTGCGCGCTACTTTATGGAATTTATTCAGCATGAATCCTGCGGCAAGTGTGTGGCCTGTCGTGAGGGCACCAAACAGATGCTGTATTTGTTGAATAAGATTGTGGCTGACCAGGCCACTTTGGAAGATCTCGAATTGCTGGAAGAAGTTGCCCTGGTTGTGAAGGATGCTTCGTTATGCGGCCTGGGCAAGACGGCTTCGAACCCGGTGTTGAGCACTCTGCGATACTTCCGCGATGAATACATTGCCCATGTGGTTGATCATCGCTGTCCGGCGGGCGTTTGTCAGGCCTTCCGCCGCTTCTACATCGAAGCCGAAAAATGCCGTGGCTGCTCGTTGTGCAGTAAAGTTTGCCCGGCCGGTGCAATTTCGGGCAAGGTGAAATCGCCCTTTGTGATCGATCAGGAAAAATGCATTCACTGCGGCGCCTGTGTCGACTCTTGCCGCTTTGCTGCAATTGAGGTGAGGTAATCATGGCTGGAACCGTGATAATTGATGGTGTAAAAGTTGAAATTAATGGTCAGCAGAATCTGCTGGAGATGGTGCGTCAGAGTGGCGTGGATCTGCCCACTTTTTGCTACCACTCGGAATTATCGGTCTATGGTGCTTGCCGGATGTGTGTGATTGAAGATGAGCGCGGCATGGTGATGAGCTCATGCTCCACACCGCCCAGTGATGGAATGAAAATCAAGACCAACACGCCGCGCTTGATGCGCATTCGCAAGATGATGCTTGAGCTGCTGCTTGCCAATCATAACCGCGACTGCACCACCTGCACGAAAAATGGGAAGTGTAAACTGCAGGAGTTGTGCGCCCGTTATGGGGTTGACCGTGTGCCTTTTCCGCCGCGCGCAACGATGCTGCCACTGGATGAATCGGCTTACAGTCTGGTGCGGGATGAGAATAAATGCATCCTGTGTGGTGACTGCGTGCGGGTATGTTCTGAAGTGCAGGGCATTGGGGCTGTTGGTTTTGCCTTCCGCGGCGCAAAGGCGCGGGTAATGCCTGCTTATGCCAAGGGTCTGGGCGACACAGTGTGTGTGGATTGTGGTCAGTGTTCAACCGTCTGCCCGACCGGCGCATTGACGGCGCGTTCCGAAACCAACAAGGTGTGGAAAGCGCTGCGTAACCCGAACGTGAGGGTGGTGGCACAGGTTGCCCCGGCGGTTCGGGTGGCAATTGGTGAGGAATTTGGGCTGCAACCTGGCCGTATTCAGACCGGTCAGATGGTGGCGGCGGTCAAACGTCTGGGCTTCGATCAGGTGTTTGATACCAGTTTTGCGGCCGATTTGACCACGGTTGAAGAGACCAGCGAATTTATCAAGCGCTTTTTGGGCAATGAAAAGCTGCCCATGTTTACCTCTTGCTGCCCGGCCTGGGTTAAATGCACTGAGACTTTCTACCCTGAGAAAATCGGCCAGTTATCGAGCTGCCGGTCGCCACAGCAAATGTTTGGCTCTTTGTTGAAAACCTATTACACCCGGCAAGAAAAATTGGAACCGGAAAAACTTTTTGTTGTGTCGATCATGCCTTGCACAGCGAAAAAGTTTGAAGCGCGCCGGCCTGAAATTAGCCGGGATGGCGTGCGCGATGTGGACGCGGTGATCACCACCCAGGAACTGGCAAGCATGATTAAAGCGGCCGGGATTGTCTTTAGCGAGCTGGAGGAAGAATCGTTCGATGCCCCGTTTGGTTTTGCAACCGGTTCGGGTGTGATCTTTGGCGCTTCGGGCGGTGTGGCGACCTCGGTTGTGCGCGAGGCGCGCTATCTGTTGGGCGGCGAACGGATTACCGATGTGGAACTGGAACCTGCGGCGGGTCTGGAAGGTGTGCGTGAGGCATCAATTTCGGTGGGCGAGAAAATGGTTCATGTGGCCGTAGTCAGTGGGCTGGGTAACGCCCGCAAGCTGGTGGCGGCAATGGATGCCGGTCAGGTCCATTATGATATTGTGGAAGTTATGGCCTGCCCCGGCGGCTGTGCCGGCGGCGCTGGTCAGCCATTCCCCAATGAATCGGCCCAGCGTCAGCTTCGCGCCCGTGGCTTAAAAGCAGCCGATAAACGCCAGCAGATCCGCGTGGCGCACGACAATATTCTGGTAAAAGAGCTCTACCGCGAGTGGTTGGAAGAACCAAACAGCAAGGCGGCGCACAAAGCATTGCACACCCATTACCAACCCCGGTAATCGATCAGACTTATTCGTTGAGAGGACAAATCTAATGCAAATAAATACGCTTGTTCGTGAACAAAAAAAATCCTTCCCGCTTGCGGCTGCCCGGTTCGGCCTTCTGGCTGCTGCTGCGCTGATTATTCCCAATCTGGGTATGCCTCAAGCCATTACCGGTGTGCTGGTGAATGCGCTGCTGCTGCTCACGGTTGAGTGGGCGGGTGTGGGTACGGCGCTGGTGATTGGCATGTTGACCCCCATTGCTGCGGTGCTGCGCGGTGTTTTGCCCCTGCCGCTGCTGGTCATGGTGCCCTTTATTGCCCTGGGTAACGCAACTTTTGTATCGATCTATAACCTTGTGCGCCAGCGCAGCCAGGCTGTGGCCGTGGCCGCCGCCGCAGGGGCGAAATTTGCCCTTTTAGCCGCGGTGGTGACGGTTCTGGCCTCTGGCGCGCTCAAGCTGGCCGGCGCCGAAGGCGCCCAGGCTATTGCCATGCCCGCCACGCTGGTGACCATGATGACCTGGCCGCAGCTCTTTACCGCCCTGGGTGGGGGTATTCTGGCTGGTGTGCTGACCTGGACCGCAGGTAAAATCCGCTAATCTATCCTCCTCCTCTAGGTGGCGCGCAGGTTCTGTAGTGATTTTCTACAGAACCTGCGCTATTTTTTACAGGGCCTTAAAGAATATTCTGCCCAGAACCGCGAACAGGGTGATTAGAATGGAACCGCAAAATGGTAGTTGCAATCCTCCCGAACCGGCTGGAGACCGGGCGGGTGTGGGTTCAAGCGGAGTGGATGTAGGATCGATGGATTTTGCCTGAATGATCGGGGTGGCAGTCTTTTTTGCTGCCCGGGGTGTGGCCGAGGGGGCCGGTTGGTCTGGGACCGGTGTTGTTTCTTCAATGACGGGGGTGCTGGTGAATTGCCGGGTGGGTGTGGTGGTCAGAGCCAGAAAGACAAACGGTGTACGGTCGGTGTCGATGGTGTTGTTTAAATCCATGGCAATCCACTCGGCCAACTCCAATGCCCGGGGCTCATGGGGCGACAGCTCCAGAGAAATCTGCAGTTCTTCCAGCGCCTTGACCAGCAACGAGGGGTCGTCGATATCGGGGTACCAGTAATAATCGTAAATATAGTGGTTGTAGAGCAGATCGGCATAGCCAAAATGCCACAGTGAATCTTGGGGGAGAAGCGTAACGGCCTGATCATACGCTTGCATTGCTTCGCGCACCATTTGCTGCCCGCCAGGATCGCTGCGAAACCCCCGTTTTGCCCAGGCGGCTTCTTTTAAGGCTTTGCCTAATTGCCCCCAGGCTTCGCCGTCTCGATTATTGCGCTGTGTCTCCGAGCGGGCCTTGAGCACTTTTTGCCAGGCCTGTGGAGCGGTAATGGTCACCAGTAAATCGCTGCTCTCATCCGGTTCCAACTCTTCGTAGTGCCAGTGTATTTCATTACCGCTGCTGACACCGCCGCCGGTGGTGGATGTCCAATATCCCAGATCGTAGTAGACCACATTTTCTGAGCTGACATCATAAGGCAGCCGGACATACAGATCGACTGTGCCGATGGTGTCTTTCCATCCGGCCCCGGTCTGAAGCAAATATTTAAACTCCACGGTCGGGTAGTAACCGACCCCTTCGAGAGTGTAATTGACTTTCAAATTCACCGCTTCACCCGGTGGAAAGGTAACCTCAAACGCACCCCAGGCGATTTCTGTGGTGTGATTCGATGAATCGGTATAGGTCTCGGTCTTGCGCAAAACTTTGACCGTTTTCCCATTGACGGTAGCCGTCAGATCTGAAATTTCGGGGAAGCCGCCAAATCCGTCGCCACCCAGGGTGGTGAGCGGAAACCGGACCGCCATTTTTTCGGCGGTAGTGCCAAGATTTCGCAGGGTAAATTCTGCGGAGACCTTTGTCCAGGCCGGGTGTCTTTCGGTTCTTGGCCGGGGTTGGATATCCAGAATCACCGTTTCGGCCTCCATGCGCACCTGGGTGGTTTCAGCGCCTGGTTCCGGGTTTGCCCCGGGTGTCCAATCTGGCGGGGCAACATCCATCGCATAGACGGTGTCTGGGGTGAGCATTGCGATTCCACAAATGACAATAAAACAAACCAGTCCGATCCGTGTTTTTTTCATGGCAGTTCCCTTTCAACAACTCGGGCAGAAGCGGAAGACGCTCATTTGAGGTGTTTGCGGGCGGTGTTGACACCTCAAATTTGGCGCTTTTTCAGGAGGGTAGTGCGGGTTAATGCCCTTGTTTAATTATGGATGGATTACATCAATTTTGCAACGAGGTCTTTTGCCACATTCCGCTGGTCTGGGCGATGGGGTATAATTTTTACATGGTTTCCCCTCTGCCTCCCCTTGTCATCGCAATCGCCGGCGGGTCCGGTTCTGGAAAAACAACCGTGGCAAATGTCATCTTGCAGCGGGTGGGTTCGCATCGCATTGCTTACTTGCCACATGATGCGTACTACCGCGATTTTGCCAGTTTGCCCTATAACCAGCGCAGTGAGGTTAATTTTGATCATCCTGATTCGCTGGAAAACGATTTGTTGATCCAACATGTCAAACAGTTAAAGAACTGGCAGTCCATTGAGATGCCGGTTTATGATTTTACACACGATACCCGCACTGCACAGACGATTACGGTATTGCCGCAGCGTGTGATTATGGTGGAGGGGATTTTAATTTTTGCCGAGCCGCAACTTCGTGCGCTGTTTGACGTAAAGATATTTGTGGATACCGATGCAGATATTCGTTTTATTCGCAGATTGCAGCGAGATATTAACGAACGTGGCCGCTCAACCGCCTCGGTCGTGAATCAATATCTCAGCACAGTTCGGCCCATGCACCTGGAGTTTGTTGAGCCATCCAAACGCTACGCTGATGTGATCATCCCCGAAGGTGGAATGAACACTGTGGCGATGGATATGGTGATTGCGCGGATTGAGGCCTTGCTAAAAGCGGGAAATTAGGGGGCAATGGACGAATCTTTGTCACGTAAGGCAACCATCTTTCGTATCGCTGCCGTTGTATTTGTGGTGATATTAACGGTCTTTCTTCTCTTGGAGCGCGACCGCATCAGCGAGCTTGGCGCGCTGGGCTATCCTGGCATATTTCTGATCAATTTACTGGCCAACGCCACCATTATTGTGCCCATGCCGGGCGTCATTATCACCACGGCGCTGGGGGCGGTATTTAACCCGTTCTGGGTGGCGGTCGCCGCGGCAACCGGTTCGGCTCTGGGTGAGCTTTCGGCATATGTGATCGGGTATTCTGGTCAACGTGTCATCGAACGTGCCCGCTGGCATGCCACCGTTGAACATTGGATGAAGAAATATGGCAACATCACCATCTTTGTGCTTTCGGCCATTCCCAACCCGGCCTTTGATGTAGCCGGGATCACAGCCGGTGCAATGAAAATTCCGGTTGCCCGCTTTTTGTTTTTTTGTCTGACCGGTAAATTTATAAAAATGTTGTTCTTTGCGTTTGGCGGCGCGTCGCTGTTTAATGGTGTGCTGCGCTGGTTTAATTGATTTTTTCTGATAAACCGGCTTTCGGGGTAAGACCCCGAAAGTGTCACGATTTTTTGGCTTTTTGCGAAAGCCTTATTTTTTCCCAGCTTTGTCGAATCAAGAGCAATTCTTCAGTGGTTTCGGGCAATTGCCCGTAACGAATGCGCACATAGGCCTGGGTAATCAACTGACATTCCTCGCCGCATTCTGGAAAAAGCAGCAATAATCGCGGAAGAAACTCCAGCGGGGTCATGGCCCCGGGGCGGGCGGCCCCCTTCTTTTCGGCCAAACTCAATAACAGGTAATAGATATACCGGATTCGGGCTGCGGCGGCCATTCTGGAGAAGCGCATGAATTTAAACCCGAATTTTGGGTGGTTTTCACCTGGCTGGCGCGCTGTGTTTCTGGCCGGGCTGATGCCATCCGTGTCGTTTTCAACCTGCACCAGACCGCGTTTCCAGGGTTTCCAGCGGATGAACAACGCCAGCACAATCACACCTGCAATCAGAATCCCAATGACCAGCAAGCGCTGGTAATTTTCCACCACCTGATCCAGTTTGAATATTTCTTCAGGGGGAATTTGCTGCATTTCCTGTGCAATTTCGGCCGCAGGAGATTGCGGCAGCAGTTCACCGGCACGAGAAAAAATCCACACGCCAATCCGATACATCACCTCTACGAGGATAACCAGCAGCGGGGATAGCACGGCAACGATCAAAATTAACAGACTGCTGAGCAGCACAGTGATTAAACTGGCGATAACTGCGCTGAGTCCCCCGGTGACCAGATATCCCAGGCCGATGACCACGCCTGTCAGCAGTACAGGGACCAGCCAGAGCAATATGGCCCGTCGCGAGGTGTATTCAGGCATTCTGCCGCCCCGGTTGCGGGCAATTTCGGCCCAACGGCCGGCGGTCATCGCGATCATACCCGCCATCAGGAAGCCGCAAAACGAGAACAACCCCATTCCCGGATTTTCGGCAGCAAAAGTGATCCCATAGAGCAAAAAAGCAATTGAACCGATTTGAAAGTTGCGGATGTTTTCAGAAATCCCGACTGGATGACTGGCCTGACGGATGGCCTTGCCCATCAGCAACAAATAGCCGGCCAGACCCATGAACAGATGCACGCCCTGTTCAGTTTGCCCGATGATCTCAAATGCCTTTTGAAAGGCGACCAGAAAACCCGCCACCCCGGATTGAAAGAACAGGGGATGGATGAAAAACGCGGCCCCACTGAGCACCAGGCCGAGCGTAATGCCTTGCAGCCAACCGCTCTCCCGGCTGAGGGTGTTCATCAACCAGCCACAGGCGTAACAAAGCAAAGAGCCGACCAGCAGAAAAATAAAAGTGACGAGGATGGCTGCTTCTGGCTGAGCCAGGCTGTAGAACCAGGGAAAAGCCCAGAAAAGCGTCGCAACAAGCCCGGCCAGGGCCGAAAACTCGGCCCAGCGGTTGATGGATATCGTTTCGCGAATTTGCAGCCAGATTGTTTGCATTATGTATTCACCTTTTCAAACGGCAGGTGCATAATGCGCACGCCGGGTATTTCTCCGGGGTGGTCTTTTGCAAAAGAGAATAGCAGGGTGTTCAGCCGGTATCGTTTTAAGCGCAGCAGGGTTTCTTTTAGCCCGGAACTGACCAGCCCGGTAACCAGAACCAGGCTGGCGCCATAGGGCAAACCAGGCAGAGACCGTGAAAGATATTCTTCGAAAGGCAGGGTGTGATAGGGGGTCACTGAGGCCAGCGATTCGAGCATGAGCGCCAGTTGTTCTGTGGTCCGTCCGGGCAGAATGCGAAAGGGCTGGTCGGCCTGGGTCAGACAGCCGTTGGAAAGCAGCCCTACCGAAAAGCCCTCCTGAATGCCCTGATAGCACAGTGTGGCTGTGGCGCTGATCAGATGCTCCAGCAGATCTTGCTGCAACCCGAGCCAGGGTTTTTCGGTGGTGACCACATTCAGGCAAACCATCATCACCCGTGCCGAAACCGGTTGATAAACCTTTACCTGCAAGTTGCCGGTGCGGGCCGTGGCGCCCCAATGAATGCGCCGGAATTCATCTTCAGGATGAAACGGGCGAATACCCATGGGTGCATTGGGGTCTTCAAATAAGCGCCTTAACGCCGATCGGTCTCCAAAAGGGTCGTCGGTGGATAACTTTAGCGACTGCAATGGGATCAGGTCGGGGTAAACTGTCAGACGGGTGCGGTTTGTTATTTCTTGTTGCGCTTCAAATAAGCCAAAATAATCGCCGGTTTCCAGCGTGGTGGGGCCGATGGTGTAAACACCCCTTTTTTGAAATGTCAGTTCAACCTTGCGGGTAATGCCTTCATTGGGCAGCAGCGAAAACTCGTTCATCAAAACGTCGTTATCCATGATCGCTTTTGCGCTGTTTTCGGTTTTGTCTTTGGCCGGGCCGACGGCTTCGGGCCATTTATCCGAAACCCTCAACCACGATACGGGCAGCCATTTGCGGTTTTCTATCCGCAGTTGAACGCTGGTTGTTTCACCGGGAAAGAGCCGGTGATAATGGAATTTGCGGGTGTAGTGAAGATCTGCCAGGACGTATTTTTTCCATAGCCAGGCAGCCAGATAGAAAAAGCCCAGGGCAGCAGAAAAAGCCCCCAGCCAAAAGCTGTTGAGCAATGCGCTGGTGGCGAATAACACCGCCAGAACTGGCAGCCAAACCTTTCGCGGCATTTTGTTACGATTCTACCGGTACCGGAACAGAAGATACAATATCCTGCACCAGTTGAACGGAGGTCCGGCCGCGAAGCTGGGCCTGAGCTGATATGATCATGCGATGGCAGAGAACAAACGGGGCGAGGAATTTGATGTCATCGGGCAAAACATAGGCGCGGTCTTCCAGCGCAGCCCAGGCCTGGGCTGCCTGGTAAAGCCCCAGTGTGGCGCGCGGCGACCCGCCCAGTTGAACATCCGGGTTTTCACGAGTGGCCCGAATGATGCGCACAATGTAATCACGCAGGCTGTCTTCCACGAGTACTTTTTGCCTGGCAGCCACCATCTGCAGCACCTCATCTGGATCGACCACCGTGCTCAGTTGTGAGAGCGGGTCTGCGGCAAAGAAGCGCGTTAAAATTTGATTTTCTTCTTGCTGGCTGGGGTAACCAATTGGAACGCGCAGCAGAAATCGGTCGAGCTGCGCTTCTGGCAGCGGAAAAGTGCCTTCGAGTTCAACCGGGTTCTGGGTTGCCAGCACTAAAAATGGCCGTTCCAGACGCCGGGTGATGCCATCGGTGGTGACCTGTCTTTCTTGCATCGCTTCAAGCAGGGCCGATTGCGTGCGGGGTGTGGCGCGGTTGATTTCATCGGCCAGAACAATCTGGCTCATGATGGGCCCCGGTCGAAACTCAAACTCCTGGTTTTTCATGTTAAACCAGCTTAGACCGGTGACATCGGTTGGCAATAGATCGGGGGTGAACTGAATTCTTCTGAAGGTGCATCCCAGTGAGGCGGCCAGGGCGCGCGCGAGGGTGGTCTTTCCGGTGCCGGGAACATCTTCAAGAAGCACGTGGCTTTCGCATAAAACTGCGGTTAAAACCAGCCGGATGGTCTCTTCTTTGCCGATGATGACCTGCTGGATATTCTGGATGATTTTTTGTGTTGGCTCAGCAATCAATGGGTAATGACTCCAATCATAAGGATTGGTATCCATTTTACTTCTTTTTTGATCGGTTATCGGAGTGGATCGCGGCGGAAACAGCGTCTGACAAAACCGGAAAGGGTCTCGCTGCCCTTTCCGGTTTTGTTAAAGCCCGGGTAAGTTTTTTATTCCTCGCTGGCTAAATCTGGTTCGAGCGGCAGCGGGTCCATATGGTGGGGAAAAAAGCTCTCCAGATAGTCCGGAAGCGAAGTAAAGATTTTTACTTCTTTCCACTCCAACCATTCTTGATTAAATCGCGCGTAGAGGTCTTGTCGGGTATACAGCCGGTTTTCAAGAAAATAGGCCAGACCGGGTTTAAGAAGGCGCATTCCCTGATCGGTGCCAGTGTAATCCACCATCCGCGTGCGTTCGCGCTGCAAAAATTTGGGTAAAAAGCTAATCCACACATCACAATCGTGAATCTCACCCAACAGGTCCTGCGTTTTTCGAACGGCGCGGATGGAATCTTCCAATTGATCGGCGTATAACCCGGCAAAAGCCTCGAGGGTGTAACGGAAGTTCTTGGCGGCGATCCGCATGGCGTGCAGTTCTTCCACCGCATCTGGCTGGGTGATGAATGGTTCAAATGACAGAAAATCTTTTAATCGCGCTTCAATCTGTTTTCCTGCCAGATAAAAGAGCGCGCCGTCTTCGAAGACTGTTTCTTCGGGCAGATCGGGTGCTGCATTAAAAAATTCGGTCATCTCTTCGACCAGATGATCTTTGTTGACCTGTTCAATTGCCTGATTAACCTCGGCCTGGAGTTTGTTTCTTTTTTGCTGTAGACGTAATTTCAGGCGGCGCATTCCGGGATGAAGCTGTTTTTCAACCGCCTGACGGTCAACTTTTAGCAACAGGTCAATCTGTACATCCAGATCGCGGGCTTTGGAAAGCGCCCGGGTGATTTTTCGGATATCCTGTTCCCAGCGTTTGCTTTTTTTTCTGGGCAGCGCAATTGCAAAAATTTCCAATGCGTTGCGCAGGCGGCGGGTAGCCACGCGCATACGGTGGATATATTCAATATCCTTTGACTCCAACACACCCGGAATTTGTTTATCAAATGCGGTCAGGTGTTTTTGAATGACTTTACTGGCGTATAGGCTGATTGGATCATCTGGGAGTAGTTTTGTCATAGTTTTATTATAGTGTTTTTTCTAAGAATCACCTATCTGTGATATGGATCGAAATCATCAAAAAGCGCTACTGCCCATGCAAAAAAAAGTTTAGTTCTCCAGTTTCAAAAGTTGTGGGGTTGTAAAAAAATAACGCAGGGGGGGGCCTGCGTTATTGGGGGTTTGACTTTGCTATTCGACTGAGAACTCGTCGTCGGTCGAGTCCATCTCCAGCAGCTCTCCCGTTGCGATAAAGACCGTGCGTTCACAGATGTTGGTCACACGGTCGGCCATCCGTTCCAGATTGTGCGCCACCCACATCAGCAAATTGGCATGATCGATCCAATTCTGGTTGGAGATCATGGTGTTGACCAGAATGCGGTGCACCCGATTATACAGCTCATCGACCTCATCGTCATCCAGGGGAATGGCACTGGCCTGATTGGGGTTTTCGGCAATGAATGCCGTCAGGGCCTTGTGGAGCATGCTCACTGCAACTTCGGCCATGCGGGCAAACTCGCGATTGGGAATGGGAATGGTGGAATCACCCAGACGGATATTCACTTTGGCAATGCCTTTGGCATAATCGCCCATCCGTTCGAGTTCATTGATCACTTCGAGCATGGCCGCCAGCAGGCGTAAATCGTGGGCAATGGGCTGCTGTGTTGCGATGAGAATCAGAATTGCATTCTCAATGGCAAAGCGGCGTTCGTTTATTTTTTGATCGGCTTCATATATCTCGCGAGAAGCTTTCAGATTGCGCAGTTTTAATGCTTCCAGAGAGTCTAAAGTGGCCTGTTCAACCATACTGCCCAGCAGCAGGATTTCTTCTTGCAAATGGCTAATCTGGCGGTTTAATGCAAATCTGGTCATGAGGTCCCTCGTTAAGAAGCGTCTCCCGGTTAGCCAAAGCGTCCGGAGATATAATCTTCAGTCCGTTTGTCTCGTGGGTTCGTGAAAATCTGGCTGGTTAATCCAAATTCTACCATCATTCCGGCACGGTCTTCATCCATGGTGAAAAATGCGGTGTAATCAGATGCCCGCGCTGCTTGCTGCATATTATGCGTGACGATAATGATGGTGTAATGATCTGATAATTCGCGCATCAGATCTTCAATTTTTAAAGTTGCAATCGGATCAAGCGCCGAACAGGGTTCATCCATCAAAATGATTTCAGGTTTTACGGCCAGGGCGCGGGCAATGCACAGACGCTGCTGCTGCCCGCCTGAAAGGGCGAGGGCGCTTTTTTTCAGGTCGTCTTTCACCTCATCCCATAAAGCTGCTTTGCGCAGTGTTTCTTCCACCAGATCATCGGTGTTGCCGCGAAACCCGTTGATCTTTGCGCCCCAGGCGATGTTTTCGTAGATCGTTTTGGGGAACGGGTTGGGCTTTTGGAACACCATTCCGATGACACTCCGCACGCGCACCGGGTCGACATCACTTTCATAGATATTTTTGCCATGAAATTGGATTTCGCCGGTGATGTGCGCCGAGCTAATAAAATCGTTCATGCGGTTAAATGAGCGCAGCACGGTGCTTTTGCCGCAACCCGATGGCCCGATGATGGCTGTGATTTTACGCGGCTCAATTTTTAGATCGACATCTTTTACGGCGCGAAAATTGCCATAATAAATGCTTAGATTCTTGGCTTCAATTGCATAGGTGTTTTCCAGGGTGGTTTGCATATCTGCGTTCATTATACTCTCTTGCTGAAACGGTTTCGCAATAAAATGGCGGCTGCATTCAGTGAAAGCAGCGCAATCAGTAAGACGACAATCGCGGCCGCAGCGATATTTCGAAATGCTTCCTGTGGGCGGCTGGTCCAATTATATATCTGAATGGGCAATGCGGTGAAGTGTGAAAATGGCCCATTTGGGTCGGAGGTAATGTAGGTTGAGGCCCCCACCAGGATCAGGGGGGCGGTTTCGCCAATGGCGCGTGAGACCGCCAGAATGGTCCCGGTCATAATTCCTGGCAGCGCGGCAGGAAGAACGTGATTCCAGATGGTTTGCCACTGGGTGGCGCCCAGCCCATAACTGGCCTGCCGCAACGAATTGGGAACGGCGCGGATTGCTTCCTGTGCGTTGATGATTAAAATTGGCAGAATCAACAACCCCATGGTCAGACCCGCCGAAAGAATGGTGCGTCCATTATCGGCCGGCAGCCCGAACGCTGTTCCGCTGGTAAAAAAGCCCAGCGCCCGCACAAAGATCGCCAACCCCAGAATGCCATATACGATGGAAGGAACCCCGGCCAGATTTTCAATATTGGTTTGAATCACGCGGTTCAACCAGAGATTTTTATCTGAATATTCTTCCAGATAGATGGCTGCTCCCACCCCGACCGGAAAGGCAAACAGAATTGTGATCAGAATCATGTTAAGAGAACCGAGCAGGGCGGTGCGCACCCCGGCCAACTCGGGCTGCGGGCTCATCGAGTTGGAGATAAATTGATTATTGAGCCACGAGCGAAACTCTAATCGAGCTCCTGGAAAGCGCTGCGCTGTTTCTGCTTCGATTTCAGCGCGATTAAAAACACTGTCGAGGAATTTCCAGGTCATGACAACGCGCTGGTCAACAATGCGCTCGTTGATGATTTGCAGCAGGTCCGCTTCTGTTCGTTCTGCCAGGGGTTGCTCTTTCTCAATCTGACGAATGCGGCTTTTTGACAGATTGTCTTGCAAGATCTGAATTAGATCTTCCTTGCCAAGCGCCGTCAAGGCTCTGTCAGACAGGGTGGCGGGATCCACCTTGCTCTGGATGGCAACCAGGCCAAACGCCTGATTGAGAATGCTGACCAATAAAATGATCAAGGCCAGAATGCCGGCAATGGTTGAGGATAGAAATATGCCCTGCCATGTGCGGGCCTGCTGGTGCCGGCGGGTGCTGGTATATACCAGTGGAGAGGGTGTTTCAGGTGTGGGCTGGTTCATTCGTAGATCTCCCGATATTTGCGTACCAACTGCCGGCTAAGCAGATTGAGACCAAGTGTTATTACAAAGAGCAGCAGGCCAATGGCGAAGATACTGTTGTAATCCATGGTGTCGTACCCCAGATCGCCGCCGCTGATGCGGGCTATGTAACCGGTCATTGTTTCAGCCGCGCGAAACGGGTTGAATGTAAAAGCAGGACCCGAACCCGCAGCCAGGGCGACGATCATTGTTTCGCCAATGGCGCGACTGATGCCAATGATGAATGCGGCAATAATCCCCGAGAGCGCAGCCGGTACGACGATTTTGATGGCTGTTTCGAAGCGGGTTGCGCCTATTCCATAGGCTGCTTCGCGCAGCGCGCGTGGGACTGCAGAAAGGGCATCTTCGCTCATCGATGAAATTAACGGCAAGATCATGATGCCCATCACCAGACCGGCCGATAATGTATTGTAGATTTGAACGTTTTCTTCACCAAAAATTGTGCGCAGCAAAGGGGTCATAAAGGTCAGGGCAAAATACCCGTACACCACGGTCGGAACGCCTGCCAGCACCTCGAGGATGGGTTTTAATATTGCACGCGCTTTCGGGGTTGCATATTCACTGAGGTAAATTGCTGCGCCAAGACCGAGGGGCAGGGCGATTAACATTGCAAACAGACTGGTCATCAGGGTGGCGTTCACCAGCGGCAAAACACCAAATTCGCCGATTGCCGGCTGCCAGACGGTGCCGGTCAAAAATTCAAAAACCGACACATCGGGGCTGCCAAAAAACAACCAGGCTTCTTTGCCCAGCTCATAGACAATTCCAAGCGTGGTAAAGATCGATATTACCCCGCATAAAAACAAAATTGTCCGAATGATGGTTTCACCGGGACGTGATTTTTTTCTCAGACTGGTGATCGGCAGGTGCGTTGTCGTATCCTGTGCCTGGTGTGCCTGAGTGTGGATATTAATAATCTGGTTTTCCATAGGTTTCAGTTTTCTCAAACTTGCTGTCCCCATCTGCCCATTCCTTGAATGATGGTGAAGTTGAAGCTGGCTTTGACTGGTCAAAGCCAGCTTCAAAAACAAGGGTTCGAAATTTATTTGAGAGCGTCCAACCAGGCCTGTTTGGCGGCGTTCAGGGCTTCGTCGCTGGCGGGGAAGTAGCCAACTGCTTCGATTTCATCGTTGACGAAGGTGAGATAGTAATTGATGAAGGCTGCCACCTGGGGTTTGTCTTTCAGGATGGTTGCATCCGAGTAGATGAACAGCGGGCGCGACAGTGCATATTCACCACTTTCAGCCGATTCGAAGGAGGGCGCAACGCCGTCTACTGTGATGGCCTTCAGACCGGCCTCATTGTCTTTGAAGTAAGCGAAGCCGAAGTAACCGATGGCATATTTCGAGCCTTCAACACCCTGCACGAGCACATTGTCATCTTCTGAAGTTTGCAGGTTTTTGGCATCCAGAACCAGCTTCTTGGCATCGTCAAGCTTTTCAATTTTGCGGGCTTTCTGCACGGCAATTTCGACAAAGAAATCGAACGTGCCGCTGTCGGTGCCGGGGGTGAAGCGCTGGATCGGCTCAGCGGGCCAGGCGGGGTTCACGTCGGACCACTTTTCAGCATCGCTGGTGAAGATTTTGCTCAGTTCTTCCATGGTGACATCGGTCAGAAAATCATTTTCTTTGCTGACAACCACGGCAATGGCATCGGTGCCGACGCGGAATTCAATGGGGGTGCGGTTGATTGCTTTGCAGTTCTCAACCTCGGCATCTTTGATGGCGCGGGAGGCGTTGGCGATATCAGTTTCGCCGGTTTTGCAGAAGCGTTCGAAACCTGCGCCGGAGCCGATGGAGTCAATTTTGAGTTCGCCCTGAAAACCATCATCGGTGAACGCCTTGGCGATGGCTTCGGAAAGTGGATACACCGTGGAAGAACCGGCCGAGTAGACTGCACCTTCGAGCGTGGCAAAGTCAACTTCGGGGAGTTCAACGCCCGCAGCGGCGGGTGCAGCAGTGGGTTCTGCCGGAGCGGCAGTGTTTTCAACCGGGGCAGTGGTGGGTTCTGCTGGAGCGGCAGTGGGTTCCATCACGGCAGCGGCAGGTTCAGTGGCAGCGCTGGTAGGGGCAGCGGCGGGGGCGCAGGCCGCCAACAGCATACTCAGGGCAGCCACAACAATTAGTACGGTAAACAAAGAACGACGCATTAGATTACTCTCCTCTTAAAGTCTGTAAGTTTTGAACCAAAACAGGCTCATATATTGCTTTCTTTGTTGATCATACCCACCGTAATTTAATGGAAACGCATCGGGGTGTTAACAGAATGTGAAATTTGGTTAAAGGTTTGCCGGGAACTTTACAGCAAAATGTTTATTTGCAGCGCGAATAAATAGAGCCCGGTCTTGTGCACCCGGGCTCTGGTTTCTCTGATTTTTTTGTGTAAAGCGGATGACTGCTTATGCCAGTTTGGCGTGGAAACCGTAGAAGTGGACCACTTGCATATCTGCGGGGATATCTTCGCCGTGATTGCCCTGCCCGATCTGCTCATCAAAATGCGCGCCGTGGTCGGGGGTAAAAGCGATTACATGGTCATAACCCGACCAGAATTGCTTTGCAGCCTGGTTTACTGTCACAAAATCGGTAACATGATGGACCAACCCCTCAATGGCCTGTTCGGCAAAGGGAGAAGTTTCATGCAGCAGGTCATCATATTCCTGCACATAGGCCAGGATGAAATCATGTTGGTCCTGTTGCAACAGGGTGATGGTTCTGGCTATCACATCCCGGTCGTGATTCTCAGAATAGTAATCCAGCGCGCGATTGCGAAAGATCCGATCGATGCTGCAATCGGCGACGGCAACAATGGCGACTCTTTTGTTTGCTTTGAGCAGCGCATCAAAAATGGTTTCGCAGCTTAACACGGGCTTTTCGTATTTTGTGATGCCATGCGCCGCTGGCTCTGCCCCGGTAAACATGGAGGCAAAGCAAACCGGTGTGACAGATGGCATGACCGATTGGACGCAGATTTCAAACGGGGCTTCGCCCCGGACCCTGTCAAACAGGTTGGCATGAGTCTGGTGGAGGTGCAAACCCAGGGCATCGGGCGCAAAGACCAGACATTTTTTAACTGGCCGGGCCTTAAAGACCTGTTTTGCGGCGGCGAGAATGGGTTGATGGGCCGGCGCGGTGGTAATTGCCGGTGGGGCAATGTTCAAAATCTCGCACAGCGTCGGGGTAACCGATTGGATGGAGTCCCACTGATGATAGTCTGCCATGAAAATCCCGTCCTTTTAGACTGTTGGAATGGAGAAGAAAAAGGTACTGCCGCTGCCTGGATCGCTCTCGGCCCAGATTTTTCCACCATGTGATTCGATAATGTGTCTGGCGATGGATAATCCCAACCCGGTTCCACCGCTGGAACGGGCGCGGTCGCTCTTGTAAAAGCGTTCAAAAATTCGTTCGAGATCGGCCGGGGCGATCCCCACCCCGCTGTCGCGCACGGTAAACACCACCCGGCCGGGGTCGTGGTAGGCCGAAACGGTGATCATTCCACCCGGTGGGGTAAACTTAATTGCATTATGCAGCAGGTTGACCAACACCTGTTCCACACGGTCGGAATCGGCAAAAATGCTGGGCATTTCTGCCGGGCATTCAAATTTGAGTTGTAAACCTGCCCGGTTGGCCTGAATCTCCATCCGTTCCACTGCCGGGGCAACCAGGTCGCAGGGTGCAACTGCCTTGCGCTCCAGCGGGACCCGCCCTGATTCGATTCGCGACAGCTCAAGCAATTCACGCACAAGCTGGGTTAGATTGTCGATCTCGTTTTCCATCTGCGCCAGAAAACGCCGTGCGGCCGGACGATCTTCCAGCGCGCCTTCCTGGAGGGTTTCGGTAAGCAGCTTCAGCGATGCCAGGGGGGTGCGCAGCTCGTGTGATACATTGCTGACAAAATCACGCCGCACAACCTCCAATCGCCGCAGGCGGGTTAAATCCTGGAATACCATCAGTGTAAAGCCCGGCAGGGTCTTGTTCAGCGGGGTGGTGATGACCTGCAGATAGGTTCGTTTGGGGCTTAATTCGATCATGCCGCTTTGCTGGCGGCCGATTTTTTTGGCTGCCTGCCATAATTCCACCACCTGATGGTTACGTACGGTTTCGATCAGCGAAACACCCGCCAGATTTTCTTCCTGAACGCCGAATAATTCGCGGGCAGCCGGATTGGATAGTTCGATGATGCCGTCATCGCTGACAATCAAGATTCCATCGGTCATGTTGGTGAGAACGGTGGAAAGTTTGCCCTGTTCGGTTTTAAGCTGCTCAATTTGCAGGTTGATCTGAGAGGCCATCTGATTAAATGCCCGGCTCAAATTTCCCACTTCGTCCATTCGTTTTGAGTAGGCAATTCCGATTGTGCTGTCCTTGCCCAGCCGGCTGACATTTTCGGTCAATTCATGCAGGGGTTTGATGGTGTAATCGGTGATGGCAATGGCGAGCAAGATGGCCAGCAGGGTGGTGACGATTGTGGCGGCGAGAATGGTCAAACGCAGGATGCGGATATTCTCTTCGATAGCCTTGATTGAGTTTGCCAGGCGGGCCACACCAATGACCTGCGTTCCATCAAAGACCGGTACTGCCGCATATAAGAGGTTGACTTTCAGAGTATCTGAGAAGCGGATGGCATGTCCTTCTTCGCCTTGCAGTGCCTGTTGAATTTCGGGCCGGTCCAGATGGTTTTCCAGCAAGGTTGGATCGGTACTTGATTCTGCCAGGACATTGCCTGCGGTGTCAATTATGGTAATTCGCCGCCCAAGCGCAGCGGCGTATTGACGGGCTGCGTCTTCCAGATCATTGTTTGCACTGGTTTTGATCTTTTGGCCCACCTGATTTGAAAGGAGGTGTGCCTCGCCGGTCAGGTTATCTGCGAAATTTTGAATGTAGGTGTTGTACAGGTAATTTGACAGAAAAATATTCAGTGCGCCCATCGAAACAATTAACAGGGCGGCAAATACAAAAATGACACGCCAGCGTAGTGATTGGCCCATGGGGTTATCCTTCAAAACGATAGCCAGCGCCGCGTACGGTGACGATGCGCTGTGGGTTGGCCGGGTCGGATTCTATTTTTTCACGCAGCCAGCGCACATGCACGTCCACAGTGCGGCTGTCACCGATATAATCCCAGCCCCAGACGCGCTCCAGAATGTGTTCACGCGAGAGCACCTGGCCGCGATGCTGCGCCAAAAATAGCAGCAGCTCATATTCTTTGGGTTTCATTGCCAGCGGTTTTGTATCTTTGCAGACCTCGCGGCGGTCCAGGTCGATGGTCAACGTATCAAAAGTGAAAATCTGATGGGCGGCGGCGGCGCTTTCCTGGCTGCCCAGTTCTTCGCGGATGAGCCGGACGCGCCGCAGCAGCGCTTTGATGCGCGCCATGAGTTCGCGCATACTGAAGGGTTTGGTCAGGTAATCATCGGCGCCCACTTCAAGCCCGACCACACGGTCGATTTCATCATCACGGGCGGTTAACATCAACACCGGCGTTGCCATTTCT
>CAZQLE010000037.1:0-23638 GCA_964593905.1 uncultured Anaerolineaceae bacterium | reverse complement strand
CCCAAATTTAACTCGAAAATCTCCCCAAAATACGATAAAATGAATTTAAGTGAAACAAGCGGGGGTAAAAGTAAGTCATTTTGAATGTGCGCTGCGGCTCATGGCCGTCTACGCGGCCTCTCTCTGCCCCCGGCAGAACATTCAACTGGATGCTTTTTCTCTTTCTCCCGTTTTCAAAACCACACCAGGCGGGTCATTAAAGATGGCTCTTTGGAACTCCCCGTGATGAAAATTGCATCTCAGGGATTGCTGTCGTACCCGGTAATGACCCTTCAATAACCCGCAAAAGAGGTTTTTATGCATGACGTTCCTTTGTTGATCAACATTTCCATCGCGCTGGTCGTTGCTTTTATCGGTGGGGTGGCGGCGCGCAAGATCGGGCTGCCCACCATTGTCGGTTATCTGCTGGGCGGCATTATCATCGGCCCCTTCACCCCCGGTTTTGTGGGAGATGTCGAAACCATCCAACAACTGGCCGAGCTGGGGGTCATCTTTTTGATGTTCGGGGTCGGGCTTCATTTCTCCTTTGCCGATCTGTGGCGGGTGCGTGATATCGCCATCCCTGGCGCGCTGATCCAAACCCTGCTGGCCACCCTGCTGGGCTTTGGCCTCAGCCAGCTCTGGGGCTGGTCGGTTCCGGCCGGGATCGTTCTGGGGCTGGCGCTCTCGGTTGCCAGCACGGTGGTGCTCTTGCGCGGCCTGATGGACAACTCGCTGCTCAACACCGCACACGGCCAGGCCGCGGTCGGCTGGCTGGTGATGGAAGACATCCTCTCGGTGCTGATTCTGGTGCTGATGCCCGCCCTGGTGCCATCCGCCGGCGGTTTCGACTGGCGCAGCCTGGCCATTACCCTGCTTAAGGCGGTGGGCTTTGCGGCGATCATGTTCTTCGCCGGGGTGCGGCTCATTCCGTGGCTGTTAGACCGCGTGGCCCATACCCACTCGCGCGAGCTGTTCATTCTGGCCATTCTGGCCGTCACCCTGGGCACGGCGATGGGCGCGGCCGAGATCTTTGGCGTTTCGCTGGCGCTGGGCGCTTTTGTGGCCGGGGCTATCATCAGCCAGTCGCCGCTCAGCCATCAGGTGGGCGCCGATGTGTTTGCCTTTCGCGAGGCGTTTGCGGTGCTGTTCTTCGTCTCGGTTGGCATGTTGGTCAACCCGGCCTTTTTGTGGGCCAATATCGGCCAGGTGCTTGCGCTCACCTTTCTGGTGGTAATCGGCAAAGCCGTGATTGTGCTTTTGATGGGCACCTTCTTCCCCCGCCCGGCGCGCACGTTTCTGGTCGTCGCGGTGGGGTTAAGTCAGATTGGCGAGTTCTCGTTCATCCTGGGGCAGGGGGGGCTGTCGCTGGGCATCCTCAACGCCAACCAGTACTCGTTAATTCTGGCCGGGGCGCTGTTTTCCATCACGCTTAACCCGCTGATGTATAAACTGCTGCCCGGTCTCGAAAAATCGCTTCAACACCTGCCCGGTTTCTGGAAACGCCTCGAAACAAACCGGCCCCTGCCCGAGCTGGATGAAGCGGGGCTTAAAGAGCATGTGGTCATTATTGGGTACGGCCGGGTGGGCAAACACCTGGTGGATGTGCTGGTATCGTTGAAGATCCCCCTGCTGGTGATCGAATCGGACGTGGAGCAGGTTGAAAAGCTCAACGAGCGCCAGATTCCCACCCTGTATGGCGATGCCGCCAATTCAGAGGTGATTCACCATGCGCATCTTGAACATGCCCGTGCGCTGGTCAGCACCGTGCCCGATGAAAGCACCAGTGCGCTGATCGTGGCCGCGGCCAAAGACATTCACCCCAATCTGGCGCTCATCGCGCGCGCCAGCACCGCCAGGGGCGTTTATGCCCTTTCAGAAATGGGCGCCGACCATGTGGTGCACCCCGAACTGGAAGGCGGGCTGGAGCTGGTGCATCATACCCTGCTGCAACTGGGCTTCCCGCTGCGCAAGGTGCATGAATATGCCGAGGCGGTGCGGCGCGATCACTACAATATCGATATCACCACCGACGCCGAACACCGTTCGCTGCACGACCTGTTGATTGCCTTTGAAGGCATCGAGATCGCCTGGGTTGAGCTGGGCGAACAAAGCCCGTTGGTCGCCCATTCACTGGCCGAAACCAATATCCGCTCCCGCACCGGGGCCTCGGTGGTGGCGCTGATCCGTAATGAGCGGCTGGTTGCCAACCCCAAATCGCAGACTGTGTTCGAGCCCGGCGACCGCATTGGCTTTATTGGCGAGAGCGAACAAATCGAAGCGGCGCAGGTGCTGGCGGCCGGTTAAAAACAGCTAAAAAACATCCCGACCGGCGCGCGCCGATCGGGATGTTTTGGGTTAATTTTTTGGGGTTACCCGCGGCTTAGAGAAACATTTTGCTCGCGGGCGTTTTGTTCGCGCAGCCTGCTCAGCCGGTAGGCAATCACCGACAGCAGCAGCGCCAGCCCGATCACCCCGGCCCCCACCAGGTAAGTGCCGTGGATGGCGCCGGTGAGCGCCGCGGGTGATGCGGTGGTGATATCGGCCCCGGCGGGCAGGGTTTCGTGCGCCGCCACAAACGCCGAGAAGATCACCCCCATCAGCGGCAGGCCGGTCGATTGCCCCAGCGTGCGCGAAAGCGAAAGCAGCCCCGAGGCAATGCCCAGCCGTTCGCGCGGGGCGGTGCCCATGATGGCGCTGTTGTTGGGTGATTGAAACAGCCCGAAGCCCATTCCGATCGGCGCAAGGCGCAGCATTAAGCCCAGCGGGGTGGTCTCTTGCGAGAGGGTGCTCATGGTCAGACAGCCCAGCAACACCACGGTCAGCCCGGCCATGCTGATGCCGCGCGAGCCAAACCGGTCTGAAAGGGCGCCCGAGGCCGGGGCGGTCAGCCCCATTGCCGCCGGCATGGCCATCATCAACAGCCCCACCTGCTGGGTGGGATACCCCTTCACCAGTTCGAGAAAGAACGGCAGGATGAACGAGCCGGCCATGACGATAAAGGTCAAAAAGCCCATCAACAGGTTCAGGCTGAACAGCGGGTTGCGGAACAGGCTCAGGTCGATCATCGCCTGTGCGGTCCGTTTTTCGACCACAATCAGCCCCACCAGCCCGATCATGGCCCCCGCCAGCAGCGCCAGCGGCAGCGGGTTGGCAAACCCCAGGTTTTGCCCGAGCGTCATGCCCAGCGCATAGCAGCCCAGTGAAACCAGCAGAATCACCGCGCCGGGGATGTCGAACCGCTGCCCGCGCTGCGCGGGGACCAGCGCAGGCACAAAGCGCAGCACCATGAAAAACGTGATCAGCCCCACCGGCAAATTAACCCAGAAAATGGACCGCCACCCGGTCAGACCGATGAGCAGCCCACCCAGCGCCGGGCCGACGGCGATGCCGATGGATACAATGCCGCCCATAATTCCCAGCGCCTTGCCGCGCTCGGCCGGGGGGAAGATCTGGGTTGCCATGGCGATGCCCAGCGACTGCATCATCACCGCCCCCAGCCCCTGCACGGCGCGAAAACCGATCAGCGCATTCACGCTGGGCGACAGACCACACAGCAGCGAACCGGCAGTGAACAACACCAGACCGGTCATATAGACCCGTTTTTTATCGACCATATCGCCCAGCCGCGCCGACGAGAGCATCAACGAGGTGAGCACCAGCGAATAGCTCAACATCACCCACTGCACGGTGGCAAAGCGGGCCGAAAAGATCTCTGCCAGCGTGGGCAGTGAAATATTGACAATGCTGCTGTCGAGGGTGGCCATAAAAACCCCCAACCCGAGCCCTGCCAGAGAAAGCCATTTGTTTTGATGCATATCCAACCCTCTGCAAAAAATAAGAGCATCAAGCCCGCGGCTCGCAAAAAGCGGCCGGAGCACCATTATTATTGAAGCGACCCCGGCCCCCGCGGCCGGGATAAGATGAAAAGAGATTATACACCGCAGCGCAGAAATGGGGCAGCGCCTGATGCCCACGGGTTTCACACCCCACCCCGGCCCCATTTCCCATTCTTCTTCCTCCCCTGTATAATCAACCTATGCACGCGAATTTCCCCTACACCCCGCCCGATGAGTTTACCCACCTGCTGGAAAACTGGCGGGTGTTTATCAACGCCCGCGAGCTGCGCCCATCGGTGGTGCCCTACATTGCTTCTTCCTGGCTGCGCTGTCAGCCGTTTCTTAACCCGGTCGATCTGGTGCTGCCCAACCGGTTCAGCCCCGAATATCTTCAGGCGGCGCGGGCCTCTAGCACCGACCTCATCTCGCTGGCGCTGCCGGTGATGGAGGATGTGTACCAGTTTATTGAAGGCTCGCACACCGTGCTGCTGCTGACCAACAGCGCCTGCTGTGTGCTCGAGGCAGTGGGCGACGCAGCCATGCAAGAGCGGGCCGAGAAAACCGGTTTCACCCCCGGCTCGTTCAGCTCAGAACAGCAGGTGGGTACCAACGCCATTGCCCTGGCCATTGCCGAACGCACCCCGGTGCAGGTGCGCGGGGCCGAACATTTCTTGCGCCAGTATCACGACCTGGCCGTCGCCGCGGCGCCCATCTTTTCGATGACCGGGCGGCTGCTGGGTGCGCTGGGCATTCTCACCGACCGCACCCATTACAGCCGCCACATGGTGGGGCTGGCCGCGGCCGGGGCCAATGCCATTGCCAGCCAGCGCCAGACCGATACCCTGCTGGCCGAAAACAACAACCAGTTGGCCCAGCTGAATGGCATTCTGGGCTCGATCTCTGAAGGCGTGCTGGTCTGGGACCAGGACGGCATCTTGCAGCATGTCAACCCGGCGGCCGAGCGGATGTTGAATCTGCCGGCTCAGGCGCTGCTGGGCCGCCATTTTCGCAATCATCTTTCTTTTCCGCCGTTTCTGGATGAAGCATTGCAGCGGCGGGATGCGCTTGAAAACGTCTCGGGGCGCATTCATATCGCCGACCATGTAGTGCACGCGCTGCTCAATTTGCGCTTTGTCGATCAGCACCGCGGCGAACAATCGACCATTCTCAGTATGCGCCGCGAGACCGAACTGCTGGAGCTGGCCGCCCAGCGGCAGAGCGGCATTGTCTTGCGCACCCTCGACAGCCTGGAAGGCGATTCGCCCGCCACCCGCCGGCTGCGCAAGCTGGCCCGTCTGGCGGCCTCGGCCCGCGCCAGTGTGCTCATTCGCGGTGAACGCGGCACCGGCAAGACCCTGCTGGCCAACGCCATTCACAACGCCAGCCCGCGCAGCGAAGAGCCGTTTGTCACCTGTTTTTGCGCCTCGCTGCCGCGAGAGATGATGATGGTCGAGCTGGTGGGGGTGGAGAAGGGGGTATCGATTAAAGACCCCTGGGGCCAGCCGGGCAAAATTGAGCTGGCCAACGGCGGTTCGCTCTTTTTGCAGGATATCGACGCCCTGAACCTTGAAAGCCAGGCCGCGCTGCTTAACCTGTTGGAACTGGGCATTGTGCAGCGCCTGGGCAAAAGCCGCCCGACCCCGGTGGATGTGCGCATCATCGCCTCGACGGCGGCCGATCTTGAAAAGCTGATCGGCCAGGGGCTGTTCCGCGGCGATCTCTATTACCGGCTCAGCCCGTTTGAAATTCGCATGCTGCCGCTGCGTGAGCGCGAAGATGACCTGCCACACCTGGTCGACAGCCTGCTTTCACGGCTGAGCGCCCAGCTCACCCGGCGCATTTCCATTCACCCCGATGCCATGCTGCTGCTGCGCGGTTATTCGTGGCCCAGCAATATTAATGAACTGGAGGCCGTGCTGGCGCGGGTGGCCAGCCAGTTGCAGGGGCAAGATGTGATCTTGCCCGAGCACCTGCCCGAGTTTATTCAAAACCCCTACCCGCTGCGTTTCGAGAACTTCTCCAATCTGGTGGTCAATTCGCTGGATGAAATGGAGCGCGAAGCGCTGGTGCAGGCGGCGCGGGCCTGCAAGGGGCATCTGGGCAAGATGAGCAAGGCTCTGGGCATGAGCCGCACCACCCTGTGGCGAAAAATTAAGCACTATCAGATCCCGGTGGGTGATTATCGCCCAAAATTTGAGCGTGCTTTAAAGTGATGTTTCATTATGAAACATCACTTTAAAATAATATTTCAAAACGAAACATAATTAGATGAATTATTGACAGAAATTGTTATTCTCTCTAAAATCAGATTATGTGAGCATTCAAAAATCACTGAACCGCCTTAAAACTCCACGAACCATTTATTGATAATTGAAAAAACCTGTTATTGGCTGGCCTGGCTGTAAAAGCTCGGCGGGTGATGTAACGACGACCTGCTATGCTGAGAAGTTGGTGTATTGGCTTCTTTGAGGCCTTTGCTTCTGTGAAGCCGTTGGCGCCCTCTGAAGGGGAGAGAAGAAACGCTCATTTTTTCGGTTGCAAGAAGGGAGGTGATCAGGAAAAAGTAGCGGATATTTTTTTGTCTTCGCTGTTTCTTTGTTCATCAAGCTCCACCCATAGTTTTTCTTGTTCTTTGCAAAAAGGAGATGAAATAAAATGAAGCAAAAGACTCTGGCACAGGAATTGATTGGGGAGGTTTTTGGGACGTTCGTTCTACTCCTCTTGGGTGATGGTGTAGTCGCAAATGTGGGTCTGGCCCCCCGGCTGGCTGGCACGGCCTATAACTGGAACACCATAACCATTGGCTGGGCCTTCGCGGTAATCGTGGCAGTTTATATTTCCGGCGGCGTTTCGGGTGCTCATTTGAACCCGGCCGTGACGGTTGCATTGGCTGTGAAACGTGGTTTCCCGTGGGCCAAAGTGGGTCCTTTCATCCTGGCGCAGTTGGTAGGTGCTTTCTTGGGTGCGTTAGGCGTTTACTTGGTCTACATGGATGGCCTCGTGGCTGCCGGTATGCCCAATGTCTGGTCGACGGGTCCGGGCGCTGTGTTTAGCGCCACCTTCTGGGGTGGTGCAAGCTCTGGCTCAACGGGCGGTTATTCACTGGTGAATGCCTGTATTGCTGAATTCTTTGGCACGATGGTCCTTCTGTGGGGCATCCTCGCGAGCGGTGACAGCAAGAACATGGGTCTGATGCACAATATGGGTCCATTCCTCGTCGGTGGTACCGTGCTGGCAGTTGGTCTTTCTCTGGGCGGCCCCAGCGGCTACTCGATCAACCCGGCTCGTGACCTCGGTCCCCGCATCTTTGGTGCGCTCGTTGGTACCCAGGGTTTGTTTGATGGCATTTACTGGCTGCTTCCGCCGGTATTAATCCCGCTGGTTGCCGGTGCAATTGGCGCGATCCTGTACGATGCGTTTGTAACTAAGAACCTGAGCTAACAAGACTCTGCGGGTGGAGATAACCCTGGAGAAGATCCAAACACCTCAGACCGGTGGGGGACCGGTCGGCATGTGAGGCTGCGGAGAGGCTTCAGGGTTACTCATCTCAGAAAAAGGTGTGCCATGAAAAAGTTAATCAATAAGCCTGAAGACGTAGTGATGGAAGAGCTGGAAGGGGTTGCGCTTGCACATCCCGATCTGGTAAAAGTGCACTACAACCCCAATTTTGTTGTGCGCGCCGATGCCCCGGTGAAGGGCAAGGTTGGCGTGCTCTCTGGCGGCGGTTCTGGCCACGAGCCGATGCACGGTGGTTTTGTGGGCTTTGGTATGCTGGATGCTGCTTGCCCGGGCGCGGTGTTTACTTCGCCCACCCCCGATCAGATGTTGGAAGCAACCAAAGCCATCAGCGGCGGCGCAGGTGTCTTGCATATCGTCAAGAACTATACCGGCGATATCATGAACTTTGAAATGGCCGCCGAACTTGCCCGCACAGAAGGCATTGAAGTTGAAGCCGTTGTGATCGATGACGATGTGGCAGTGAAAGACAGCCTCTACACAGCCGGACGCCGCGGTGTGGGTTCGACTGTCTTGGCCGAAAAAGTTTGTGGCGCTGCTGCCGAACAGGGCCAGTCGCTGGCGCAGGTCACAGATGTGTGCAAGAAGGTTAAGGGCTGGGGCCGCAGCATGGGCATGGCGCTCACCTCCTGCACCGTGCCGCATGTCGGCAAACCCACCTTTGATCTGCCCGAAGATGAAATGGAAATTGGCATTGGTATCCATGGCGAACCCGGCCGCGTGCGCATGCCGCTGAAGAGCGCCGATGAAATCGTCGAAATGCTGATGGAGCCCATCATTTCAGACCTGCCCTACAAGTCGGGCGATGAAATTCTGCTCTTTGTCAATGGTCTGGGCGGAACCCCGTTGGTGGAACTCTATATCATCTATCGCAAAGCCTATCAGATCGCGGCCAAGCACGGTCTCAAAGTGTCGCGCAGCCTGATCGGCCCGTATATGACCAGCCTTGAAATGGCCGGAACCTCCCTTACGGTGCTCAAACTGGATGACCAGTTGAAGAAGCTGTGGGATGCACCGGTGAAGACACCCGCTTTGCGCTGGGGCATGTAATCGGATGATTTCGGGGAAAGAGACGGAAAAAAGCCTTCTCTTTCCCCAGTTTAATGGAGCTCGCTATGCCTGTTGCACGTGACAGTGTAATTGAATGGATTAAGACTTACGCCAAAGTCGTGGAAGAGAATCGCGAATATCTGACCGAGTTGGATGCGGCCATTGGTGATGCCGACCACGGGGCAAACATGCACCGTGGCTTTCAGGCGGTGATGAACAAAATGACCGAAATCAGCGATAAAGATATCGGCACGGTGTTCAAAACAGTTGGAATGACCCTGTTGTCTACGGTTGGCGGAGCCGGTGGACCGCTGTATGGCACGTTTTTCTTGCAGGCCGGGATGAAGACGGCCGGAAAAATGGAGCTTTCGACCGAAGATTGGCTGTCTGCCCTCGACGGCGCCCTGGCCGGGGTGTTAATGCGCGGCAAGGCCGAAGTCGGCGATAAGACCATGGTCGATGCGCTGACCCCCGCCGTAGAGGCTTTGCGTAAGGCCGCCGCTGAGAAGCTGCCAATTGGCCAGGCTGCTGGCCTTTCGGCCGAGGCGGCCCGCAAGGGCATGGAATCGACCACCCCGCTGGTGGCCCGCAAGGGCCGCGCCAGCTACCTGGGTGAGCGCAGCGCGGGGCATCAAGACCCCGGTGCAACCTCTTCTTACCTTCTTCTAAAGACTGCCGCGGAAGTCTGGGCAAATAGTTGAGTTCTTCCAATTTCATACCAGTTCGAAACTACCAGGAGAGAAAAAAATGGCTAAGTACGTAGGTGCAATTGATCAAGGTACTACCAGCACTCGCTTCATGATCTTCGATCATGCCGGTAAGGTTGTTTCGATTGACCAGATGGAGCACGAACAGATTTATCCGAAGCCGGGCTGGGTAGAACACAACCCGATGGAAATCTGGGAACGCACCCAGCAGGTCATCCATGGCGCATTAGCCAAAGCCAATATCGATGCCAAAGATCTGGTTGCGGTGGGCATCACCAACCAGCGCGAAACCACCGTTGTGTGGGAAAAGGCCACTGGCCGCCCGGTCTACAATGCCATTGTCTGGCAGGATACCCGCACCGATGTGATCTGCAATGAACTGGCAAAAGATGGCGGGCAGGATCGCTTCAGAGCAAAAGTGGGTCTGCCGCTGGCGACCTATTTCTCTGGCCCCAAGGTTCGCTGGGTGCTCGATAATGTGCCCGGTGTGAAGGAACGCGCTGAGAAGGGCGAGATCCTGTTTGGCAACATCGATACCTGGGTGATCTGGAACCTGACCGGCGGCCCCAAGGGCGGCGAGCATGTGACCGATGTTTCGAATGCCTCGCGCACCATGCTGATGAACCTCGAAACCCTGGACTGGGACGCAGAAATCCTCAAGATCATGGGCGTTCCGCGCGCCATGCTCCCCACCATCAAACCCTCCAGCGCCGTCTACGGCATGGCTGTCGGCGAACTGGCCGGCGTGCCCGTTTCGGGTGACCTGGGCGACCAGCAGGCCGCGCTCTTCGGCCAGACCTGCTTCGATCCCGGCGAAGCCAAAAACACCTATGGCACCGGCTGCTTCATGCTTTTGAACACCGGCACCAAACCTGTGCAGTCTAAGAACGGCCTGCTCACCACCCTGGGCTACAAAATCGGCGATCAGCCGGCTGTGTACTGCCTGGAAGGCTCCATCGCCATCACCGGTGCGCTGGTGCAGTGGCTGCGCGACAACCTGAACATGATCGCCAAATCTTCCGACGTGGAAGCCCTGGCGAAATCGGTGGATGACAACGGCGGTATCTACTTCGTGCCGGCTTTCTCGGGCCTGTTCGCTCCCTACTGGCGCAGCGATGCCCGCGGCGCGATTGTGGGCATGACCCGCTATGTCACCCGCGGCCATATCGCCCGCGCCGTCCTGGAGGCCACCGCCTATCAGACCCGCGAAGTTTTGGACGCGATGAACAAGGATTCTGGCGTAGACCTGACCGCCCTCAAGGTCGATGGCGGTATGGTGTTCAATGAACTGCTCATGCAGTTCCAGGCCGACATCCTCGGTGTGCCCGTTATCCGCCCGACCGTGGCAGAGACGACCGCCCTGGGCGCTGCCTATGCCGCCGGCCTGGCCGTCGGTTTCTGGGAGAAGGTGGATGATCTGCGCGCCAACTGGGGCAAAGATCGCGAGTGGGATCCGAAGATGAGCGCCGAACAGCGTGCGAAGCTGCACGGCGGCTGGCTCAAAGCGGTCACCCGCACCTTCGACTGGGTCGAATAATCTTCTAGCTTTTGAATGGAGAGGGGCGGGCGAGAATTTTCCCGCCCCTTTCCTCAATCAACCCATTTACAGTAGAATCGCAAAACGTCTTAATGGGATTGGCAACCCATTCATCTTTATTTCTATTAATAAAATTGGAGCTGTTATGTCGAAACCCAAAAATGCCCCGGCTGCGAAAACCAAAAAAACCGAGGCTGTTGAAGAATCACCGCGTGGGTGGCTCAAGCTGCGCACTGGTCTGTTGTTCATGGCTGGTGCGAGTATCCTGTTTGGGATCTATGTCCTGATTCAGGTGGTGCCGGTGGAGGGCTGGGGCAAGGGCCTGCAACTGGCCGGGCTGTATATGGCGATGATGTGGGGTGTATTCGGGATCATGCAGCTCTTTTTCCGCTTAACCCGCCGGCGGTAAGTTGTGTTATCATATTGCCCGCTCCCCACGACTCCGCAAGGGTGGGAGGCGCTCTGGGCCCCCTATGATGAATCAACTTACTCGCTGGCGCTGAACGCCTTAAAATCGGATGATGTTGTGGTTGATATTGGCGCAGGCGATTTACGCCTGGCCCGCCGCATGGCAGAACGGGTGCGGTTGGTGTTCGCCATTGAACGTCAATTGGAACTGCTTCGCGGCGCTGCGCCGCTCCCCAATAATCTGGTGGTGGTTTGCGCAGATGCGCGTGATTGGACCTTTCCAACCGGTTTAACTGCCGCGGTGTTATTAATGCGGCACTGTACCTGCTTTGGCCTGTATGCCGGCCGTCTGGCGGCTGTGGGTGTGGGCAGATTAATTACCAATGCCCGCTGGCGAATGGGGGTTGAGGTGGTCGATCTGCAAGCGCCGCGAACCAGCCATCATCAGGCGCCGCCAGGCTGGTATGCCTGCTGGTGCGGTGCGACCGGGTTTAAGCCCGGCCCCCCCGAGATATTTACCGAGACAGATAACCAACGAATTTCAGAAGTAAGCTGCTGCCCGGCCTGCACTGGCGGCGGTTGAACTGCCCGGCAGATCAGGTTAATGCCTGAATTTTGGGTTTTGGCGGCTGTTTTGCGCCTGCAAGACCCCCAGAATTCAGCCGCTTTTCCAGAAGGGCCGGGTGGTTACCATATTTTCTCAGTGAGAGAAGCCATGAAGAAACCCAGCGTACTTGTAATTGGGGCAGGTTTTACCGGCGTTGCCGTGGCGCACGACCTGGCCCTGCGCGGCTTCGATGTTGAAGTGGTCGAACGAGGCGAAATTGCCAGTGGAACTTCGGGCCGCACCCACGGGCTGCTGCACAGCGGCGCCCGCTATGCGGTGAAGGACCAGGAATCGGCCATTGAGTGCATCGATGAAAATATGATCCTGCGCAAAATTGTCCCGGATGCGATTGAGCCGAACGGCGGTTTGTTTGTTGGCATCAATGACAACGATCTGGCTTATGCCGAATCGTTCATCACCGGCTGCGAGGCGTGTCACATTCAGATCGAAGAATTAAAACCCGATCAGGTCCGCCGCATGGAACCAGCGTTGACCAAAGATACCCTGCTGGCCTTTACCGTCCCCGACGGTACGTTCGACCCGCTGCGGCTGGCGTTTGCGTTTGCCGCCAGCGCGTGCAAGAACGGCGCCCGCTTCCGCACCTATACCGAGATGGAAGAATTTCTGACGGATGGGAAAGGAACCGTGGTGGGGCTAAAGTATTGGGACCGCGCCCGCAATGTGCGCGGTGAGCTGCGCGCCGATATGGTGGTGAATGCCACCGGGGCGTGGGTGGGCGAGGTTGTTGGCCCGCTGGGCGCAAAAGTGCCCATTAAACCCACCCCGGGCGTGATGGTGGCCTATGACCAGCGGCTGTGCCAGCGGGTGATCAACCGCCTTGCTGCTCCCGGTGACGGCGATATCATTCTGCCGCAGCGCCGCATGATGGTGGTGGGCACCACTTCATTTGAAGTTACCGACCTGGATTACGTCCCGGTGGTGGATGAACAGGTTGAGCTGATGCTCGAACGCGGCGCCGAACTGCTGCCTGCCTTGCGCAAAACCCAGGCGCGCGGCACGTATATGGCCACCCGCCCGTTGGTTGGGTCTGGCATTCAGGGCCGCTCTGTGGCGCGCACCTTCAAGTGTTTTGACCACGCCGAAAGCGATGGCATCGAGGGCCTGGTGACGATTACCGGCGGCAAGGCCACCACCTTGCGCGCAATGGCCGAGAAGACAGTCGACATGGTTTGCAAGAAGATGGGCGTTCAGGCCGAATGCACCACTGCCACCACGCCGCTGATTTCATACCGCGACTATTTCTTATATAAATGAAGGAAGCCCCTATGAGCACAAACCGATGGACGGTTACATTCCAGGTCTATCGTCAAAAAGGCGATGAAGCCCCGCATTACCAGGATTTTAAGCTGGAGGTGGACCCGGATGAATATGTACTGGACGGGGTGGAGCGCATCTGGGCGTTCCATGACCGTTCGCTCACCTTTCGCCATGCCTGCCACCACTCTACATGTGGCGCATGTGGCATGCGTGTGAACGGTGTTGAAAAACTGACCTGCATCACCACCCTGCGGTCGGTCACACACGATGGCGGTGTTGTTCGCATGGACCCGCTGCGCAATTTTGTGATCGTCAGTGATCTGGCCGTGGATATGGGTTCGATGTATCGCAACAATGAGCGGGTGGGTCAGCGTTCGGTGAATGTTGACCGGCAGGAAGCCATTGAGCCCGAACTGCGCCCGGCGGCGGTGATGACCCCGCCCGAAGAAGGCACCGAATATGTGCGCCTTTCTGACTGCATTGAATGCGGCCTGTGCATCAGCGCCTGCCCCATCTCGGGCAGTTCAGAAGACTATCTGGGCCCGGCCGTTTTGGCCGCTGCCCACCAGAACGGCCTGCGCGGCAATGCCGAGGTGTTGGCGCTGGTGGATTCGCAAGATGGTCTGTGGCGCTGTCACGCCGCTTATGAATGCTCGGCCGTTTGCCCGTCGTTTGTCGACCCGGGCTGGCGGATTATGGACCTGCGCAAGCAGGTGATTGCTGAACGGGTGCGCCGCTTTTTCAAAGGTGAAACCCGACCTGCCGCGGAGGTGAAATAATGGCCCAGGCTGTTAAACCCGCAACGACTGGTACGCGCATGATGCGCTGGTTTGATCCGCGCGGCCGCACAATCAACACCCTTGTGTTTATCCTCAACCGGATCACCGGGCTGGGGTTAACCCTGTACCTTGGCCTGCATCTCTTTATGCTGGGCAAACTGGCCCAGGGGCCTGAATCGTATGATGCGTTTATTAAGCTGGCCAAAACCCCGGCAATTTTGATCGGCGAGGTGTTGGTGGTGAGCGCCGTGTTTATTCACGGGTTGAATGGCTTGCGCATCGTTTTGATCAGCCTGGGGATTGGTGTGCGGACTCAGAAGGTCATGATGGTGGTCTTTCTGTTGATTGCACTGGCGATCAGTGCATTCTTTGCCGTGACCATGTTGTCGCATTTGTTTTAGCACGGCAAGAAAGGAATAAAGCGGATGGAAACCAGTATGGGACCCAAAAAAGGCGAGGGCGCACTTCTCTGGCTGGCAAAAATTACCAGCGGGGCGCTGCTGATTCTTGTTTTGATCGTTCATATGATTGTGAATCATCTGGTGGCAGAGGGTGGTTTGTTGACCTATGCCGATGTGGTGGCCTATTTTAGCAACCCGTGGGTGGTTGCAATGGAAATTTTCTTCCTGGTGTTTGTCGTCTCTCATGCGCTGATGGGCTTGCGCAGTATATTGCTGGATCTGAACCCCTCCAATGGATTTTTGAAGGGGGTCAACCTTTTATTCACGCTGGTGGGTATTGGTGCAGTTGTGTATGGGATCTGGTTAGCATTGGAGATTGCTTCGCGGGGTGCAGGCGTATAACCTGGCAGAAGGCGGGTTTGATATGGTCGGATTAGTCATTGTTTCACATAGCCGTGCCCTGGCAAATGCACTGGCCGAACTGGTCGGGCAGGTGACGCACGCACAGTTGCCGCTGATGATTGCGGCCGGCGTGGGGCCTGACCGCAGTGAGTTTGGCACCGACGCGGTTGAAATTATGGAAGCCATTCAACAGGTGGCTTCAGATGACGGCGTTGTGGTTTTGATGGACCTGGGCAGCGCGATTTTAAGCGCGCAAGTGGCGGTGGAACTGCTTCCGCCGGAAATTGCCGCAAAGGTCACTTTTTGTGCTGCGCCGCTGGTGGAAGGGGCGATTGCCGCGGCGGTGCAGGTTTCGCTGGGCAGCGACCGCGAGACAATTTGCCGTGAGGCGAGATCGGCCCTGCTGCCCAAACAAGAGCAAATTGGTGAAACGGTGACCCCCGCGGCGCTTGAACCCGCCCCGGCTGCCGCAGAAGAAGGGCAGCAGCAGCGCCAGACGGTGCGGCTGCCAAACCTGCACGGGCTGCATGCCCGCCCGGCGGCGCGTTTTGTGCAAACGGCCAGCAGCTTCAACGCCGAAGTGCGTGTGCGCAATCTGACCAATGGAAAAGGCCCTGTTTCGGCGCGCAGCCTGAATGCGGTTGCTGTGCTGGGGGCTGTGAAAGATCACGAACTGGAATTGACGGCCTCGGGGCCGCAGGCTGCCGAAGCGTTGGCAGCGCTGCGCAGATTGGTGGAAGACGGGTTTGGTGAAACCGAAGAAGCCCTTGCGGCTGCCCGGCCGCCTAAGCCGGTGGCAAGCGCTGTGGTGGAACCCGGTGCGCTGGCGGCGATTGCGATTTCGGAAGGGATCGCCATTGGCCGGCTGCACCATCACCGCGCCGCGCTGCCGCCCATCTCGACCGAACCAGCGCAAGACCCGGCGGCAGAACGCCGGCATCTGGAAGAATCTGTGCGTACGGTGGCGGGGGCCATTGCGGCGCGTCAGCGGCAGACCGAAAAAACAATCGGCAAGCAGCAGGCGGCGATCTTTGAAGCCCACGCCCTGATTTTGCACGACCCCGAGCTGATGGCCGCGGCCGTGGCCGGCATGGATCAGCGCGGCGAAAATGCTGCGCTGGCCTGGCAGCAGGCGGTGGAGGCCGCGGCGCAGTCGTACCGTGACCTGGAAGATGATTATCTGCGCCAGCGCGCGGCCGATGTGTTGGACGTGGGCCGGCAGGTGCTGTTGGAACTGGCCGGGGCTTCGGCTGCGGCGCAAATGCAGCCGCTGGAGCATCCGGTGATTTTGTATGCCCCCGAGATTACCCCCACCGAAACCTCGCAGCTCAACCTGGAGATGGTGCTGGGTATGTTAACCCGCGAAGGAGGGCCCACCTCACATGCTGCCATTCTGGCGCGCGCCCTGGGGATTCCGGCGCTTTCGGGGGTGGGGGAAGAAGTGGCTTCTTTGCCCGATGGCACCTGGCTGGGGGTGGACGGAACGCGCGGGGCGCTGTGGGTGGACCCCGCTGAAGATACCCGCGCCCGGCTTGAAGCGCAGCGCAAGGCCTGGCTGGAACAGCGCCAGAAGCTGCTGTTGACCAGCCATGAGCCGGGCCGCTTGAAAGACGGCCGCAAACTGGAAGTGGCGGCCAACATTGGCGGCTTGAAAGATGCGCGCAGCGCGGTGGAAAGCGGCGCAGATGGCGTGGGCCTGCTGCGCACCGAATTTCTTTTTCTTACCCGCGAGACCCCGCCCAGCGAAGAAGAACAGTTTGCCGCGCTTGAACCGATTGTGGCTGCGCTGCAAGGCAAGCCGGTGGTGGTGCGCACCCTGGATGTGGGCGGCGATAAGCAGCTTCCCTATATTCAGCTTCCGGCCGAGGCCAACCCCTTCCTGGGGGTGCGCGCGGTGCGCTTGTGTATGCAGCAGCCCGAGTTGTTTCTCACCCAGTTGCGCGCCATTTTGCGCGCCGGCAAGGCGGGTGAGGTGCGGGTGATGACGCCCATGGTGGCGAATCTGGATGAGATTGAGTTTATTCACCGCAGTGTGAACCAGGCTCATGAAGAACTGACCGGCGCCGGGGTGGTGCATGCCTGGCCGCTGCAAGTCGGCATCATGGTCGAAATTCCGGCGGCAGCGCTGACCGCGTATGAACTTGCCCCGCATGTCGATTTCTTCAGCATTGGCACCAATGACCTGACCCAGTATACCCTGGCCGCTGAACGGGGCAACCCGGCGCTGGCCGGTTTTGCCGATGCGCTGCACCCCGCGGTGTTGCGCTTGATCGCCAGTGTGGTAGAGGGCGCACACGCCGCCGGCAAGTGGGTGGGGGTGTGCGGCGAGCTGGCCGGCGACCCGCTGGCCGCGCCGGTGTTGGTGGGGCTGGGTGTGGATGAGCTGAGCATGAACCCCGGTTCGGTGCCGCGGGTGAAAGACCTGCTGCGCCGGGTGACCAGTGTGCAGGCTGAGGCGCTGGCTCATGAAGTGTTGGCGGTTTCCAGCGCGCTTGAGGCGCGTCAGATCGCGCGCCTGTTTGTCGAGCAGTTGGAGCGCAGCGCAGGCGCGGCATGACGCGGACGAAAGGCTGGTGCGACACGGACAAAAATGCGTGTCATTCTGAGCCGTAGCGCAGCGCGAGCGAAGAATCTCTACCCATGCGGGTAACGGCGAGGGTCTTGCAGACCGGCGCAGGGATGCTTCGCCGTTGGCGCAAACAATTAAAAAAAGACCGCAAGGTTTATGAAACCTTGCGGTCTTACTGATTAACGCCGTTTTACTGCTCTTCTACATTCACACTGTAGAAATCGACCTTAACCACGCCCTGCGAGAACGACATCGCGCCAATGCCGACCGTGCCTTCGGTCAGGGTGTTGTCGGTCCAGTATTCGTTTTTGGCTTTGACCTGCTCCACCCCGTTCACGAAGACGCGAATGTTCTGCCCTTCGCACAACAGGCCGATCTTGTTGGTCTTGTAGATGCCCGAGACAATATCCACCGTGCGCAGACGGTCATACCCGCCCAGCAGGTTCACATATGGGTTGCGCCCCTGGCTGCGCAGGTTGAAGTCATAGCGGAATAACTGGAACGAGCTGCCGGTTGCGCCGGCTGTGGAGACGCGCAGTTCGTAAAACCCCTTGTCTGACCCGCGGCAGAAGAGCGCCACGCCGTTCTGACCGGGGCCCAGCGTCTCAAACTCGGTTTCAACATACACATCTTGATATTTGACCGGGGCAAATTCGCGATAAACATAGGTCTCGGTGGAGGGCACTTCAAAACGCAGCCCGGTGCTCTCTACGGTGGTGTAAGTTTTGGCGCTGTTGCCGGCCAGCACAAACTCGGTCCAGTCGGTCAGATCGCCCTGAAAATCTTCGGTAAACGAACCGCCGCTGGCGCTGCTGCTGCCGCCCGAGTCATCCGACCCGCCAGACGAAGCGTCGGCTTCAAAGGTGCCGGTTACATCAAGCTCGCGGCCGTTAATCTGCCCTTCGAGCACTTCGCCGGTCTTATAGCGCAACACTTTCACCCCCAGCACATCATCGTTATTGTGGGTGCGCAGCACATTGCAATATTCCGACAGAGTGCCTTCTTTGGCCAGGCTGATGCCTTCCATTTCGTACAGGATATCGCCCGATTTCATCCCCAGTGCGTCGGCCGGTGAACCCGATTTAACCGAGTAGACCCAGATGCCCGAGAGGTCTTCGTTGGCGAAAGCCTCGCCGTTCAGCCCCAGTGAAAGCACATCGGTGCCGTTGACCAGATCGTCGAGAATGGGCTGGGCTTCGGCATAGGTAATGGCATAGTACTGGTTGGCGTCGGCGAGTGAGGCGTAGTTTACGCCGATCACCTTGCCGTCGCTGGTCACCAGCGGTCCACCCGAGTTGCCGGGGTTGATCAGCGCGTCGTGCTCAACCAGCGATTCGGCGTCGGTCCAGTTCGATTCGATGGTGGCGCGTTTCTTTGAAACAGCGCCCTTGTGCTGTGAAAATTCGGGGTCACCCAGCGGATACCCCAGCGAGTAGACTTCGGTGCCCAGTTCGATCGGGTCGGTGTACCACTCAAAATAGGGGTACCCATCGCCGGCAATGTCGATGATGGCCAGATCAGAGCATTCAGAAGCGGCGATCAACTTGGCGCGGCGGGGTTCGTCATCATCGGCAAAATAGACCTCAATGGTGGCTGCGCCGGTGACAACATGGTTATTGGTCACAGCGATGCCCTTGGGGTCGATGATAAAGCCGGTGCCGGTATAAGATTCTTCCAACGAGGCGGGAAAATCGGGATATTCATAGGCGCCCTGCACAACAATGCGGATCACCCCTTTCTTTGCATCGGCCAGACTGTTGATCACCTCTCCATCTGTCGGGGCGCTTTCTTCGGTGGCGACCTCTTCAGCGGTGGGTTCAGCAGAGATTGCGGTGGGCTGCTCTTCTACCGGAGCAGCGGTAGGTTCGGCGTTCGGTGTACCCAGACTGCAGGCCAACGAGAGCAGAACAAGTACAACCAGTGGCAGGAATAACTTGCGCTTCTTCATTCTTGGCTCCTCAAAGTTTGGCGTATATAAAGAACAGCCGGGTCCCGCAGGTTAGGTTGAACCGGCTGCACAAATGGTTTTATTTATTATATACAAATCGAGTCAGCTTTTGCAGTAGGGAATCTGCCTGAATGGGGGGGGTGTCAGATTGGTGTAAGTATGGCGTCCACCAGTTCTGCCGTGGTCAGGGGGATCTTGCCCAACCCCAGGCGGTGGCCCAGCGCGCTGACCACCGGCATAGGCAGCCCGGCGGGCGGGTTGCTTAGAATATCGCGCAGAGACGAATCGTAAACCAGGCGGCCTTGCGCCAGCCACAGCAGACGGTCAAACTGTTCGGCGGCCCAATCGATCTCATGCGTAATGACCAGCACGGTCTTTTGTGCGCTTTGCAGGCTGTTTAAGATGGCCTCCACCCGCGCAGTCTGCCCGGCATCCAGCCCGGCGGTGGGTTCATCCAGAATCAACAGCCCCGCCCCGCCGGCCAGCGCCCCGGCCAGACCCAGCAGCCGGCATTCGGCATACCCCAGGTCGTAGGGGTGGCGGCGCGCTTCGGCCAGCAGCCCCACCTGTTCCAGCGCGGCTTCCACCTGTGCCTCACTCTCCGGGCTGCGGCCGTAAAGCTGCCGCACCCCAAAGGCAGCTTCGTCCCACACGGTGCGATTAAAAATTTGCTCATACGGGTTTTGAAAAACATAGGCAACCTGCCGCGCCAGCTCCCAGGTGGGCCGGCCGGCGGTGTTTTGCCCCCCCAGGCACACGCTGCCTTCATCCGGCCGCAGCAGACCCATTAGCACCCGCGCCAGAGACGATTTTCCCGCCCCGTTGGGGCCCATTAACACCACCCGCTCTCCGGCAGCCAGTGAGAATGAGACTCCCTTCAGCGCGGCAGCCCCGCCGGGATATTGGTAGTGCACGTTTTGCACATCAAGCATGATCACCTCGCAGCTTCAGCGCCTGCCGAAAACCCTCTTCGGCTTCGTCTGGGCTGAACGGCAGCGCAACACCCGCCGGCCAGCGCCCAGCGCTTTGCAGGGCGCGCGCCGCCCGCAGCAGGCGCGGCGGGGCAATGCCCCGGCCTTGCAGCTCTGGCCCGGCCAACACCCTGGCCGGCGGCCCGTCGCAGACCACCCGGCCCTGCGCCAACAGCACCACCCGCCCGGCGCAGGGTAACACATGTTCAAGGTCGTGGGTGGCGATCAGAATTGTGGTCCCGCTGCGGTGCAATTCGGTTAACACCTCCAGCATCTCGGCCCGTCCGGTTGGGTCGAGCAGGGTGGTGGGTTCATCCAACACCAGCCAGGCGGGCTGCATCACCAAAATTGAGGCCAGCGCCAGCCGCTGCTGCTGCCCGCCCGAAAGCTGGCCGGGCGGGCGTTCGGCCAGGGCGCTCAGCCCGGTTTGCGCCAGAGCGTGTTCGATGCGCGCCGGCATTTCAGCGGGGGCAACCCCCAGGTTTTCCAACCCGTAGGCCACTTCTTCATAGACCGTAAAACGCGCCCTGCTGAGCTGGTTGAGCGGGTTCTGAAAGACAAACCCCACCTGACGGGTGATCTCGCCCAGGGCCAGTGTTCTGGCCTCGGCCCCGTTCAGGATCAGCGACCCGTGCTGTGTGCCGTGATAAAAATGGGGGATGAACCCGGCCAGCGCCCGGCACAGACTGGTTTTGCCCGCCCCGTTGGCCCCCAGGACGGCCACAAATTCGCCCGGTGCGATGTGCAGGTCGATCTCTTGCAGGGCGGGCGGGCCGCCCCCGGCATAGGTGAACGAGAACTGCTCCAGGGTGATCATAAGAGCGCCCTTAAGGCCCCCAACAGCACCAGTCCGGCCGGCACAGCGCGGCGCAGCCAGCGCTGTGCCGGTGAATCGGGCAGGGTTCGCAGGCTGGTTTTGGGCCCACTCGCGCTGAAGGCGCGGCTTTCGAGCGCCACAGCGCGCTCTTCCACATCCACCAGGGCGGCCAGCACCAGCGGGGCGGCCAGCGGCAGCAGGGCGCGCAGACGGGTGAGCAGGCTGCCGCCCGTCACCAGCCCGCGCGCGCTCTGCGCCGCCCAGATATCTGCGGTGCGGCGGCGCATCTCGGGCAGCCACTGCAAAGCCGAGGCGATCACAAAGGTGAGCTGCGCCGGCACACCCGCGGCGTGCATGGCGCGGGTCAGGTCGGCCGGCGGGGTGGTGCGCACAAATATCAGCGAGCCGGTCAGCGCGTTGCCCAGCCGGGCCAACACACCCAGCCCCAGCAGCAGCCCTTCCAACCCCAGGGTGAAGGGGCCAAGACGCAGCAGCGGAGTGAGGTTGGCAGGTGAGAAGAACCCGTGCACCACCAGCAGGCTGATCGCCAGCGGGGTTAAGAACACCGCCAGCGCGCGCAGGGTGGGCCGCAGAATGCCGGCCGCTGCTGCCAGCCCCAGCCCCACCGGCAGCCACAGGGCGCAAAAGACGGGCGGCAGCACAAACCCGGCGGCCGAAAGACCCAGCCCCAGCGCGAGCCGTGTGAACGGGTGCAGCGCTTGAAAGGTTTTAGCCGACAACTTTTTCGGCGCGCCGAAAGCGCAGCACAAAGCGATTGGGCAGGGCTTTGATCACCCCCCAGGCGATCAGCGCGGTGATGACCTTGTCGGCCAGGTTGGAGGTGAACACGGTGACGATGACCGAGCTGAACAGGTCGCGCCCGGTGGCTTGCAAATAGGCGGTGATAAAGTCCGCCCCGCTGCCGGTGACGCCGCCGAACATGTATACGCGGATGGGAATGGCAACAAATGAAAGGGCGGCCGAGATGAGGATGCCGCTGAGAATGGCCTGCCACCAGGTGCGGAACAGACCGGCTTTGGCGCACAGCCCGGCCACCAGACCGATGACCATCGCCACCGGCGCAAAGGCCGCCGCTACGGGGTCGCTGATGAAGCCCCAGATCAGATTGGTCAGCAGACCGGTGAGCATGCCCACCCACGGGCCGCCCAGCACGCCGCCGATGACGGTGCCGATCGAATCGAGAAAGATGGGCAGCTTGAGCAGCGAGGCCAACTGGCCGATGGCAATGTTGATGACCACCAGCGCGGGGATCAGCGCCCAGGTGAGGGTGGTGAAATCTTTTTTAAGGGTTTTTGCGAGCGACATGATAATCGGAATCCTTTTTGGATGAAACAGGTTGAACATCCAGTTCGGGGTAGCCCGACTGTGGATCAAAGGTGCGCAAAAAGCGCACCTCTGGCAAAACCGCCAGAGTGAGTTCCACAGTGGTATACACCCGGCTGCCGGGCAGCAGGTGTGCGCCGTAGGTGCGGCCGGTTTCGTCGGCGATGGCGATATGGGCATGCGAGCCATGAATGGAAAACAGCCCGTTGAGCGAGAGAATCTCAAAATGCCCGTTCAACACTGTGGCCTCTGGCTGGTTGGCATAGCGCAGCGCCGCGCGGGTAAGACTGCCCAGACAGGCTACCGTGCAGGCGGCCTCGATTTGATGGGCGCAGATATGGCGCTCAATCTCTTCCAGCGGGTCTTGCCCGGGGGAGAAGCGCAGGGCAAACAGTTGCACGGCGGCCGCCTAAAGGCTGATGACTTTGGCGGCGCGGTGCTGGGCCTCGATGATATCACCCATTCCGCCCACAATGCCCACCTTCACCTGGTCGGCCAACCCCAGAAAGTTCAGGCAGGTGGCGCATAAAATCAGCCGCACGCCGCTGGCTTCCAGCCCTTGCAGCAGATCGAGCACCGGCGAGCCTTCGGCCGCCAGGCGCACGCCCTCGGTGTAAAAGCAAATGGCCGCGGGCAGATCGTTGTTTTCGGTGATCAGGGTAAGATACGTGCGGATCAGTTTTTGTTGCAGTTCGGGCGCTGCGTCACCCATGCCGTTGCGGGTGATGAGCAGAACGGTGTCAGAATTGACCATCAATGGACCTCCTGTGTGCATCTGGTGACCAGGTGCAAAAAACCGCCGCCTGCCAGAGCAGACGGCGGTTGAGGACAGGCCCATTCCTGTTTTTAAAGACAGACACAGACCAGGCCACACCGCTGCGGTGGCAGGTTAAACCGCGGGCGCAGGCCTGCGCCCCGGGGTACGGTTCAAGTGTGGCGGTGGTTGGGCATCATCAGGATGCTCTCCTGGTCGGGTGGATTGGATGGGTAAATTATATCATTAAAGGCTGCTGCCAATTTCTTTAAAGGCCTTTTTGCGTTCCCCTCACTGCGAACAAAAAGGGGAAAACGTCTATAATATTGCTATTCATATCCGGCCGGGCCGGAAACGCGAGGAGAAGGAATTGATGCAAACACAATTAATCACAGACCAAAAGGGCCAATTTGTAGAGTTTTTGCCAGAAGGCGGGTTGGTGACCAGCGAGCAAGATGCGCTGGATCTGGTGGGTATCTGCGGAGAATACGGGGTGCACCGTCTGTTGTTGCACGAATCCAACCTGAGTGAAGATTTTTATAACCTGCGCACCGGGCTGGCCGGGGCGATTTTGCAGAAGTTTATCAATTATTCTGTCCAGGTTGCGGCAGTGCTGCCGGTGGAACGATCGACCCAGGGGCGTTTTGGCGAGATGGTGTTGGAGAGCAATCGCGGCCGGCAGTTCCGCGTGTTTGCCGACCGCGCCGCAGCCGCAGAGTGGTTGTTAAACCT
>CAZQLE010000036.1:0-23832 GCA_964593905.1 uncultured Anaerolineaceae bacterium | reverse complement strand
CTGCTGCCCAGTTTTGATACCCCGGCCATTCCGATTGACCTTTCAACCACGGCCTTTGCCTGGGCCCACCCCGCTCCTGGCGAACCGGCCCCGACCGCCCCGGTCTTCACCCCTGCGCCCACTTCAGAGGCCGCCGGGTTGGAACTGCCCGAAATTGCTTTAAACCTGGGCGATCTACCCGAAGGGAGTTATCAAATTGCCGCTTCTTCGCAGCCTGCCCAGGGCGAGGGCGTGCGCGATGCCTACGGAGTGACGATCCAGAGCACCGATGAACAGGATCAGCGAGTCTTTGAACACGATCTGGTGGTCTTCACCTCCCCCGCCGCTGCCGCCGCTTACTTTCAAAAACTGACTGCCGAGGAATCATATCCTGAAAAAGCCGCCATGCCGTATCTGGCCGGAGAAGAATTCCAGGCCAGCGGGACATTCGACCCCGCAAGCGGCACCCCCCCGCAATATAAGACCTTCCAGATGATCTGGCGCAGCGGCAGCACCGTACAGCGCCTGAGCCTCAACATCATCAACGGTGCAAATATTAACAGCGATGAAATGGGTAACCTGGCAAAAATTCTCGACCAGCGGGCGGCCAATGCGTTTTCCTATTAAGGCGGGTATCGTCATCGGCATCCTTCTCACTGGCTGCAATCTCCCCTCCGCCGGGGCGCATCTCTCGGCCACCCAGTCTGCGCTCGAAACCGAAATTGCCGGGCTGCGCGCCACGCTCACCCGGCCGGCCCCGCTCGCAACCCTGACCCCCACCGTGGATCTGCTCAGCCTCGAACCGGTTGACCCCAAAGGGCTGGCCGCCTATTTTCCGTTTTCTTTTGCCAGGCCCGACCAGCGCGGTTGGGGCGAAGACCGCATGATGGAGATTGAAAACCCGCAGGTCACCGCGGGCGCCCGCGGCAGCGCTCTGGCGCTAACCGATTCAACCACCCGCGCCGTCATCCCGGCTGCACCCGGTTTTAACCTGGATACAGGTTTTACCCTGGCGTTATACTACCGGCTGGAAGACTGCGCCGGCGATTGCCCCTTGCTGGTCTGGGGCGATGAACAGCACAGCGGGGTCACCCTCTGGGCGCGCACATCGCGCTATCCCTGGCCGAAAAACAGCCTGGGGGTTGACATCGTCTCATCGATCTCCGATGAAACCAGCCACATCCTCACCTTTCCTGCCCCCGCTGCCAGTTCCTGGGTGCACCTGGCGCTGTCCTACGATTCTTTCAGCGGGAAAGCCAGGCTTTTTCTGGATGGCGAGCTGGCTTTTGAACAGGAAATTGGCCGCTTCGAACCGCAAACCTCCTACCCGCTGTGGGTGGGCAGACACCCCCTTCACCCCGCTGCGCAATTTACCGGCGCGGTGGATGAGCTGCGCATCTATCGGCGTGTTCTCGACGCAGATGAAATTCGCACCCTGGCGCGGCAAAACAATTTACCGTAGTACTGTCAAACATAAAAGTCGATTTTCACAGCGGTGATTTCGCCGCGAAATCACCGCTGTGAAACATCATTATCCCCTTTGACACAGCACTGGCGCAACATCAGGAACCCGAACCGCCAATTGTTTTGCGCTCTGGTAAAATAAAAGCTATGAATGACATCGCTCAACCGACTATTGATCACTTCTCTACCGCGCTTGAAATTGTAATTTACACCCGCCCGGTGGGCATGGTGGACTGGATTGAATTTGATCGCGGCCCCGGATATTTTAATATCCCCAATGGATACGAAACCGCAGTACGCGTGCAAAATATTGACGACAAGATTTTGCAGCAGTTGGTCAATGAGTTGGCCGCCTGTTCCAGTCTGCGTTATTTGAATCTCTCTGAAAACCGAAAGATCACCAACCGCGGCGTGGCTTTGCTGCTCGGTCTGCCTCAGATGACCATGCTGAACCTCAGCTCTTGCGATCTGACCAATGAAGGGCTTGGCCCCCTGGCCGAGCACCCCCGTTTAACCTGGTTAAACATCAGTTATTGCAACCGCCTGACCAATGATGCCGTGCCATATCTAAAGAACCTCAGCCGGTTGACCTATCTGGATATTGACGGAGTTTTAAAGATCAACAAAGCCGGGCAGCGCCGAATGGAGCGCAGAAATTTGAAGATCAACCGCTAAATGGTTTGCTGAAAAACCTTGACAAAAATCATCTGTAAAACAAACACTAAATTTTTAGGTTTCACAGATGCGTTAATGGACGATGAACCATTTATTAATATTTTGTAAACAAGCCCAACAAATAGAATATGTACAGCCAAAAAGTATCCACCCCCTATATATGGGGGCCTATATATGGGGGTGGGCTTGTTAGTGGGGGAATAGGTTTTCTATTTTATCCACATATCCACAGGTTTCTCCACAGGTTTCTTTAAGATTGACAGACTTAAAAAACCGGGTTTTTTTAGGCCAGCGTAGGGTAATAAACTTGTTGAGTGGCCATGTTTCTGCTAGAATTCTTTCAAAGCAAGCTGCCGTACGCAAGCCGCGCCCGAAAATTAGTATTCACCACCCGGGCTTTTAGACAGGTAAAGAGTTTGAATACCTCACCCACTGCATTTTATGCAGTGGGCTTGCTTGACAGTGCGCTTAATCAAATGCTCGGAGGGTGATTTATGAACCCACAACAGGCCTGGCAGGCTACTCTTGGCCAGCTTCAGATGGAAATGTCCAAAGCCGCCTATGATACCTGGGTGCGCAGTACGGATCTGGTAAATTACAAAGATGATTGTTTTACCATTGGGGTACAAAACGCTTATGCCCGCGACTGGTTGGACAGCCGCCTTTCCAGTACCGTCATCCGCCTGTTGACTGGTCTTATGAACCGTCCGCAGCAAGTTCACTTTGTGGTCTGGCAAAAAGATTTTGATATGAATGAAAGCGCCGACGAAGAAACCACCCCGGTTCTGGCGCCCCCGGTCACCACCCCGCGCAATTCATCCATCAACCCGCGCTACACCTTTGATCAGTTTGTGGTGGGTTCCAGCAACCGTCTGGCGCACGCGGCCTGCATGGCCGTGGCCGATAACCCCGCCCGCGCCTACAACCCGCTGTTCCTCTATGGCGGTGTAGGGCTGGGCAAAACCCATCTGCTGCACGCCATGGGCAATGTGGCCCAGCGCGCCGGGCTGACCGTCATGTATGTTTCTTCCGAAGAGTTTACCAACGACTTCATCAGTTCGATCCAAAAACACAACAACTCAGCCTTCCGCGAACGATACCGCCAGATTGATGTGCTGATGATTGATGACATCCAGTTCATTGCCAATAAAGAATCAACCCAGGAAGAGTTTTTCCATACCTTTAACACCCTGCACGGGCAGGAAAAACAGATTATCATCACCTCAGACCGGCCGCCCAAGGCATTGAACACCCTGGAAGAACGGCTGCGGTCTCGTTTTGAATGGGGTCTGATTGTAGATATTCAGCCCCCCGACCTTGAAACCCGCATGGCAATTTTGCGCTCCAAGGCCGAACGCCAGGGCCGCTTTGATATTTCCAACGACATTTTTGAATTGATCGCCCGGCAAATCCAATCCAACATCCGTGAATTGGAAGGAGCGCTCACGCGCGTACTGGCCTATGCCGACCTTTCAGGGCAGCCGCTGAGCGCGCAGCTCGTCAACACTGCCCTGGCCGATTTGCTGCCTCAGCGCAACACCGTTGGCCCCGAACAGGTCTTAAACGCAGTTGCCCTAGCCTTTGGGCTGACCTATGACCGTCTGCTGGGCCGCGACCGCTCGCGTGAGGTGGCACTGCCCCGCCAGGTGGCCATGTATCTCTTGCGCGAAGAGGGCAATGTCTCACTGCCGCAAATCGGCGAGGCGCTGGGTGGGCGCGACCACACCACCGTCATGTATGCCTGTGAAAAGGTGGCCGACCTGATCGAACGCGATGACCGCCTGCGCCGCCAGATCATCCAGATCCGCGATCAGTTATATGGCCGGGCTGTGCCCGCCTGATCCCATACCAAGATCCACTTGAACCCCTCCTCCGGGCACCATCCTGACCCGGAGGTTTTCTTTTTTACCGGCCCCGAAAGAGTTGCCGCGGCAGCGCTCTGCTTTTGTGATAAACTTTCACGTACTGCCTATGAACGAGACCACCTCCCCCAAACGTATCTCCCTTCCTGCCATATCAAGCGCCATGCCCTATCTTGCGCTGCTGGCCGGCATCGCGGCGTTAAGCCTTTCCTCCCTGTTTGTTCGCTGGGCCCAGGCCCCCGGACCGGTGACTTCTTTCTACCGCATGCTCATCGCAGCAGCGGTGATGGTGCCTTTAATGGGTCTGCGCCAGAAACAAAACGGCGAACGATTAAACTGGCGTTTCTGGTGGCTGCCCGCCCTGGGCGGGATGATGACCGCGCTGGATCACGCCACCTGGAGCATTGCCATTGAGCGCACCCGCGTAGCCAACGCCACCCTGTTGAACAATATCGCGCCGCTATGGGTGGCGCTAATCGCCTGGCTGATCTTTAAAGAACGGATGAGCGGTCGTTTCTGGGTTGGCCTGGTGTTTACGCTGACGGGCGCCGGGGTTGTCTTTAGCAATGATCTGCTCAACAACGCCCATCTTGGGATGGGTGATCTGATCGCCGTGCTTTCCAGCGTGTTTTACGCAGCTTATTTTCTGGTCACCCAGCGCGGGCGGCAGCATTTTCACACCCTGCAATACACAGCCTTAAACGTAACCGCAGCGACGTTCGGGTTGCTGATCTTCAACCTGGCGGCCGGCAACGCGCTTATCGGTTACAGCACCCAGACCTATCTCACCTTCCTGGCCGCAGCTTTCATATCGCAGATCGTCGGTTATTTCTCGGTCGGGTACGCCCTGGGGCATTTACCCGCTTCGGTCGTTTCTCCCACCATGATCCTCCAGCCGGTGTTAACAGCCCTGCTGGCCATTCCGCTGGTGGGCGAACCGCTGCAGCCCGCCCAGTGGATTGGCGGCCTGGTGGTGTTAAGCGGCATTTACCTGATTAACCGGCGCTAAGTATTCGGCACCCGACAGCTCAAATTTAAGGACCGTGGGGGCGCAAAGCACATCCAGCATTCTCAAACCCCCGGAATCATCAACAAATTGATCCAGGAGAAATCGCCATGTTCCAAAAACGAACCGGGATGATTGCATTTTCCATCGCTCTGATCTTCACCACCACCGCCTGTGGTTTAATGGATACCCTGCGCAGTCGTTTTTTGGATCGGCAGTCTGAACGGGTGGATATTGGCGCGACCGCGTCTCCTTCGCTGACCAATCCGGGCGTGGAACGGGTGGAAGGCAGCTTTACCTTTACCAATGACTTTGTCTTGCGGACCTATTTTAACGAACATGCCGTTGTATTAAACGACCTGACCGGCTTTATTTTGCGGGATGAAGAATGGGAATTGCCTGCCGAGGGCCAGACCCTGGGGCTGATGAGCGTGGATCTGGAAAATAAGCAGGGAACCTTTGACCTGCTGCTTCCCGTCCGGCCGCGCGGGGTTGCCAACGATGTTAACCCCGACGACCAGAAAGAAACTGGCGTGCAGGTCTTTGCCATCGCATATGGGCCCAACCTCTCAGGGGGGCCGTTTTCGGAGGGCGATGACAAATCGTATGGCTGGCCTTCGTATCTGGCTTCGGTGCGCACCGATACCGAAAATAAAGATGAGATCACCGGCGGAAAACTGATGATCTTCTCTCCGGCCGCCGGGCAGGAGTTTCCTGCCGGGTTTGGCGCAGACGGGCTGCTCTTTACCCCCGATGATCCCATCATGCCGGTTCCAGAAGGCTATTCGGTGGTGGATCTTGATCAGACCCCGTTCAAACTCTTACGCAATACCGTCGAAGAAATGACATTATACGAACCGGCGGATGTTGCCGAAAAAGATTATTCCGATCTATCGTACACCGCCGCATTTGAAAAAATGTTTGAGAAAGTGCGCAAAGAATATGCCTTTAATGGCATTGAAGGCAAAGAACCGCAGTGGGATAAACTGTACGAAACGCTCCTGCCGCGGATCAAGAATGCTGAAAAAGGGAAGAACGCCACAGAATATTATCTGGCGCTGCAAGATTTTGCCAATGCCTTCAACGACGGCCATGTGGGCCTGAATGGCGGCGAGATCGGCTGGCAAACCTACGATGAAATGACATCCGGAGGGTTTGGCTTTGCCATCCGTGAGCTGGATGACGGGCGGGTGCTGGTGACCTATGTGCTGCCCGGCGGACCGGCCGGGCTGGCCGGGGTTCAGGTGGGGGCCGAACTGACCCGTGTCAGCAGCCTTTCAGCCGGTGAGGCCATTAGCGCTGTCAAACCCTTAAGCGGGCCGTTTTCCACTGCTTTCTCGCGCCGCTACGAACAGGCCCGTTTTCTGCTGGCGGTGCCAGAGGGTACCGAAAAATCTTTCACCTTCATCAACCCTGGCCAGGGCGAGCAAACGGTCACGCTGACCGCCATTTATGAACAAAGCTCGCTGCAATATTCCAGTACATTCCGCAATTTTGACAACCTGGCCTTACCGGTCGAATTTCGCATTCTCGACAGCGGGCTGGGGTATGTCAAAATCAACTCGAACTATGACGATCTGAACCTGATTGTGCGCCTGTTTGAACGCGCCCTGCGCACCTTCGAAGAAAACAGCGTCGCCGGGGTGATCATCGACCTGCGCACCAACACGGGCGGTTCGCCGCTCGATCTGGCCGGTTACCTGACCGAAGAAGAAATTCCCCTGGCCCAGTTGCAATATTTTAGCGAAACGACCGGCCGGTTTGAGCCCAACGGGCCGCTGAGCAAAGTGCGCCCCAAAGAGACCCGTTTCGTCTTTGATCACCTGGCGCTGTTGGTGGACCAATCTTGCTACAGTGCCTGTGAAATCGAGGCCTACGGCTTTAGCCAACTGCCCGGCATGCAGGTGGTCGGCCAGTATCCCACCGCCGGGGTCGAAGCCGAGGTTGCGCGCGGCCAGTTTGTTCTGCCCGAGGGCTTTTCGCTGCAAATTCCAACCGGCCGGTTTGTTAAAGCCGATGGCAGTCTGTTTCTTGAAGGCCAGGGCGTGCAGCCCATGGTCAAAGTGCCCATTGATGAAACCCTGGCGCTCTCGCAGGCAGACGTGGTTTTAAAGACCGCCGAAAACCTGCTACTCATCCCCGCCGGCGCCAATCGCGAACCAGCTGCCGCACCCGGCTTTGGCAGCGTTGAAGAAAGCCAGCGCGCGGTGGATGAAGAAATTCCGTTTTTGGATGCACTCGGGCAGGAATTTTATGATGCCGCTGCGCAGTTGGGCCAGACTCAACCCTATACGGTGATGCTTGAGCAGTCTGAACCCACCTTGCTGCTCACCTTCTGGTGCGCGGCCAATGAAGCACAGTTGGCGCGCGAACTGGCAGAGCTAAAAACCGAAGTGACCGTCAACGGTGCGGCGAAACCCCTGAACGATTTTGCCTTTATCGATCACAGTGACTCAAGCGCTGCCTGCCGGTATTACTTTAGCCTGATCAAAGAATGGCCGGCCGGTAAACACCAGATTGAGGTCATTCAACAGCTCAAGGGTGTCGCTGCGCAAACAAGCTATACCGTTTACGTCGGCCAATGATTTTAAGTTTTGCAGATCGGCAGAGCGAAGCATCCCTACCCATGCAGGGCTAGGGCAAGCATTTCGTAGCGAAACCCAACATCCTCCGGGTCAAACTGGCAAATGTTGGGTTTCTACAACAGGCAACCGTAAGGATTTGCAGATCAGCGCAGGGATGCTTCGCTACGCTTTGCATGACATGTTCCATCTGTGATTCAGAAAGACACAATTAATGGATCTTTCCCCGCCGCGGACCTACTTTCATTGTAAAATAAAAGATGATAACTTGGGTCGCAAAACACAGGAAGCACCCCCGCAAGACCCGCGCGCACAGTAGCAGAGGAAAAAGCATGAACTTATTGGACTGGGTTTTGGCGGCCGCCTTTGTGGGCCTGCTCACATTTGCCTTCTGGCTGATCCTGCCCGACTACGGTTGGGCCATTGGCATCGTTCTGGGCGGTTACCTGATCTACCGCGCCAAACGCAAACGCGATGCGCTGCTCAAACAGCAGCAAGAAAACCAAAATTCTGAAAACCCTCGCGCCATAAATTAAGGGTGGCCTTGTCAGCAGCGTCAGCAAGAGATAAAGGAGATTCTATGGGAAAAGCAGCAGTTGGTCTGGTGGGTCTGGGTGTTATGGGGCAAAGCCTGGCCTTAAACATTGAACGCAACGGGTTCCCCATCGCAGTCTACAATCACAATGCCGCGAAAATGCAGGCGTTTTTGGCCGGCCCCGGCGCCGAGAAGAACTTTACCGGCGCTGAAACCCCGCAAGCGCTGGTCGAAGCGCTGCAAAGCCCGCGGGTGGTGTTATTAATGGTGCCTGCCGGCGCGCCGGTGGATGAGATGATCGCCCGCTTTGCGCCCCTACTCGCACCAGGCGATATTCTGATCGACGGCGGCAATTCCCTGTTCGCCGATACCGACCGCCGCGCCGCCGACCTGGCCAAACAGGGCCTGCGCTATCTGGGGATGGGCGTTTCGGGCGGTGAAGAGGGCGCGCTGTGGGGCCCTAGCCTGATGCCGGGCGGCGACCGCGAGGCTTTTGCCGTGGTCGAGCCGGTGTTAAAAGCCATTGCCGCCAAAGCGCCAGATGGCGAACCCTGCACGGCGTTTATTGGGCCGCGCGGCGCGGGGCACTATGTCAAAATGGTGCACAACGGCATCGAATATGGCGATATGCAATTGATCGCCGAAGTGTATGATGTGTTGCACCGCGGCCTGGGGCTGAGCAATGCCGAGCTGCACCAGGTGTTTGCAGCCTGGAACCGCGGTCGTCTGAAATCGTACCTGATCGAGATCACTGCCGATATTTTCATCCGTGACGACCCCGAAAGCGGGTCGGCCCTGGTCGATGTCATTCTGGATGAAGCCGCCCAGAAGGGCACCGGCAAATGGACCAGCCAGAATGCGCTCGAGATCGGCGCACCCACCCCCACCATCTCGGCAGGGGTTGAAGCGCGGCTGCTCTCGGCCCTGAAGGAAGAACGCGTTGCCGCGGCCAAAGTGCTGCGCGGACCGCGCGCCCATTACAGCGGCAGCCGGCAGGGGTTGGTCGATGCCGCCGAAGCCGCGCTGTATGCCAGCAAAGTCACCTCCTACGCCCAGGGGCTGGGCCTGCTGCGCCTGGCTTCAAACGAGTATCAGTATCACATTCAACTGGAAGAAGTGGTCAAAATCTGGCGGGCTGGCTGCATTATCCGCGCCGATCTGCTGGAAGACTTCCGCGGCGCCTACCAGCGCAACCCCGATCTGCAGAATCTGCTGCTGGATGAAGCCATCAACCAGTCGGTGGAAAACAGCCAGGAAGGCTGGCGCTTCTTTATTCAAACTGCTATCGGGCTGGGCATTCCGGTGCTGGGCATCGGCGCCTCACTGGCCTATTACGACTCGTACCGCAGCGAACGGCTGCCCGCCAACCTGCTCCAGGCGCAGCGTGATTATTTCGGCGCCCACACCTACCGCCGCATCGACCGCCCCGGCGACTTTCATACCCGCTGGACGGAGTAAACCCCGCAGAGAATAAAAAAGTGAGCTGTTCTGCAACAGAACAGCTCACTTTTTTGGGTGGCATCCGCCGCCCCGCCTGTCATTGTTGTGCACTTAAGAACTGCGCCACGCTCACATCGGTGATGAGGGTCTTGATATAACCGCCGCGCACCGCGCCGAGAATGGCATCGGCCTTTTTCATGCCGCCGGCCACACCAACCACATTGGGCAAAACACTGTAAGATTCCAGGTCCACCCCAATAACCCGTTCTTTCACATCCGATGCAATCGGATTGCCCTGAATATCAAAGAAATGCAGCCCAATTTCTCCCACCGCCCCCTGCAAAATCAACGGGTTGATCTCATCCCAGGTGACAATGCTCTCGTCGCGCATCAACAGCGACTCGTGGTTTGGGGCGCCAATGCCGGCAAAAACGATATCGGCCTGAAGCGCCGTATGGATGGCCTGAAGGATATACCGCTCTGCCTTAAAGAAGAAGGCCGCTTCCACCGAGCTGACAATCCCCGGGGCGGGCAAAAGGTTTAAATTCGCATCCAAAAGTTGGGCAAGCCGCCGCACCAGATCTGTGGCGTGGCTTTCCAACGCCGGGTCGCCCAGCCCGCCCACCATCTGAACCACCGTCACACCCTGCTTTTTCTCGGCCCCCAGGTGATCAATCATGCTCGAAAGAGTCTCACCCCAGGTGAGGCCAATGATATCGCCATCCTGAACAGCGCTGCGAAAATACCCCGCCGCCACCTCGCCCAGTTCACGCGATACGTCTGCGGGTGACAGGGTATCCATCACATCGGCCACAATCACTTCATCCAGCCCATAGCGCTTCTCCAGGTGCGTTTCCAAATCCACATACGGGCTGGGAAAAGAAGCAACCTTAATTTGCACAATGCCTGTGTCACGCGCTTCTTGCAATAACCTGGACACCCTCGGCCGGGAAATTCTGAGCTTTTGAGAAATCACATCCTGGGTCAGGTTATTCTCGTAATACAACTTTGCAACTTTGATCATCAGCCGAGAATTCTGGTCATTCATACCTTGGTTCCTTCGCGTTTGAGCTTTTTTCACTCTGCCATCATTGCAACGCGTTCAGGATGTTTTCACCCGGCAAAAAAAGGGTTAGAAAACTTTAAAATGAGTCCGCTTCAAAAAAGGGAAAAAATTGGATCGGAAAAGTTTTGAATTGCCAGATGGAGATACCCGTGAATGCCCGCAAATTTGAAAATTCACGGGTATCTCCAATAAAAAGACATTATTTTTTCTGACCGTAAGTGGCGAATTTCTTGCCCACCACAGCCATTTCTTCATCAGAAAGGATTACCGGATCGCCGATGCAGCGCGTCTGATAATATAACCGCGAGACCAGTTCAATTTCTTCTGCCGCGGCAAAAGCAGTGGCAATATTGGGGCCCACCGTCACCAGGCCATGATTCGCCATCAAACAGGCGTTGTACTGACCAATTGAATTGACGATGTTATCGGCCAGTTCCTGGCTGCCAAAAGTGGCATACGGAGCGAGCGGCACTTTGTTGCCCGAAAAACCTACCAGATAATGAACAGCAGGCAGCTCCCAGTTGAGGCAGGCGATGGTAGTGGCATATACCTGATGGGTATGGATCACCGCGTTCACTTCCGGGCGATGTTTAAGCAACCCCAGGTGAAAACTAACTTCGCTGGAGGGTTTTTTGTTGCCTTCCACGATCTCACCCGCAATGTTCATAACCACCACATCTTCGACGGTCATGTCAAAGTATTCAATTCCCGAGGGCTTAATCGCGATCAGATTCTCTTCACGGTTATAGATACTCAAATTACCGCCAGAACCGGTCGTCAAGTTGGAAGTAATCAGTTTCTTACCATAGGTAAGAATGGCTTCACGCTCTTTTTGTAACAGCATGGGGGTTCTCCTAGCACGGTTTGATTTTTTTGTTGGGGCTCAGTCTACCGGCAGCCGACCGAGCAGTGATAAATTTCACATACATTATACCAGCCCCGTTACAAAATCTCAAGCGTGAACAATTGTAATGTGATCATCGTTTTGACAATTGGTTAAGTTAATCATGTGCCGCAAGCTTTAGCATTTTCTCAGTCGATTTTAAGCCGTGCCCGCTGAAGATAGTTACAATGACTTCATCCTGTTTCAACCGGCCCAGGTACTGATTCACCGCAGCAGTGGTGGCCGCCGAGGTGGGCTCAAGGTAGGCTCCCTGACGGCAAAGCGCCCTGAGTGAGGTTTCAATCTCTGCCTCGCTGACCGTAATAAAGGTTCCCCCTGTCTCGCGCACGGCCGCCACAATCTGCCCACCGCGCACCGGCTCGGCAATGGCAATACCCTCGGCCAGGGTGTCTTTCTTTTCAATCCGCGGCAGCGAAGAGAGATTCTCGCGAAACATCTGGGCCAGTGGGGCAGATCGTTCCGATTGCACAGCCACCAACTTTGGCAGTGATTCGATCAGCCCGGCCATTTTCAGTTCACGAAACCCCAGATAGGCCCCCAGCAGCAGCGTGCCGTTGCCGGCCGGTAAGATCAACGTGTCGGGCGCTTTCCAGCCCATCTGTTCCCAGACCTCGTACGCAAAGGTCTTGGTGCCATGAAAGAAAAACGGGTTCCACGAATGACTGGCATAATATTGCGTCTCGGCCGCCTGCCACACAGCGGCAGCCGTATCTTCCCGCGAACCGGGAATCAGGTTCAGAGCTGCACCGTACATTTGAATTTGCGCCAGCTTACCAGGCGAAGTGGAAGCGGGCACAAAGATCTGACAGGTGATCCCCGCCCGCGCGCAATAAGCCGCCACTGCGCAGCCGGCATTCCCCGAGGAATCTTCAACCACCGCGCGCACCCCCAGTTCTTTCGCCTTGCTGATCAACACCGCCGCTCCGCGGTCTTTATAAGACCCCGAAGGAAAAAGCTGTTCTTGCTTGACCCACACCGGCAAGCCGCCAAAATCAAACCAGGTCAGCGGGGTAAAACCCTCGTTAAAGCTGACGATATTTGCATCTTCGCGCAGCGGAATAGATTCGCGGTAGCGCCACATGCCTGCGGGGCGTTCGCGAATGCGGTCAATTGAAATGGATGGCTGAAAATCCAGATCCAATAACCCGCCGCAATCACATTTCCAGCGCACATCATCCGACGAATAGGTCTTTTGACAAACAGTACAGATCAACTGGTGCATAAGATCTCCGGTCTCCTTAAAAACTGGATGAATGGACCCTCTCAGTCAATGGGGTGTTCTCACCCCATGCCACGAGAATATAACAACCACAATCCGCCAAAGTAAACCAATATCAACGCCAGAGCATCAATCTCCAAAAACATCAAACGGCGGCGAAACCGCGCCAGGTTCCCCACCAGCGCAAGCACGGTCATCAACAGGCCCAGAATCCCAATCAACACAAATTGGGCATCAATTTCTCCGATAAATCGGCCCTGGGTATAAAACAGATCTGCCAGGCCCAGGGCAAACATATTAAACAGATTGCTGCCAAACAGGTTGCCAATTGCCATGTCCTCAGCCCCAATGCGGGCAGCCGCCAGCGTGGTAACCAGCTCGGGCAAAGAAGTCACCAGCGCCACCAGTGTGGTGCCCACAAAGGTGGTTCCCAGCCCGGTGGTCTCGGCAATCACAGCGCTGGCGCGCACCATGAAGGGAGTGATCACCACCAGCGCCCCCGCAGCCAGTGCAAACCCGATTAAACCCCGCCGCAGCGAAGGCGTGCCCGGGGGAATGGCCTCTTCCACACCGCTCCCGCCCGATTCTGACTGGATCAGGTAAACCACACCGACATAGGCGGCAATGATCGCCAGGCTGTCCAGGCCCACCCAGCCAATCTTCACATCGATATCTGCCAGAACCAGAAAAACAACCAGGGTGATTAACAACACCGTCAGCGAACCCGACAGCGCATGTTTTAAAATGGCCTCGCGCAAAATGCGGCGTTTATACGCCACCACGCTTAACAAAGCCAGCAAAAACATATTGAACATATTGCTGCCCAGCAGATTCCCGGCCGCCAGGTTGGCCTCGCCAATCTGAATCGAATTGATGGTGGTCAGCAGTTCGGGCAGCGAGGTTGCGCCGGCCAGCAGCAACAGCCCGATGAACATCCCTCCCAGCCGGGTTCGCACGGCAATGATATCGCCATAGCGGGCAAGTTGATTGGCCGCAAGCACAATCAACACAGCGCTGATTAAAAATTGAAGCCAGATCATCGCTCACACATCCTTCTGGGCTGGCCTCGTGCCTGGCACCCCGCGTACAAACTCCAACGGCCAGGCAGCCAATACACCGGTATGTGGCTGATCAAGATCACCAATCAGGCCCTCAGTCGCCTCAATCGCGCATTCCACCAGTTCACGCCGGTCCACAATCGCCGTCAGGGTATAATGCCCCCTTTCTTCACGTCCACTGGAGGGGAAAACATAACGCATGGGCACACTGATCCGCTGGCGCCGGTAAAAACCCGTGCTCTCGTTAATGGTCACACCCTGAATCCCGGCTTTATACCAGGCATCCAAAAGCTCATCCAACAAATCGGGGTTATCCAGAACGAAATAAATCATATACATCGCGCAACTCCTTTCAATCACGATTAAGCCATCCCCCTTACCGCATCTTCATTTGCTGCGGAAATCTCGCAACTGCACACAACACAGGTTTGCAGTCGAAATGTCTCTATTATTCTAACCAAAAAAACAGGGGTTTTTAAAAAATTCGCTGACCCAGTTATGATACAATTTTGCTGCCCGGCCAAATCGATCACAGCACAGGGAGGAAATTTCATGCAAGCCAAAACCGGAGCCCAGATCAGCATACGGGCCGTACTCCAGGCGTTATTCATCCTGTTTGTGTTGATGATGGCCGCGGGCATTCTCACCAGAGTGGTGCCGGCCGGCAGCTATCAGCGCAGCGAACAAGACGGCCGCACGATCATCCTTCCCGATACATTTACCTATACTGAACAACCCGACTACCCGGTCTGGCGCTGGCTCACCGCGCCGGTTGAAGTGTTATGGGGCAGCGATGGACTGGTGGTGATCACCATCATTGTATTCATCCTGCTGGTCAGCGCCAGTTTCAGCCTGCTTGAAAAAAGCAGCATTTTGCAGGCCGCTCTGGCGCGCATTGTCGGCGCCTTTGAAGGGCGCAAATACAACTTGCTGCTGGTAATCACCTTCTTCTTCATGGTGCTGGGCGCCTTTCTGGGGTTGTTTGAAGAAGTTGTCCCCCTGACGCCGTTGATGATTGCCCTGGCCTATTCGCTGGGCTGGGATGCCCTGGTGGGGCTGGGGATGAGCATTCTGGCGACCAACCTTGGCTTTTCGGCTGCCATCACCAACCCGTTTACCATTGGTGTGGCCCAAAAGCTGGCCGAACTGCCTGCTTTTTCAGGGTTTGCCTTTCGGGTGCCCATCTTTGTGGTCATCTATATCATCGCCGCCTTCTTTTTAACCCGCTATGCCCGCAAAATTGAGAAAGATCCCACCCAATCGCTTTTGCACGGGGTAGACCAATCCATCCGCCAACGGTTCACCGGCCAACCGGCCAGCCACACGCAGCAAACCGCCGGCCTCAATCGCGCCCTGGTCGTCTTTGGCGTTTTTGTAGCGATCATCATCCTGGTGTTGATCGGCGGGCCTATTTTTCCGGTGCTCTCCGATCTTTCCCTCCCGCTGGTGGGAATTTTGTTCTTTGCCGGTGGCATAAGCGCCAGCGCGGTATCTGGCGCCGGCGGAAAAACCCTGCGCCGCGCCATCTGGGACGGCGTTCTGGGAATTGCACCCGGCATTCCCCTGATCTTAATGGCGGCCAGCGTAAAACATATCGTTGCCTCAGGCGGTGTCATCGACACCATCCTCAACAGCGCCGCGCTTTCGCTGCAGGGCGCCAGCCCATTTTCGGCGGCGTTAATCATCTATGGCCTGGCCCTGTTGATTGAATTTTTCATCGGCTCTGCCGGGGCCAAAGCCGTGCTGATGATGCCCATCATCCTGCCGCTGGCAGACCTGGTGGGTGTCACCCGGCAGGTAACCGTAACTGCTTACTGTTTTGGCGATGGCTTTTCCAATCTGGCTTACCCCACCAACCCGGTTCTGTTGATTGTGCTGGGGCTGGCAGGCATCAGTTATGCCCGCTGGATGCGCTGGACCCTGCCACTCTGGCTGGTCGTACTGCCGGTCACGGTTATTTTCCTGGCCGTCGCGGTATGGATCGGTCTGGGACCTTTTTAATCCGGGATAAATTGAATGACAGAATACAAACTCCCCGCTTCATTTTCGGCCTCCCGTGATCGTTTTCGCAGCCGGATACACGAACTTCAAAAACGCTGGCCCACCGCCTGTCTGTCTTCTCATTCCATTTTTCCCGCAAAAGACCTGACCATCGACTGGATCACCACGCCGCCGCTGGGCAGCCGTGAAAAGCTGCTGGTTATCACCGCCGGCGAACATGGCATTGAAGGGTTTGTCGGCAGCGCAATGCTGGAATTGATCGTACAAGAGATGCTGGCCGGGGTGAACCCGGCAAACACCGGCTTGCTGCTGGTGCACTGCATTAACCCCTGGGGAATGCAGCACCGCCGGCGGGTCAATCATCATAATGTCGATCTCAATCGCAACTATCGGGCGGTGAATTCGGCCGCCTTGCCTCAAGATGACAAAAACCCCGGATACGACCGTCTTTTCAGCACTTTAAACCCTGCCAGGGCCGTAGGCTCGATTTCGCTGGCGAAATTGCGCATAACGGCCGATGTTCTCAAAGGAGCGCTCCTGCTCGGCAGTCAAGCATTAACCGAGGCGGTTCTGCTGGGGCAATATCAGTTTCCGAAGGGAATTTATTATGGCGGCAGCCAGATGGAACCCGAAACCACCTTTATGCTCGAGCGTTACCGCGAAGCCTTCACCGGCTACCGGCAGATCGTTCATCTCGATTTGCACACCGGTTTTGGCCCCCGCGATGAGATGAGCATTGTCAATTCGGTCAAAGAACCCCGCTCCCCCCAACAACTGACCCGCGCCTTTCAATACCCGCGTTTTGTGCGCGCCAACCCCGCAGAGTTTTACGCCATTCGGGGCGATATGATCGACGCAGTCTATGATCTGGCCCAAAACGAATTTCACCCCGACCGTTTCTACGCTGCCAGCTTTGAATATGGCACCCTGGGCGAATCTCTGCCGGCCAGGCTGCGCTCGTTGCAAACCATGATCCTCGAAAATCAGCTATTCTGGAATGGCTGTTCACACCCCCGGCAGGCGCAAACGATCCAGCGCGAATTTATGGAGTTATATGCTCCCTCCGAAGCGGTTTGGCAGGAAAAAGCCGCGCAAGATACACGCCGGGCGGTGGGGGGAATTTTGCGCGCCGAAGGATTTTGGTCATAAAATTCGGACAAACACGGGTATAATCAAAAACAATATTGTGGGTTTGGCCGCTGTCAAATGAGCGGTTACGAAACAGATATTTTTGAGAATCACGAATTGACTTTATGCAAAATTGTTTCGGGCAGCCATTGTTCTTCAAAGCCAAAACGTGAGATTTCTCATTTTGAGTAAATTTTTTAATGGAGAGCAGAGATGGAACAAGAACTTGTTGTTGTTGCTGAAAATGTCGTCGTCAGCCTGGATTACGAACTGACTGTTGACGGTGCAGTGATCGATTCGAGTGCAGAGGCGCCACTGGAATATGTTCACGGCCGCGGAAACATCATCGCCGGCCTTGAGACCGCCCTGGCAGGAATGACCCCCGGTGAAACCAAGATGGTCACCGTGGCGCCCGAAGAAGGCTACGGCAAGGTGGACCCCGAAGCATTTATCGATCTGGAACGCGGTCAGTTCCCCCCGAACTTCCCCATCGAAGTGGGCCGCGCGCTGCGCCTGCGCAGCGAAGAAGGCACCATCCGCAACGGCATCATCGCCGAGATTAACGACGATGTGATCCGTGTGGATATGAATCACCCCCTGGCCGGCAAGGAGCTTTTGTTCCGTGCCACCATTGTGGGCCTGCGCCCTGCCACCGAAGATGAAGTGCGCTTTGGACAGGTCGGCGGATGCTCATCCTGCGGTTCCGGCGGCGGGTGCGGCGGTTCCTGCGGATAAAGCTCATTTGTCAGATGAAACAGCCCCGGTCGTTGAACCGGGGCTGTTTTTTGTTGGTTATCTTTTGGGCAGCAGAACTAGATTTTTAACCGGGCCGCCAGCGTTTTAAGCTGCACCGGACTGATCGGCTTCAAAAGCACCAGGTCGGCCCGGTCGGACAGTTCAGTAGCCCTGGCGGCATCTGCCGTTGCCAGAATAACGTGCACAGCGTCCAGGCGGTGCTGGCTTTTTATATAGTTCAAAATTTGAACCCCGGATACGCCAGGCAGATTAAGGTCCAACACCACCAGATGCGGGATATTTGTCAACAGGTAGCGCAGCGCATTTTCGCCGTTGGTGAAGGTGACAATCTCAAAGTCATCTCTCAGGCTGAGCGAAAAAATGCTGTTCAGTTGTGGATCATCTTCAACGATCAAAGCGAGCTGTTTTTCCACGAGGTTTCTCCAAACTCTCGATCAATGGCAAGATAACGGTGAAGACACTGCCCTGCCCAACTTCGCTTTCCACTTTAAGCATCCCACCCATCAATTCAACCAGTTGACTGGTGATCGTTAACCCCAGCCCTGAACCGCGATTATCATAAGAAATGGCCGATTCCACCTGACGGAAAGGCTCAAAGATAAACCCCAGCGCTTCTTTGGGAATTCCCACCCCGGTATCGGTCACGTTGATCGCCCAGTGCGTCACATCCTGTAAACCAACGCTCACCTTTACCTCACCCTGGCGGGTAAATTTGAACGCATTCCCGATCAGATTCACCAGAATTTGTTGCAGCCGCGCCTCATCACCATATAACAAATTGGGCATCCTGGGTGAAAGATCAATTGAAAAACCGAGCTGCTTCTTATTGGCCAACACAGACATGCTGACTTCAACGCGCTGCAAAAGATCGGCCAGTGAGAAACGCTCATACTTAAGCACCACCCGTTTGGCAGAAATTTGTGCCTGGTCCAGCAGTTCATTCACCAGCTCATTCAAAAACTCCACGCTGTCAACGATCTGATCGGTCACTTCAAGCTGTCTTTCGTTCAACGGGCCAAAAGTACCCAGTTTCATCAACTCTGAATAACCCAAAATTGCACCCAGGGGCGTACGCAGTTCATGGCTCACCTTGGCCAGCAACTGGCTCTTAAACTGATTGGCTTCCTGGGCCTGGTCGCGCGCCAGCTCCAGAGACTCTTCGGTGCGTTTTCGCTCGGTAATGTCACGGGCAACCGCCTGAAGACCCACAACCTGACCATTTTGTTTAATCAATTGAACATTTTGCCCGAGCCACACCAGCGAGCCATCTGCCGTATATGCGGGGAACTCCACATAGGTATTGGGTTTTTCCTCGACAATTTGCTGGTTATAAAATTCCACAATCTGACCACGTGAATCTGGCGCAATCAGCGCGCTAAAATGTTTACCCAACAGGTCCTGCTCATAGGGGTAGCCCAGCATATGCAGCGTGGGCGGGTTAACATATAAGAACTGCCCTGTGGTGCTGGCACGATAAATCAGATCACTGGCGTTTTCGACAATTTGCCGGTAACGGCTTTCGTTTTCTGCCAGAAGCAATTCACTGCGTTTCCGTTCTGCAATCTCTTCCAGGGCTGAGTGATACAGATTGGCATTATCCAACACCAGCGCGACCAACTGCCCAAAAAGTTGACCGGTTCGAATTTCTTCATCAAAAAACACATCGGTGGTTGAGGCCCGGCCAACAACCAGCACCGCAATACACTCATTTACCCCCATCACCGGGAAATAGGCAATATTTTGCATTTCAGTGCCACCAGGATGGTTGAAAGCCTGAAAGCCAGCCACCTGCCTGCGGCCCTGAATAACAGGCCGGCCCAAATCGTGGGCCTGCCAGGCCTGCTCATTCATCAAACGATTGATCTTGCTGCCGGCTGCGGCTGAATCGCCCCCGGTGCAAGAACGCATGACCAGGTTCTGCTCTTCTTTTAGTAGAATCTCCACATGTGATGCGCGCAATAAAGTTGAAGCCTGGCCGACAATTGCCTGAAGCAAATCATCCAGACTGCGCCGGTTTAAAAGATCCAGCGTGATCTGATGTAAAACAGAAAGATGATCATTTTGCTTCCGAAGCTGATCCTGCAGCTTTCGCTGCTCGGTGATATCTTCTTTTACAGCCACAAAATGGGTAATTTTGCCCAGAATGTCTTTGATGGGTGAAATTGAAGCCGATTCCCAGTAAAACTCGCCGTTCTTTTTACGGTTGCAAAACTCACCGTGCCATTCCTTCCCGCTAGAAATTGTATTCCACAGCTCGGCATGGGTTTTTTGAGGGGTGATGCTGGTCTTCAACAGGCTGGGGTAGCTCCCAATGACTTCGTTGCTGGAATACCCGGTTAAGCGGGTAAATTTCGGGTTGACATATTCGATGCGGCCAGCCGCATCGGTGATCACAATCGAGCTGGAGCTGGCTTCAACCGCCCGATTAAACTGGCGCAGACGCTCTTCGACATGAATGCGGTTGGTAATATTGTGAATGGTAATAATGCAGCCCAGGGCATTTTGTTTTCTATCCTTTATTTGCGAGAAGTGCAGCTCAAACCAAGATAAAGCGCCCTCGCCAATCTGAATTTCACCCAGTTGTTCCGCGCGGGCATGATATTTTTCCACCAACAGCGGATGATCGGCAAAAACTTTTTCTATCTTGCTGCCCAAAATTTTATCGGTGGTTTGCCCGAGAAAATGCAGCGCGCTCGGGTTAACATCCGTCACGCGGTCATCCATATCAAAAACAATCACCCCGTCTTCCATTTTTTCAATCAAAAAATCACGGGCAATCGGGGCCAGGTTAATCAACTGAAAGCCAAAAATAGCGCCGGTCATTGCGATCAGCGTAATCACAAAGGCGAACGGCGTCAGATCGAGGTACGGAATTGGGCTGATGCGGGTAATATACAAAAAATTTCCCACCCACGGCGACACGACAGCCACCAACAGTGCTGCCGTTTGCCCGCTGTATACCCCTCTTTTATAAAAAATTGTGCGCAGAATTAAAAATGAACCCGCCAGCAGAAGCGCATAAGAATAAACCGAATGAAACCAGAACCAGGGACCATAGGTTACCTGCAAAGCCGAAAAACTACCGCTCTCAAAAATATCAATCGTGCGCCAGATCAAGCCGTGCGAAGAAGTGGTGATCGCCAGAATAAAGGTGGCAAGCGGGATGATCAACAGCGGCAGAAATAAATTCAGCCCCATCCGGTGGACATTCATCCAGCGAATATAAGAAAAGCCAAACCAGAGCACCGGCGTCAGACTGATGGGAAGATAGGCAAACTGCCCCCAGAACATTTTGGTCGCCAGATCAGCTCCGGCAATCTCCAGGGCATAGCCAAGCAGCCACAGGGTAATCGCCAGCGCAAGCCCGCTGAGATAAAGCCCACCGTGTGCGCTTCGCTTTGTCCAGGTATAGATTGTTAAGCAGATGGAAATGATTGCAGTAACAAACAGAGGGATACTATAGGGTGAGAATTGAAAGTTCATGGATCAACCCACGTCTGTGCGACTTCGGTGAAAATGGGAACAAGCTCGGGGTCAAATTGTGCGCCAGCATGTTCTTGAATGTAGGTCAGGGCTTCAGACCCCGCAACAGCCTTTCGATACGGACGGTCTGACATTAACGCATCAAAAACATCACAGATCCCAATAATACGGGCCCCCAGAGGTATATCGGCGCCCCTTAAGCCATCCGGATACCCCGAGCCATCCCAGCGCTCATGATGCCCCCGAATAATCGGGCCCACCTGTTTCCCAATCTGGAGCGAACTGACGATATTACAGCCCGTAATCGGGTGTGTTTTGATAATCTCAAATTCCTGCGGGGTCAGTTTTTCAGGCTTCAATAAAATCGTGTCACTGATGCCAACTTTGCCGATATCATGCAATACCCCCCCGTAACGGATCATTTCCTGCTCTGGCGGCGAGAGCGCCAACATCTGGCAAAAGTGCTCGGTCATTTTTCCAATACGCAGCAAATGCCCGTTGGTGTATAGATCTTTGCTGGCCACCACGCTGGTCAAAGTGAAGAGAATATTTTCCGGGCTCTCAAACTGGTCTTTATAACGTTTTGAGCGGGCCGAATTCTGCACCCGCGCCCACAGTTCGGCTGTCGAAAAGGGCTTGCTGATAAAATCATCCACCCCGGCTTTATAGGCTGCAATCCGGCTTTTGACGCTTCGCTGGGCATTCAACAGAATGATCGGGATGCCACGCCAGTGTTCACTTTCTCTGATCTGCTCGCAGAGCTCATGGCCGTTGGCTACATCCAGCACGATGACATCCACATGGCGGTGCAAACGCAATACGTTAAATGTACTCTGTAAATCTTGTGCTGCAAACAAACGACATTCACCCAGCGCGCGGTTAATCAACTCGCGATTGGGCAAATTGTCATCTACAACTAGCACTGTGATGGGACTATTCATGATCTGGTCGTTGTTTTGCAATGAATTTTCCGCCCTATCAACCAGAGTTTAAAGACTATATATCTACGGTATCATCATTCTACACAAAATTTCAACAAGTAGAATGTTTAGGTGGGAAATATCAGTTTATTGTAAGCAAGATAAGTGCTGTAAAAAAAAAACGGTTTTTTTACTCCTCCAAAAAAAGACGCACTGCGTGCGCCTTTAAAAAAGTGGTCTGACCCAAAAGAATTTTCAGCGCGGGTCTTGCAGCGCATACAACTCAAGGATTTTGAGAATGACCTCAACCGATTTTTCCATCGATTCAACCGGGATATATTCGTATTTACCGTGAAAATTATGCCCGCCGGTGAACAGGTTCGGGGTTGGCAGCCCACGGAATGAAAACTGTGCGCCGTCTGTGCCGCCGCGAATCGGGTTCACCTGCGCTTGAATGCCCACCTGGCGCATGGCTTCCTGCGCGGTTTCCACAATATGAAAGGCCTGTTGAATCTTTTCACCCATATTGTAATACTGGTCGCGGAGGTCCAACTCGAGCATACCGGCGCCATACCGTTCATTCATCCGCGCGGTGCAGTCTTGCAGATATTGTTTGCGGGCAGAAAATTTTTGAAAATCGTGATCGCGAATAATCCACGCTAAACGCGCTTCTTCCACACTGCCTTCCATGTGCGTCAAATGATAAAAGCCTTCGCGCCCTTCGGTGGTTTCTGCCCGCTCCTGAACCGGAATCAGGTTAAGAAATTCCAGCGCCACATTGCCGGCATGGATCATTTTGCCTTTGGCGCTGCCAGGGTGAACACCGCGGCCGTGGATGACCAAACGCGCTGCGGCGGCATTGAAGGTTTCATAACTCAAATCGCCCAGCTCACCGCCATCCACTGTGTAGGCAAAATCGGCCCCAAAAGCATCCACATCAAAGCGGGTTGCCCCAATCCCAATCTCTTCATCCGGCGTAAAAGCCACGCGAATGGTGGGGTGAAGAAGCTGCGGGTTCTTTGCCAACTGCTCCAGGGCGGCCATAATCTCGGCCACCCCGGCCTTATCGTCTGCGCCCAGAAGGGTCGTTCCATCGGTGGTGATCAGCGTTTGCCCTTTATAGCCCGAAAGCTCGGGAAATTCGCGCGGCGAAAGCACCACTTTCGGGTCGGCCTGTAACACAATATCGCCGCCGGCGTAATTTTCAACAAACTGCGGGTTCACCTCACAGCCCGAAAAATCGGGGCTGGTATCGATATGGGCGATCAGGCCGACAACCGGCCTGTCTTTACCCGAATTGCCCGGCAGGGTCGCGGTCACAAATCCTTTATCATCCAACTGCACTTGCTTCAAACCCAGTGAAGTCAATTCCTCCACCAGCAGACGGGCAAGATCAAGCTGCTTGGCAGTGCTGGGTGAAGTTTCTTGATCGGGAGCAGACTGGGTGTCAATTCGAACATACCGGATAAAACGATCCACCACACTGGTCATAAAAAAATCCTTTCGCAATCAGGTTTGGCTTCGTTGGTTTGCCGCAATTTACCGAAAACGATATTCCTGTTATATCACCCTTTTCCATTCCAGACAAAACCCGATTGCACCGATTTGAGAATTTCGTTTTACGGCCGGAACAGACACAAAAATTGATCCGGATAGCTTATTGTAATCTAATAAATTAGATATAAAATATAAAAATAAAAATGGAAGAAAATATGAAAAAAACATCCGGTTTTTTATCCCCGCTGGGGATAATC
>CAZQLE010000035.1:0-24028 GCA_964593905.1 uncultured Anaerolineaceae bacterium | reverse complement strand
CAAGAATACGCCGCCCAGTACCAGCCCGGCGACCGCCTGTTTCCCTGGTCGCCGCGTCGCCTGGAATATCTGCTGGAAGATATCGGCCGGGCCGCCGGGTTGAGCAAACACCTTTCGTTTGACATGTGCCGCTGGACCTGCGCGCTGAACGACTGGCGCAGCGGCGAAGACCGCGACAGAATCCGCCAGAAGTTGGGCATCTCCAAGATTCAGTGGCGCGAAATTGGCCTTAAGCTGCGCAAACTGGCCGGTGAAGACACCCCCGAAGCCTGATTGAAAACAGACAAAAACAATCCCGTCCTTTTTGGGGCGGGATTGTTATTTAAGCGTCAGATGCAGCCAGCGCCGCGTCTGAGCCGTCACCCGGCAGAAATCGGCCGGGCGAAAACCGGGCACCCACGCCACCCGTTCGCCGGCCAGCAGCAGCGGATAGCGCGCACGCAGTTCGCGCGGCAGATGTTCATTTACCCAGAAATCGGAGAGCTTCTGGCTGCGCCCCCCCAGCCCCAGCGGATAAAACCGGTCACCGGGCCGCGGCGGGCGCAGGCTGAGCGCACCTGGCAGTTGGTCGGCATCCAGCCAGGCCTCAAACGGGTCCGCCGATGGCCAGGGTGCGCCGGGCGGCGCAGTTTCCACCACTTCCGCCGCCAGCCGCCAGCCGCCGGGCAGCGGCCATGCTCCCGGCAGGGTCAGCGCCAGCGGCGCACCGTTCTCCAACTGGGGAAACGCAGCCCGCTCGGGGAGGGCATCTTTTTCCAGCAGGGTCAACTGTTCGGGGTCCACGCGCAGCTCCAGCCCGGCGGTCCAGTTCACCCGCCGGCGTTCGGGCGCAGCAGCCAGCGCCAGCGCCGCCTCCACCGCCTCAAAACCCAGCTCGGCGCCCGGCCGCAGAGCAAAAAACGCCCGGCGCAGCACCCGGCGCTGCAAGGCCGGCGGCAAAGCCAGCAGATCGGCCCGCGCCAGCGCCAGCCAGCCCGCCCCGGCGCCGCGCCGCACTTGCGCCCAGGCCTGCCCCGCGGCTTCATCCAGATAGGCCTGATCGGCCGCCGTGCTGAGCGCGGTGCGCAGCAGGGCCTGCTTGATCTGCGGGTTGATTTCGGCCAGGGCCGGGAGGATCTCATGGCGAATGCGGTTGCGCAGATAAAGGGTCTCGGCGTTGGTGGGATCTTCGCGCGGGGTCAGCCCGCGTTCGCGGCAGTAAGCCTCGATCTCACTGCGCCAGGTGAGCAGCAGCGGCCGCACCAGCGGCAGGTGCGCATCCCAGACCGGCAGCACCGCGCGGAAAGACATGCCGCTCAGCCCGGCCAGCCCGGCCCCCCGCAGCAGGTGCAGCAGCACGGTCTCGGCCTGGTCATCGGCGGTGTGCGCCACCGCCACCGCCTGCGCACCCGCCTCGCTGGCGCAGGCAAACAAAAAGCGGTAGCGCAGGGTGCGCGCCGCTTCTTCGATGGAAAGATGCTGTTCACAGGCCTGGGCGTTCACATCCCCCGCCCCGCCCATAAAGGCCAGCCCGCGCGCGCGGGCAAATTCGCCCACCCAGGCCGCGTCTGCCGCCGAAGCCGGGCGCAGTTGGTGATCAAAATGGGCCACCACCAGCTTTAAACCGGCGCGCTGCAGCAGATCGCACAGCGTCAGGCTGTCGGCCCCGCCCGAAACGCCCACCACCAGCGGCCGCGCCGGGTTCAGTTCGCACAGATGCAGGGGAATGGAAAGATCCATATGCGCATTATACCGCGGGCTGAGCAGGTGGGGTGCAAAGCAAGAGCGGCGACGTTCATCCTGCTCTGGCAAGCGCCGGCAGCCTGTCTGCCGGGCGGTTCGAAGACCTACGCCAGAAAACTCTCAAAATTTTCGCGGTTGATGGACAATAATTCCGATCCGGGATAGGTTTCCAAAAATTCGCGGCTGGTTTTCTTTGGGATGGATTTGCTGCCCCATTTGAATTCATAACCATACAACCTGCCGCCATGTTCTTCGACGCAGTCAATTTCCTTTTGATCATAAGTGCGCCAAAAATAAGCATTCACCAATCGAGAGGCAGTTTGATTTGCCTTGCGGCGTTCGACCCACAGGAAGTTCTCCCACAACTGCCCGGCATCCTGGCGCAGATTCAAGGGATTGAAGTTCTGGACCAGGCTGTTGCGGATGCCATTATCATAAAAGTAATAGCGGCAATTTTTGGTGACCTCTTTGCGCAGGTTGCGCGAGAACCCTCCAACTCTGAAAATGACAAACACCTTTTCCAACAAATCCAGATACCGCTCAACGGTCGGGCGTCCCAGGCCCAGGCTGGCTGCCAGCTCGGCAATGGATACTTCCTGGCCGATCTGAAACGCCAGCAGGCGCAGTAGATCCACAATTTTATCTGAGCGGCGCACCCCTTCGTGTTCCAGAATATCCCGATAAAGATACGAACCCACGATTTCGCCCAGCAGACGCTCCCGCAGGGCGGGGTTTTCTTGCATGGCAATCAGCGGATACCCGCCCCAGATTAGCCAGCGCTCCAACTGTGCGCGCGCTTCAAGTGCGCCAAAGGTCTGGCGAATTTCGCCATAACTGACCGGATACATGTTGAAGGTCAAAGTGCGCCCGGTTAACGGCTCACTGATTTTATTCGCCAGGTCAAAAGAAGCCGAACCCGTGGCGAGGATAACCGCCCCGGGGAAACTATCGATCAGGATTTTTAGATTGAGCCCAATATTGGGTACACGCTGAGCTTCATCAATGACCAGCAGTTCAGCGTCGCGCAACACTTCACCCAGCCGCTGACGGCTCTGGCTGGCCAGTGCTTCACGGTAGACCAGCTCATCTGCATTGATCATCCGGCTGCGCAGCGGCACTGCGTGGATCAAATCATTAGCCAGCGTAGTCTTCCCTACCTGGCGCGGCCCGTAAAGAACCAGCACCTTGCCCGGGATGAGCAAATCTTGGATCTGAGAGAGCAGCGAGCGTTGTATCTTCATGACTTGATTGTAGCATATTTTCTGAATTTATATAAATACAGAAAGTTTATATAGCAATATTTTTAATAATGGTGCAAGTATGAACATCGGACCGCACTGGGCTGTTCTTGACGTGTTAGCATATAAACACCGGCCAGTCAGGCCACGCGCCGGGTCTAGCGGAGCGGCGCGTTTGGGTGCATAATCTCGGATGGCTGAGCAAACGGGAACGTTGCACCCGGGTGCGTGACGTGTGGGCCAACCGAGTACGCTTATGGGATTGCGCTAACGCGCTGAAGCCCGTGCACATGTTTGGTTGACCCGTTCGGATCCGCTCACCTGAGAAGGGAGAAGGTAGCCACCTTCCCCCAAGCTAGTATCTGTGTGTGTCGTCACACCCATACAAAACGCGTCCATCCTGGCTTTAGCAAAAAAGCGATAAGTCTATTCTTTTCTGGTCTTTGCGAGAGGATTGTACTTATCGCCTTTTCTCTGTTATTAAACTTAGGTTTTGAGTAGCTATTTGCAATCCGGGAACCAATCTAAACAACCAGTTTTCAAAAACGTATCAAACGCATCATCTGGCGTCTGCCAATCAGGATCCTCGATACCAATTGTTTCAATATACCGGTTAAACTCATCTTCGGTATGGAAACCTTTGGTGATGTCTTCACTCGGGATCATGACGAACCAATGATAAAAATCGTTCAGAACGTAAAGGTCAGCCTGCTGATCCACATAAGCAGAATAGGCCATAATAACCCCCTCTTTCACCGCAAATTTTTCTATTTCCTCAATACGATAATAGCCGTAAACCTCTTGAACCTCTTGCTCTTTACTTTTGGGCAAATCTATCCATAGAACTTTGAGTAGTTTCATACCCCAAGGATAATTGGGCCTATCGCGTGTCGCCTCAACCGGATTTATTATTGGAAGGTGATCCCTTGGAAAATCACTGTCGTTGTAATTATAGAAATAATCAGCGTGCTGAATCTTTGGACTGCAGCTCGGCAAAAAACAGATACTGAGTAAAATCATAAAAAAAAGAATTTTGTTTGTCATATTGGTCCTACAAATCTACATGAAAAGCAAAACGGCTATTCGGGGGGTAATTTCTTTTCCGGAGGATAGGTTTTGTTCCAACAGGCATTGGTTGACAATGGTTCTGCCTGAAGTAAACCGTGATAAATTGGAGAAATTAGTTGTGCGAAACCATTGTAAGCCCAATAGCTTGCACCTGTCCTAAAGTCATCATCCCAAGCCGGTAGATAGTCAAATTGGTCCTCGACTTTCCACGTCGTCGAAATTGTCCCATCAGCCGAGACATGGGTGTTGGTTGCATATAGGTTTGCAGTATGAACCATCCAGAAGCTTGGATTGCGTGTAACCGCGCCGGTCACCCAATTTCCGTCAGGACCATTAGCAGTGAACCCTTCAGGGCCTTCGCTGGGAATGTTGAAAGCTTCTTTGCCATAATTGGGGTTGCTTTTAATGCCTGCAATTATATCGTCTTGTGCGCCTTTGACATGTGGGTCATTCTGCAGATCTTGAAGCCCTCTACCCACTATATTCGCACTAGAGGCATGTTCTATTCCTAGCTGCAGTAGGTCCCCAAGGTTTGATGCATTGCCATCTGCAGCTGGCGCTGGCTGTAGTGTACTATAAGGCGTATCTCCAGTTAGCACAATTGCACCAATTACCAGCGCAGCTACTACTAAGAATGGAAAATGGCCTGTTGGATCCGCATAAATCACAGGGTTATTTCGAGTGTAGGAATAGCGATCCCAATCTAAGGAGTTGTATGGATCGGGGATCAGCGTGTCGGGCGAGGTGAAGCGGCCCAGCAGCGGGTCGTAGTGCCGGGCTTTGTAATCATACAACCCGTATTCGTCTTCGCGCTGGCCGGTATACTTATAGTCGGTCAGCAGATCGCCAAAGGTGTAGCGCTGCTCGCCAAAGGGTTTGTAGCGCGTCAGCGCCACCAGCGTGCCGGCGGCATCCACCGTGCTGCTGGTCGAACCCAGGTGGTCGCCGATCAGGTAATACACTACGCTGCTGGTTTCGGTCTTAATGCGCAATGCAATCCGTTCCGTCCCGGCATACCTTACCTGAACCTCTTAGCGATAAGGATTACATAACCTATTCTAATTCCCAAGTTCCATTTTCCCAATTTTTTATAGATTGCGCTGCTCGAAAGCCAATAAATCCAGGATCGTTCGATATTTTGATTAAAATGGATAAGGATTTTTCTGGATTATATTTAAGTGAGTAAGTGGCAGCCATTGCCGCTATTGCTGGATCTGTGTGATCAACCAATGTTAATAATGCATCACGACCATCTCCACCAAACTTAATAATTTCCAAAAAGGACTTATGAATTTTCTTGGCTTGCAAATTAGCGGTTTTCCAATCACCTTGCATTATCGCCGCATTATGTTTCATAGATGCTTCAACAAACAAGCTGATTATCTTCTCTAAATTCTTATTAAGACCACCTGTACATATCATATCAATTTGCCTCTAAAAATTTTTCTATTATGTATTTGGTTCCACCAAATCTATTGATGGTCTCAACACCGAATTTCCATTGTTCTATAAAGGATTGTCCACTAATCCAATCGCGTACTCTTATAGTATTAGAACCCGTTGTAATAGGATCTATAGAATTATAGTATCCTGTTATTTGGCGATGAAGTTGACCTTTCCTGTCCGGTAATTGGATCAGGTTGTTTGTGTTATGGACTGCCATTTCGCCAAACTTCATAATATTAGATGGTAATTGGCTGACTATATGGTGCCAAGCATTTCCATTTTCTGCTGTGCCTTCCGCATTTTTGAAAGCCTCAAAAGTCTCATAACCCTTTCCGGAATTATTCTTTATTTTATCCATTCCATTTGAAATCGCTTGTGAGACGAGCTTTGACTCATTCGTACAATCCCCATCGGCACAGGCACCTCCAACAGCAGCACCAATTGCTGTGATCCCGACAGATGCTAGCGCAGCTCCTAAAACGACTCCCCCGCCAATTAATGCACCAGCAAGTATCTTTTCACCACTAATATTTGTGGTTAGCGCTGCGCCCCAATCCATTCCCTGGGCACGGTTCTCTCCAACCTGAAGGGCATACCCTGCGATGGCACCTGCGGCCATTGCAATACATAAGGCAGTCGTAGCTCCATCAATACAATGCCCCGTCGGATCATTAAACCGCACCGGGTTGTTCTTGACGTAGGCGTAGCGGTCCCAGGCCAGCGGGCTGCCGGGTTCGGGGATCAGCGTATCGGGCGAGGTGAAGCGGCAAAATTGTTACTGCGCTCAGAAGTACATACCCGCAGAACCTGTGCAAGCAAAATTAATCTATATAATCTTGACCTGACGATAAAAATTTTAAAAATTCAACAAATGAATTAGCAATAAAAACCGCGTCTTTCCAATCCAGACAAATAAATGGTATGCCTACAATTTGATAAGGTGTGGTATTGGTGTTAAAACCATATGCTTCGCCACCTCCATCTGAGCCAAATATGATCAAGCCTGGAGCAAATGTTTTCACTGAATAACATTCATTATATGAACTTAACTCTTCTGTTCCCCAGATCACTAGATAGCTTGACCCTATAATTCCTTCAGCCCCATTCGAAAATTCTAAAAAAGTTATAAAATCTCTTGGTAGAGAAACTGGGAAGCAAAAAATAAAATCCCGTAATTGATCCTCAGTTGCGCCAGGAGATAGCACCATTTCTTTAGTGAGCTCTGAAAAAATTGCTTTCACATTAATGAAACCTCCTTTGATCTGGAATATGATTATTGCCATTACCGCAGAACGAAAAAACTCAGATCATCCTACTCTAACATTCTTTGCACCTTAATCCACCAATTTGTATACTGAGAGTGATCTACCGGGGACAATGCAATTTTATTTGAAGGATCAATTGGGTCCCCACCAAATTTAATGGGGTGGATTTCATGAATGGTTAAACCTTTAAATGCTGGATTAGCCTTATGAAGTGCTGTATTTGCTTTGTTAGCTAATTTTCTTGCTACATCATACTCCGAATCATTAAGTAATCGAAATGGCCCCATAGGTTTGGGAGCTGGACCTGTTGGATAACCAGCCCAATCTCTTATTGAAAAAGTACCGGGCGGATAATCAGGCTTACTTATATCATCTATATTCTCAGCAATCTTACTTACCGCAGAATTTGCTCCTCTAACCTCATTCGTACAATCCCCATCGGCACATACTATTCCTGTGGTAGTACCGATCGCTGCAATACCTACTGAAGCTATAGCAGCTCCTAAAACAACACCCCCTCCAATTAATGCGCCAGCAAGTATCTTTTCACCACTAATATTTGTGGTTAGAGCTGCGCCCCAATCCATTCCCTGGGCACGGTTCTCTCCAACCTGAAGGGCATACCCTGCGATGGCACCTGCGGCCATTGCAATACATAAGGCAGTCGTAGCTCCATCAATACAATGCCCCGTCGGATCATTAAACCGCACCGGGTTGTTTTTGACGTACGCGTAGCGGTCCCAGGCCAGCGGGCTGCCGGGTTCAGGGATCAGCGTGTCGGGCGAGGTGAAGCGGCCCAGCAGCGGGTCGTAATGTCGGGCTTTGTAATCATACAACCCGTATTCATCTTCGCGCTGGCCGGTGAGTATTGTGTAAATTACCTTAGTTCAACGACTTTCATAGATAAACCCTTCCAACCATTTTCAATGACCAACTTTGCTAACCTTCTTGAAATAAACAACTCGTGATATGCAAAATGGCCAGCCCCAAACCATTCTTTTGCAACAAGAATATCCACATTTTGTAAAAATGACGTTCTTTCATAGGCCATCTTTCCACGTCGATGATAAGAATATTTTTTCTCCCCACAAACAGGACAAATTTCATAGTTCAATAAATTCAGATCAAGCAGCCCAAACTCAGTGAAAACCCTGGTATAAATTTGTTGAATGGTATTAGCTTCACTCGAAGAATTATGCAAAATTACAGGCCATACATCAAAACCAGTAATGTTGTTTTCCAAAAGAACTTTAACAATATCAGGTTTGGTAAACAACATCCCTCCAACCCACTCAAAGGACATAAAGCTGTTTCCTCGAAAGCGGGGTTCATGACGTATATGAAAGGGGGAGATCAAATCATATTTACCACAACCGCCACAAAAATTACCATAATTTATAGGAGAAGTTGCCCAAGTCGATCTAGGCTCAGGGTATAGATATCCAAAAACATTGACCACACGTAACCATTCTGCTTCTAATATTTCATCATTTGAAAAATAGGTTTCATAGCTATGAAAAACACCATCTCTGTTCGTCCACTTATCAAAGAATTGCCAAGATGGATCATCTTCAGAAATTAACACACTACAAAGTTCATCATTCGGAAGCGGCGACCTATTGAAACTATGGCCAGAATCCTTAAGTAACTCAAATAGTTTTGGCTGTATCGTTTTCCTAAAGCTAATCTGATGGGTGATTTTCATAAACTATTTTCCAAGAAAAATACGAGCAGCCTCTAACAAAATGCGGTTGCCACCATAAACTACTTGTGCTGCTTTCCAAATATCATCTATTGTAGCATTGGCCGTAGTTATAGCCGTATTATGACCATCATAACCAATCAATGCTTTCCAAGCCGCTGTAACCAGACGGTGCTCATCAGGTGTAATATAAACACTAGGAATGGTATTTGGATCTATGCCCAATATTGCTGCAAATCTTTTTTCGATAATGTGATGTCGGTGATAATCTGGTAAAGATGGCATTTCTCCATAAGGTTGTATATTCAAGAAGAAACTACTACAACTAGGATTTGAAATACAACTTGACAAGGCAGCTTGCCTTAATACCCCTGACCTGAGAATAAACGGGGATAACGCAATCCACACCGCAGGATCATGCAAGGGATCAGCTTTTGTAAGAGCAGGGAGGACATATTCATTATACAGCGCCTCGTTATAACCACCTTGCTCCAGGATGGCGCGATCACGCCATGGCAAACCGACCCAACCAACATAATTTCCTTCCACACGTTTTCCATAGTAGGTATTACCAACTTCTATGGCTGCTTTCGCCTGAGCTTTTTTTAATATGTCATCGGGGATTCCTCCCCCACCTGTGCCTGGTTCATTTACATGCCCCGTCGGATCATTAAACCGCACCGGGTTATTCTTGACGTAGGCGTAGCGGTCCCAGGCCAGCGGGCTGCCGGGTTCAGGGATCAGCGTGTCGGGCGAGGTGAAGCGGCCCAGCAGCGGGTCGTAATGTCGGGCTTTGTAATCATACAACCCGTATTCATCTTCGCGCTGGCCGGTGAGTATTGTGTAAATTACCTTAGTTCAACGACTTTCATAGATAAACCCTTCCAACCATTTTCAATGACCAACTTTGCTAACCTTCTTGAAATAAACAACTCGTGATATGCAAAATGGCCAGCCCCAAACCATTCTTTTGCAACAAGAATATCCACATTTTGTAAAAATGACGTTCTTTCATAGGCCATCTTTCCACGTCGATGATAAGAATATTTTTTCTCCCCACAAACAGGACAAATTTCATAGTTCAATAAATTCAGATCAAGCAGCCCAAACTCAGTGAAAACCCTGGTATAAATTTGTTGAATGGTATTAGCTTCACTCGAAGAATTATGCAAAATTACAGGCCATACATCAAAACCAGTAATGTTGTTTTCCAAAAGAACTTTAACAATATCAGGTTTGGTAAACAACATCCCTCCAACCCACTCAAAGGACATAAAGCTGTTTCCTCGAAAGCGGGGTTCATGACGTATATGAAAGGGGGAGATCAAATCATATTTACCACAACCGCCACAAAAATTACCATAATTTATAGGAGAAGTTGCCCAAGTCGATCTAGGCTCAGGGTATAGATATCCAAAAACATTGACCACACGTAACCATTCTGCTTCTAATATTTCATCATTTGAAAAATAGGTTTCATAGCTATGAAAAACACCATCTCTGTTCGTCCACTTATCAAAGAATTGCCAAGATGGATCATCTTCAGAAATTAACACACTACAAAGTTCATCATTCGGAAGCGGCGACCTATTGAAACTATGGCCAGAATCCTTAAGTAACTCAAATAGTTTTGGCTGTATCGTTTTCCTAAAGCTAATCTGATGGGTGATTTTCATAAACTATTTTCCAAGAAAAATACGAGCAGCCTCTAACAAAATGCGGTTGCCACCATAAACTACTTGTGCTGCTTTCCAAATATCATCTATTGTAGCATTGGCCGTAGTTATAGCCGTATTATGACCATCATAACCAATCAATGCTTTCCAAGCCGCTGTAACCAGACGGTGCTCATCAGGTGTAATATAAACACTAGGAATGGTATTTGGATCTATGCCCAATATTGCTGCAAATCTTTTTTCGATAATGTGATGTCGGTGATAATCTGGTAAAGATGGCATTTCTCCATAAGGTTGTATATTCAAGAAGAAACTACTACAACTAGGATTTGAAATACAACTTGACAAGGCAGCTTGCCTTAATACCCCTGACCTGAGAATAAACGGGGATAACGCAATCCACACCGCAGGATCATGCAAGGGATCAGCTTTTGTAAGAGCAGGGAGGACATATTCATTATACAGCGCCTCGTTATAACCACCTTGCTCCAGGATGGCGCGATCACGCCATGGCAAACCGACCCAACCAACATAATTTCCTTCCACACGTTTTCCATAGTAGGTATTACCAACTTCTATGGCTGCTTTCGCCTGAGCTTTTTTTAATATGTCATCGGGGATTCCTCCCCCACCTGTGCCTGGTTCATTTACATGCCCCGTCGGATCATTAAACCGCACCGGGTTATTCTTGACGTAGGCGTAGCGGTCCCAGGCCAGCGGGCTGCCGGGTTCGGGGATCAGCGTGTCGGGCGAGGTGAAGCGGCCCAGCAGCGGGTCGTAGTGCCGGGCTTTGTAATCATACAACCCGTATTCGTCTTCGCGCTGGCCGGTATACTTATAGTCGGTCAGCAGATCGCCAAAGGTGTAGCGCTGCTCGCCAAAGGGTTTGTAGCGCGTCAGCGCCACCAGCGTGCCGGCGGCATCCACCGTGCTGCTGGTCGAACCCAGGTGGTCGCCGATCAGGTAATACACTACGCTGCTGGTTTCGGTCTTAATACGCAGCGCAATGCGTTCCGTCCCCGCATAATAATAATACCGCCATACCTGGCTGATGGGTACGTTAGTAGCTTGTCAAGTTTTCGTCAACTTAGATTCCTCTTTTTTGTTAATGAGGCAATTATCCAAACCGGGAGTACATAGATTACAATAAATTGAATAATCCCAAACAATCCAGCAAATTCCGGATTTCCCAAAATCTGAAGTAAAAAACCACCCAATAACCAATAGATACTAACAATTTGCATGAGAGAAATGCCGTACTCTGGATTTCGACCATTTAGCTGAAAGCTAACTGCATTTAAAACGTTGCTGGCTAAATCCTTTTTGTTCGAAGTGAAAGTAAAAAACTTCAATATAGTTGTTAATGACCAGAAGATCACACCTTCTATTATCAAAGCATTAATCATCTCGTTTACTCCATTATATTTCTGCGAACATATCTATTTGTTACTGCTGCACCAAAACCAGACATAAAATTGCCTGCAGTTCCAGCAGTTGCTGCTTGTGCTCTACCAATCGCAGCTGTCGATATTACATCATTTGAGACTAAATATCCTGATGATGATCTTTGAGGAAAATAATTAGATAATGGGCCATTCGTTACAAAAGTTGAATCTAACAAGCTGTTTACGCCCACATCAAATAGCGCCCCTACTGTTCCATAAAGAGCTGCTTGTTGTGCCCCCTTAACCGTCCAACTTTCTGTTTGTACAGCGTATTGCACTTCTGCACCACCAATATATGTCAAACCCTTGGCTGCAACTCCAAGAGATGTCATTGGACAAATGGAACTAACCCCACCGACTACACCGGATATAGCAGCGGATTCAATGAACGACTCACTTTCGAAATCCCCCTGATCCTCGACCATATAGTCAATTTCTGTAACTGCAGAAGCAGAACCCGCACCCACCATCATAGAGGCACTTGTCGCCAGTGCTGCAGTAGTAGTCGTTGCTGTTAATAAACCAAGACCAGATCCTATAAGAGCACCTGACACAGCACCAGCCCCTACTGCCGTCCAATATTCTTTTGAGTCAAACGTGTAAAGGTTAGTACTGAAATAGGTAATCCCTCCAACCGCACCACCAACCGCGAGTCCTACCAAACCAGTTAAAAATGGATTATGTCCATCAGGATCTATGTATTTCAATGCGTTATTCTTGACGTACGCGTAGCGGTCCCAGGCCAGCGGGCTGCCGGGTTCGGGGATCAGCGTGTCGGGCGAGGTGAAGGCAGTGGGAATCGGCCATGAGGTGCAGCAGACTTCGTGGGTACGACGACCTACAAGCTCCTGGTAGTAAGCTGGCCGCCAAGTAAGTGGCAAGCGTTGGACAAAGACATAGGCAGCTCAAAGCCCGCTTTCGAATAAGCAGGCTTTGGATTAATTGTGTTTTTAAGGTGCAGAGGTTTTGGCTTTAAGCTTAGGCCGCTCAAACTGAAAACTCACAGTAACAGAAAGGCAAGTAGAAGTGGTTTTCCAACCCTTCGCTCGTATTTCTGTTTTTTGAGAATTACTTTGAGTTTTTTTCCTTCCTTTTCCTTAGAATGAATTCCATTAATCGGTCTCGATATAGGCCAAATACGAAATACTGCAAAAGTGAGCCAAAAAACACAAGGAAACCGGGGATTAGGAAAACCGCAAAGCTCTTTAATAAATAAGATATATCTAAGGGAAATGTATTGTCGGCGATTAAAGTAAAGAAGTAGACTCCTCCAAAAATCGCAAGGCTCAATGACAAACCATATAGAGCAGAATCGACAATCGCGGCACGGAATCTCCGTTCAGCCCCCCAATAAATCGCCTTTGAAAGGCGATATGCCTTAATCCCTAACAACGCACCGAGGAGAAAAATGAATAGAAAAATAGTCGAATAAATTATCCTCATAACATTATCCTCTTTTCTTAATGAAATGGAAACGAAATCCAACCCAAATCATTTGCAAAACTAGCACTCTGAATGAACGTGGAGCTTATTGCTTCTGGGGCAACCCATCCAACGAGAGTTAAGGTGGCGCTGTTTTTTGTCGCAGTAGAAATTCGCCCCGTCTCGATAATAGTTTCGCCAGATTTCGTCTCAGATACAAATGTCATAACGGTGGCTGCTGATGCGCCATAATTTCCAAGTGTTAAGATTGGTTTTACTAGGAAGATATCAGCAACAAGAAAAGCGGCGATTCCTGACACAGCAGGCACCTCAATATTGCCTGATACTACAACAGGTAAGGTTGATCCAAATCCAGCTATCGTTGCATAGGCTACTACTCCATCTGCACAAAGATCTAAAAACAGAACTACTCCATCCGTTACCGTACCAGCCATAGCCCAGTCTTTAGATGAACCGGGCAAAAGTTTGATTATATCGGTAATAGGGGTTGGCTTTGGTTGAGGAACAAATGTATAAACTGAAGAGTTGTGACTAGGTGTGCCAGGATTATTTATGACAGGTGTACTTTGAGTATTAGAATCATTAGTATCTTGTTCACAATCCCCTTGATTGACCCCACACTCCTCATAATGCCCTGTCGGATCATTAAACCGCACCGGGTTATTCTTGACGTACGCATACCGGTCCCAGGCCAGCGGGCTGCCGGGTTCAGGGATCAGCGTATCGGGTGAGGTGAAGCGGCCGACTTCATTGCCCGTTCCAACAATTCCCCCAGCTGCCGCGCTGCTGCATCGGTGCGCGGTTCCAGAACCAATGCATACAGCCCCACATCTTCATGAAAAATAAGCGCAAACCGCATCTGCTCATAGCCCAGCCCGGCAGAGCGTGAATAAATGTCAGCCGTCTTCTCTGCCACGCCGGCGCCCAGCAAAATCAACTCGTCCAACACCCGGTCAAAATCTTCCCAGGCATCAAACCCATCCAGAAAATATTCACACATTCCATCTTTCGTCAAACAAGATTTTAAAGGTGTCATGGTCTCATTCCCGCAACTGGCCTGTCGTCTCCATTTGTCCTTTATGCTACAACATTTTCCCCGCGCCGTCATCTGCAAAAGATCCCCCAATCGGATATTCTTTGCATCCCTGCAAGGTCATTTTTACAATCCTTGCACCGCTCTGGCCTTTATGCTAGACTAAATTGAATTATTTTTTGTACAAAATAAATGAGGCCCATGAGCGAAAAAATTCTAATCATCGATGACGATCTGGAGACCGTGCGCCTGGTAGGTCTAATGCTCCAGCGCCAGGGGTATCAGATTGTAGCCGCCAACAACGGCATCCAGGGTCTGGCCAATGCAGCCAAGGCATTGCCCGATCTAATCCTCCTGGATGTGATGATGCCCGATACTGACGGCTATATGGTCACCCGCAAGTTGCGGCAGAACCCGCTCACCACCCATATTCCCATTCTCATGTTCACCGCCCGCAGCCAGGTTGAAGACCGGGTGGCCGGTTTTGAGGCCGGGGTCGATGATTATCTCACCAAGCCCATTCATCCGGCCGAACTGCTGGCCCGGGTTAAATCATTGCTGGCCCGCGGCAAAGGCCGCACCCCACAACCCCCGGCGGCCGAGCCGGCCGCCCCGCGCGGTTATATGGTGGGGGTGGTCGCACCCCGCGGCGGGATGGGCGTTTCCACCCTGGTGTTGAATCTGGCTATCAGCCTGGCCCAGCGCGCAAAAATTGACCCGCTCGCCATTGAGCTGCGCCCCGGCAACGGCACCTGGGCCATGGACCTGGGTTTTGCCGGCGCCGATGGCTTGAACAAACTCTTGAATTCCAACCCCGATGCCATCACCACCAAACTGGTCGAAGCAGAGTGCGTCCGCACCACCTATGGCCCGCGTCTGTTGATGGCCTCCTATGACCTGAACGATGTCGAGCTCGCTTCGTGCACCGCCCAGTTGACCGCCATCTTGCAGCACGCGCTAACCCTCAGCCCGCTCACCCTGGTCGATCTGGGTGTGCCCACCTTAAATAATCTCGACACCCTGCTCGAACTCTTCCCCGAAATTCTGGTCGTCACCGAGCCTTTCCCCGGCATTGTCGAACGCACCCGCCGCCTGATCGAAGAGCTAAACGATCGCGGGTTTGGCAAATCACGCTATCTTTCAGTGGTCATCCAAAACCGGGTGCGCGCCGATATTCAACTCTCCATCGCCCAGGTGCAAGAAAAACTGGGCATGCCGGTGACACTGCTCATTCCCCCCGCCCCCGAAATGGCATATCAGGCCGCCATGCGCAATGTGCCCCTCACCACGGTTCAGCCTGAAAGCCTGCTGGCAAGACAATACGCCCAGTTGGCCGACCTGTTCAGCGAAAAAATCAGCGCTCAAAAATGAGCCCCGCCTGGTCTGTCGCCCTTCCTGCGGCTGCCCAACTGTTGGCCGCCAGCCGGCGCGCCGTGGCGTTTACCGGGGCGGGCATCTCTACACCGTCGGGCATCCCCGACTTTCGCTCGGCCGGCAGCGGGCTGTGGAGCCGTTTCGACCCCATGCAGACGGCGTCGCTATCCACCTTTCGTGATAACCCGGCCCGTTTTTACGACTGGCTGCGCCCCCTGTTAAATCAGATCTGGGCTGCCGGGCCCAACCCGGCCCACACCGCCCTGGCCGAACTGGAGCAGCGCCGCCTTCTATCGGCGGTCCTCACGCAGAACATTGATGGTTTACACCAGCGCGCCGGCTCCAAAGAAGTGCTCGAGATCCACGGCTCACTCGAAACCATGACCTGCCTCCATTGCCACACCACCCTGCCGGCCCTCCAATTCAAAACCGCGCTCACCCAACCCAACGGCCTGCCGCGCTGCCCGCGCTGCGCACGGGTGCTCAAGCCCGATATCGTCCTGTTTGAAGAGCTGCTCCCCGGCGACGTGTGGGCTGCGGCCGAGTTTTATTGCCAGGCCGCCGATCTGGTGCTGGTGGTGGGCTCCTCGCTCGAAGTCTCACCGGCCAATCTGCTCCCCCAACTGGCCCTGCAGCACGGCGCGCGGTTGATGCTGATTAATGCAACATCGACCGCGCTGGATGCGTCGGCCGATGTATTATTGCAAGGAAATGCAGCAGAGATCCTGCCGGCACTGGTGCAAGCGCTTTAGTGCTTCACCCCGGTCTACATTCCATCTTCAAATAACGCGCGCGGGCCCACCGACATGCCCGCCATTGACGGGCCAGTATGGGCGCCCAGCGCAACCGCAATATGAATCACGCCGTCAAAAACACAGTCCAGGCGGCTTTTCATGCGTTCCTGCAAATACTCCACCGCCTCGGGGTTATTGCCGTGCAGAACCTGCACACGCAGCGGGGTGGTTTCACCATAACGCTGGGCAGCCCGGTCCACCATTTTATTTAATGCCCGTTTCAGGGTCACTTCCTGACCATACGGGATATACATTCCGGTCACTTTATCCACCCCGATAATGGGTTTGATGTTAAGCAGCGCCGCCATCAGGCCCTTAAGATGGCTGATCCGGCCGCCGTGGATAAGATATTTCAAACTGTTGAGAGTATACATACCATCCACTTCGGCGCGCATCTTATCCAATTTTGCCAGGATGCGCTCCAATGGAATGCCCGCCTTAAGCCCCCGGGCCGCGCTTTGCACCTGCCAGCCCAACGGGCTGCCCAGGGTCTTTGAATCATAAATGGTCACATTGGCTTCGGGCACCATCACCGCCCCGGCGCGGGCCGCATTGACCGTACCGCTCAAACCCGAAGAAATATGCAGCGACAAAATATCCGGGTCGGTGGCCGCCAGTTTGCGATACAACTCTGCAAACTCGCCCGCAGAAGGCTGTGAGGTGGTCGGAAACGCTTCCGTTTCGCTCAACATCCGATAGAACGCTTCAGGTTCAATATCCACACCGCTGACATACGTCTTCCCCTCCAGGGTAATCCGCAGCGGGGTATAGTGAATATCCAGACCTTCCATCTGTTCAGGCAACAAATCCGCTCCACGATCCGTCACTAATTGCATCTTTTTTTTCTCCTTAAGCCCACCACATTTCCTGTGGCCGGGTGATTCAACATCCAAAACTCCCCACTGCAAGAGAAGATTCTCTCTCTCACACACTGCTAACGTGCACCTCGCCGCCCAAACTGGCGTTCCAGCAAATCTACCGAAAGATGGATCATGGTAGGCCGGCCGTGCGGGCAAGTGCGCGGAGACTGGCAATTTTCAAGGTCTTGCAACAGGCTGCGCTGTTCTTCAAGCGAGAGCGTCTGGCCGCCTTTAACGGCCACGCGCTTGCAAATGCGCGCCGCCAGACGGGCCTCACGCTCGGCCTGCAAAGGTGCTTCATCCTCTTCAAAATCTTCCACAATCACCCGCACCGCCGCCTGTGGGTCGGCCCCTGAAAGAAAAGCCGGAATGGCGCGAATGCGAAAAGCTCCGGGGCCAAACAACTCCACCTCAAAACCCAGCCGTTCCAGGCCTGGCAACTGCTCTTCCAACAAACCGGCCGTATACGCCGGAAGCTGCATCACCACCGGTTCCAACAGGGCCTGGGCAGGCACCGGACCACCCAACTGATGCACATATCGTTCAAACAAAACCCGCTCATGGGCGGCATGTTGGTCAATCAGATACAGTCCATCGGGCCCCTCGGCCACCAGGTAAGTGCCGCCCACCTGGCCGATCAGGCGCATCAACGGCAGCCGCGCCAGCGGCGCAGAAGCCGGCCCCGTCGCCCCGGCGGCGGGCTGTGCGCCAGACGCGCTTTCAAGTTCGGGCGCCTGGGGTTGGGTTCCTCCATCCGGCCAAAGCGGCCCCGCAGAAGAAGTCTGCGGGGTGTTCCAGCGCATTGGCAGCGTCTCATTTGTGGGGCGGGCACTGCCGCCCCAGCCGGCAGGCTGCACCCCCGGAACCGGAGAATAGGCCAGCAGCCCGCGCCGCACCGCCCGCTGCACCGCCGAAAAAACCCGATCGGGGCTGCGAAAACGGACCTCGGCCTTGGCCGGGTGAACATTCACATCCACCTCTTCGGGGTCCAGGGTCACAAACAGAACGGCCAGCGGGTAACGGCCCACCATCAACAGGGTCCGATACGCATTCAGCAGAGCCGAAATCAACGCCGCATCTTGCACCGGGCGGCCATTGACAAAGAAAATGATCTCACGCCGGTTGGAACGGGTGACCGCAACCGGGCTGATAAAGCCCTCAATTGCCAGACCGGGTTCTTCAAAAGAAACAGCCAGCATCTGGCGCGCAATCTCAACCTGATACAGGTTCGCCAACACTTCACGCCGGTTGCCGTTCCCGCTGGTGCGCAAAACCGTCCGGCCGTCAACATCCAACGCAAAACGGGTCTGCGGATACGCCAGGGCATACCGGGTGACCAGCGCTTCAATTTGCTGGCGCTCGGTGGTATCACTTTTAATAAATTTCAGACGTGCGGGAACATTAAAAAACAAATCTTCAACCCGCACCACCGTGCCCACCGCTGCGCCGGTTTCACCAACGGCCTCCACCCGGCCGCCATCCACCAGCAAGCGCGCGCCAATTGTGTGGTCCTGCGTGCAAGAGGTAAGGGTCAAACGAGCTACCGACCCAATTGAGGCCAGCGCTTCGCCGCGAAAACCCAGGGTGGAGATATGAAACAGGTCTTCGGCCTTGCGCAGCTTGCTGGTCGCATGGCGCATCACCGCCAGGCCAAGCTGATCGGGGCTGATGCCGCAGCCATCGTCGGCCACTTCAATCAGCCGTCGTCCGGCCTGCTCGATTCGCACCGAAATTTGACTGGCGCCGGCATCCAGCGCATTTTCTACCAGTTCTTTCACAACAGAGGCCGGGCGCTCCACCACCTCACCGGCGGCAATTTGCGAAGCAACCTCGTCTGGCAAGAGTTGTATGGGCATAAATAAATTATACCAGCCGGGTTAATTGCCAATATGCACATTCTTTCCCCCTCAGAATATGCCCTGAGGCATATTGTTGATAAAATTAGAGCGGTTGAAAACACCCGGTTTTTTAGAAGCAAAAACCCCGGCAAACCGGGCCGGCAAAATATGGGACATATGCCCACATGGAGCAGCAAGGCATGAAAATCACACTGTACGCCACTTTTAAGCTACTGGCCGGACAAAAGAACCTTGAGGTTTCTCTACCCCCTGGCGTCACAGTCCGCGCGGCAATTGAAGAAATTGTAAAAAGCTATCCGATGCTGCGCACTCACTGGCTGAATGACGCCGGAGAACTGCACGCCCATGTGCATGTCTTTGTTAACGGCAATGAGGTTCCCACCCTGACAGATGGTTTTGAAACCCGCCTGGCCGAAAGCGATGAGCTTGATTTCTTCCCCCCGGTGGCCGGCGGCAGCGGTTCAATTGCGGGCACACTGGCCGGGTAAGGCGGCACACAAAACGAGGCTTTTTCATATCTCCCCGAGAGAAACAGACAACCTGCAAACTGCAAAGTGGTTTTATTGACGCGAGGGGTAGATCACGGTATAGTTAATGAAACTCAGGCTGATCGGATGATCGCGGCGCGGCGGAGTTTCGCGTCGAGGAAAGTCCGCACTCCCATGAGCAAGATGCCGGATAACGTCCGGGGCGGGGCAACCTGCCGGATAAGGGCCACAGAAACAAACCGCCTTCGTAAGAAGGCAAGGGTGAAAAGGTGGTGTAAGAGACCACCGGCGTTCGCAGCGATGCGGCGGCCAGGTAACCCCCATCTGGAGCAAGGCCAAGCAGGGATAAGTCTTTCTGCGGAAAGCCGGAAACTGCTCGTTTCCGTTGAGTCCCGGGTAGGCTGCTTGAGCTGGCAAGAAATTGCCGGCCCAGAGAGATGATCATCCAGGCGATATCTTCGCTGGACAGAATGCGGCTTACAGATCGGCCTGAGTTTACTTTTCAAAACAACCATCAGGCGCCACACATAACCCCGGCCAGGGGGTGTGTATGGCGCCTGATGGTTTTAAAACTTCACCCATCCACCGCTGCACACAGCGCCCTGCCGCCAGGGGCAGTCTCTACCTGATAGGCGCCGCAACAGGCCGGCACCACCAGGCTGCTCAAATACGGCAGTTCGGCTGCCCAGCCGCGGCCGTTCACCCTGAGCCCCCCCGCAGTGGCAGTGACCACATGGAATGACGCTCCCTGCGTATCCCATTCCAGACAGCCGCTGCCCACCCGCAAGGCGAAATAACCGCTGCGCACCACTTCCCGGTCTCCTTCACCCGCCAGCGCAGATACCATTTCAACCTGCTGCGCCGGGTTCACCACCGCCATCGACTGTTCGATATGCAGCTTTCTGCCCGCCGAAGCCGGCCGGTTCCAATCGAACACCCGGTAAGTAATATCCGAAGTCTGCTGCACCTCATAAAGCAGCATTCCAGGGCCCAACGCATGGATCGTACCGCTCTGAATCAGAACACTGTTTCCGGCGCTGACCGGCAAATATTGAACATGATCCAGAATCGTGCCGTCTTGAATGGCGCGCCGCACCCGGTCACGATCCATGCCGGGTTTTAAGCCACAAATAATCTGCGCACCCGCATCTGCGTCGATAAAATGCCAGGCCTCGGTTTTGCCAAAATGGTCTGCGCCCTCCAACTGCACCGCCTGCTCATCGTTCGGGTGCACCTGCAGCGACAGCCAGTCGGCGCAGTCGAGCAGTTTGATCAACAAAGGAAACCGCAGCCCGGTGTGTTCCACCGCGCGGCTGCCCAACAGATCGGCGCCATAAACAGCCGCGGCCTCACCCAGGGTCTTGCCAGACAGCGCACCCTCTGCGATCACCGCGCCTTCATACACCACCCACGCCTCAGCGGTTCTCTCTCCCGGCCGCAGCCGGCCGCCGCCCCAGACGTAATCACGAAAAAGCGGCGTAATTTTTAGAGCAGAAAGATATTGATCCATCCCAATTAACCTTATCGTAGGCCCGCCGTTCAGCCATCGTGAAAAAAGTCTTTTTCCCCCGGCCTGTTACGATCCAAAATCCCGCGCCAGGGCAACCGCACCCAGCACACCGGCATAATTTCCCAGCGTTGGGGCAATGATATATTGATCCACACCGCTGGTCAACCGGTCTGTTTTCACATAGTTGTTTAACAACCGCACAACCTCCGCCCGAATCAGCGGGTACAAAATCGACCGTTGCAACACACCGCCGCCCAGGATAATCCGCCGCGGAGACAGGGTGCAGATCAAATTGCTGACTGCCAGGGCAATGTAGCGGCTCTCCAACACCCAGGCCGGGTGCTCATCAGGAAGCTGTTCGGCAGGAACACCCCAGCGCCGGCGCATGGCAGGGCCGGCCGCCAGGCCTTCCAGACAATCACCATGAAACGGGCAGCCGCCTTCAAAGGGGTCATCGGCCCGGTTGTGAGGAATTAAAGTATGCCCGACCTCAGGGTGAATTAGCCCGTGCAATGGCCGGCCATTGACGATCACCCCCACCCCCACGCCCGTGCCCACCGTCATATAAACCAGCGGATCATCCTGACGGGGATGCATACTGAGGGTATACTCGCCGTAGGCAGCCGCATTAACATCCGTATCCATTACCACCGGTTTTTGCAAACCGCGTGCAATAGCGCCCTTCAAATCCACAAAACTCCAGTGGGGCTTGGGGGTTGTGGTAATAAAGCCACACTGTGGCGATGCCGGGTCCAGGTCCACCGGGCCAAATGCCCCAATTCCAATCGAAGTCAGCGCACCCTCATGCTCTTGCTCACGGAAAAAATCAACCGTTCGCTGTAAAGTCTCCTCGGGAACCGTGGTTGGAAAGCGTGTTTCAGAAATGATTTTGCCGTTTTCACCCACCACTGCACAAACGAATTTTGTCCCACCTGCTTCAATTGCACCCCACCGTTTCATGCACCCTCCAACTCACAGACATGGATTTTCCTGGCAAGACCTGATTTTTAAAGAAACCGGAATGCCTTCTCCATTTTACCGCCAAAATTTTTTACAGATCAAGATTTGCCGGGGTAAATTTACCGGCCCGCCGCAGCCTGGCCCCAAATGCAGCGGCGAGCCAACCCTGCCCGGTCTGGTTCCGCCGGGGGGTGGGTGCACACGAAAGCCAGAATGGTGTTGGGCATTAAAACCAGGCAGAACGAACTGTGCCAGCGTAAAAAGACTTTTTCAAAACAGGGGGTTAAACAGCACGGCCGAGACCTCCCCGTCCCGGCCATGCCAGTTACCAAAGCGGCAACTCCTTGCCCGCATATTAGATGATTATGGCGACGTTTTCTCGACGATGTCATTCCCCCATATCGCTTCAACCATCACTTCGACAATCTGCGGATCAAACTGGGTTCCACTACAGCGGATCAGTTCGGTGGCCGCTTCTTGTGGAGTCGACGCCCGACGGTACACACGTCCATCCGTCATGGTTGTGTAGGCATCTGCCACACTGATGATGCGCGCCATGAGCGGTATTTCTTCACCCCCAATGCCATCCGGGTACCCCTTGCCATCATAACATTCATGATGGTACCGAACCGCGGGGATGATTTCACGAAACTGATCGACCGGTTCCAATAATACCGCCCCAAAGATGGGATGCCGTTTAACCTGCTCCCAATCTTCAACCGTCAATCGATCCGGTTTTAGCAAAATTTCCTGTGGAACAACCACCTTGCCAATATCATGCAGTTTTCCCGCCATTGCAATCTGGTCAATAACAATTGGGTCCAATCCAAGTTTCAAAGCCAGATGATGCGCCCACAGGGAGGTGCGCTGAGCATGACAGCGGGTAAACGGATGGCAGTGATCAATCACTTCTGCCAGTTTCAACAACGTGGTTATATACGAATCCTCAAGAGCTTTATCAAATGGTCCATTATGAATGGATAATGCCGCCAGTTCATTGGTGCCATTCCTGGGAAAATCCAGGATTCCACCTCTGCGAACCTCGCAAATTCGATCTTGATCCGCAACCAGAATCCCAAGACTGCTTTGCCGATTATCATTGTCGATCGGAATCAAGCAGAGATCCGGGGGCATAATCTGCCAATGCCCGAGAAGATTATTTTGCGAATCTCGCGCAGGAGCGTGTTGCACAACGACGGAGGCTGGCTTGTTCATGATGTTTCCATTAAATAGAGAAGCGAAGAGCCAGTAACTAGTGTTTCGCCAGATAAGCGTATTCGCAAATCACCGGGCGTTCCACCAGTTGCATCAATTGAGCTGCAAAGTCTTCTAGCGAGGCAGCGCGAATCTCATTCACCCGTTCTTTTTGTTCGCGGGTGAAATGAAATTTTTCGCCGCAATAGCCGGCTTCAATTGAAGCAAGCGGATTGGAAAGCAGTGATTCGCAGAAACGCTTATTGACCACCGCTGCATGAAGCAGACGACTGCACTCGGCGCGCGTATCGGGAGTGTTATCGCGAATTGAGCGCACGGGCAAAGTTGAAATATAAGCAGAGCTAGATAGTAAGGCCATTTTATTTCTCCTGTGGTGAGCTGCTTAACGACCAGAGCAGATAAAAAGCACCTAAAGCGATCAAAACATCCCCTAAACTAAAAGCCACTTGATACGGGATCCAACCCGGCAGGATGAAACGGTCACATAATTCTTCAAGCCAGATCGTGCCCGAAGGTAGAAGAACATCCTTGGTCAAGACCAGGCGCATACCGGGTTCAACAACGCCGGCGGGAAGGTTTGGCAGAAGCCGTTGAAGTGTCTCGATGCTCATTGGCATCCAACCGCCATTGAGCACAATCACCGCAAAATTCATCAGCAACCCCAGACCCATGCGGACGAAACCCGGAGCAGCCAGGTTGGCCCAGGCAAAAACAAATAACGCCGCCTGAGAACCCACCAGAATATCGGATGATAGATCATTCGATAGACGGCTGCCCACCGCAGGAAACTGAAAGGCCAGGATTTGCGGCAGCACAGCAACAACGACCAGCCATTCATACCGAAGAGATGGAAATGTTAAAGATCGACGTAGATACCAAGATCGGATCAGGGTCGCGATCAGCCCGGCAGCAACGGATACAAGTAAGATC